>DATLME010000404.1:0-3630 GCA_035537395.1 Sphingomonas sp. | reverse complement strand
GCTCCTCTTTGCTCTCTACAGCTGCATGGGGGGGGTGGTTTGGGTTGGGTCGAGGAGCGCTTCGTTCCAGCGCAGGCCCCAGTGGAGGTGCGGACCGGTCGCGCGGCCGGTCGCGCCGACCGCGCCGATCGGATCGCCCTTGCGTACCGTCGCGCCGTCGCGGACGTCGATCCGCGAGAGATGCAGGAACGCGCTGTTGAGCCCGTGGCCGTGATCGATCATCAGCAGCTTGCCCTCGAGCGTGAAGGGTTTCTCGGCGGCGAGGATGACGACCCCGTCGGCCGGCGCGCGCACCACCGTACCGGTGGGTTTCGCGATGTCGGTGCCGCCGTGATAGCTGCCCGGCTCGCCGCGGTAGATCCGTTGCGATCCGAACCAGCCGGAGATCCGCCCGACGACCGGCCAGGCAAACTGCTGCCGCCATCCTTGCGCCGACGTGACGCGCGCCCGCGCGGCAGCGATCGCCGCGACCTCGGGCTTGCGCAACCGTGCGAACACCGGATCGGGCGCAGGAAAGCGCCGCAAGGTCGACAGCCGTTCGATCCGCCACGCGCGCGGCGCGATCGTCAGCGGCTGGGTGACGCGGCGGCCGTCGCGCAATTCAGCTACCAGGGTCGCGGTTGCGGCGGCATCGCGATCGAAACCGATGACGAACCCGCCATCCGCCGCGATCGGCACGGCACGGCCGTCGAGCGTGACCGCGACGCTGCCATCGGGCGCGGTACCGCGCACCAGCCCGCCCTGGCTGAGCGTACCCTCCCAGTGAAACGGGGTGAGCGCGAGCGGCGCATGACGCGTCTCCGCCGGCAAAGCGACCGCCTGCGGCGACGGCGCCGTCACCGCGGGCGCTACGCACGCCGGCGCCAGCAGCAACAGCGCAGGCGCCGCCATCCAGCGCCTCATCGTGGCGCCATCGCCTCGCTCGCGATCGTCGCGCTGGCGAACGCCTGCTGCGCCTCGACGCTCCAGTAGCGCAGGTCCTGGAGCGCGATCCGTGCGCCGGTGACGGCGCAGACGACATGATCGCCCGGGCTCAGCACGCGAAAGCCGTTGGCCATGTAGTGCAGCCTGGCGGGGCGATCGGAGTTGGAGACGAGCATCGGAGTCCTTCGCCGGATCGGGGGATCAAAGCAGCGACGGCTGCTCGGGAGCAACCCGATCATAGGATTTGCCGGCCGATCGCTCAACCCGCGCGTCCACCGTTCCGTCCGCGAAGCGCAACGTGACGGCGCCGGCGCCGCGCACCGCCGCGCTCGACGACAGCGTCGCACCGCCGACCCGCGCGGTGACGCGGGCATAGCCGCGGTCGAGCACGGCATCGGGATTGAGCGATTGCACCAGTCGCCAGGTCGCCGCGAGCGCGCCGCGTTTCGCCTCGAGCTGCCGCAACAGCGCCGCGGGACGGAGCGCGCCGCCGGTGCGGTCGAGCTGCCCGCGCGCGAGCGTCACCCGCCGCTCCAGCCCACGATCGAGCCGCTGGCCGAAATCGTCGGCGCGCTGGCGTTGCGGCCCGAGCAGCGCATCGCGCTTCGGCAGCAGTCGCGCCAAAGCCGCCAGCCGTTCACGCCCGCGCTCGACATGCCGCCGCGCACAGCGTTCGGTACGAGTCGCCTGCGCCTCGATCGTCAGCCGCAGGTCGGCGAGCACCGGCACCGCGATTTCGGCGGCCGCGGTGGGGGTTGGCGCGCGCAGGTCGGCGGCGAAATCGCACAGGGTGGTGTCGGTCTCGTGCCCGACCGCGGAGATGATCGGGATCGAACAGGCGGCGACCGCGCGGACCACCGCTTCCTCGTTGAACGACCAGAGATCCTCGATCGAGCCACCGCCGCGCGCGACGATGACGAGGTCGGGACGCGGCACCGGGCCGCCCGGCGCGATCGCATCGAACCCGCGCACCGCCGCCGCGATTTCGGCCGCCGAGCCCTCGCCCTGCACCTTCACCGGCCAGACGATGACGTGGGTCGGGCAGCGATCCTCGAGCCGGTGGAGAATGTCGCGGATCACCGCGCCGGTGGGCGACGTGACCACCCCGATCACGCGTGGCATGAACGGGAGCCGCTTCTTCGCGCGCGGATCGAACAGTCCCTCGCCGCCGAGCTTCGCCTTCAGCTTTTCGAGCAGCGCCATCAGCGCGCCCGCACCCGCCAATTCCATCCGCTCGATCACGATCTGGTATTTGGAACGGCCGGGATAGGTCGTCAGCTTGCCGGTCGCGATCACCTCGACGCCATCCTGCGGCACGAAGGCGAGCGCGCTTGCATTGCCCTTCCAGATGACGCCGTCGATCACCGCCTGGTCGTCCTTCAGGCAGAGATAGCAATGCCCCGACGCGACGCGCTTATAGCCGGAGATCTCGCCGCGCAGGCGGACATGGCCGAACTCGCCCTCGACCATCCGCTTCAGCTTGAACGCGAGCTCGCCGACCGACAGCGCAAGCGCGTTGTCGCCGGGCACGGGCTCGGCTACCAGCCGCGCGTCGTCGGAAAAGGGATCGGGCATGAACGTCCTGCTGATCGGGTCGGGGGGCCGCGAACATGCGCTCGCCTGGAAGCTCGCGCAATCGCAAGGCCTCGATACGCTCTATGCCGCGCCGGGCAACCCCGGGATCGCGACACACGCGACGTGCGTCGACCTCGCGGTCGGCGATCATGCCGCGACGATCGCCTTTGCGCGACGCCATGATGTCGGCCTGGTCGTGATCGGCCCCGAACCACCGTTGGTCGACGGGCTGGCCGACAGCCTGCGCCACGCCGGGATCGCCACCTTCGGCCCCGGCCGCGCCGCGGCGCAGCTCGAAGGCTCCAAGGGGTTCACCAAGGACCTGTGCCGGCGCGCGGACATCCCGACCGCGGGCTATGTCCGCTGCACCAGCCGTGCCGACGCCGCAGCCGCGCTGGTGCCGTTCGGCTATCCGGTGGTGATCAAGGCCGACGGCCTCGCCGCGGGCAAGGGCGTGGTGATCGCGATGTCCCCCGCCGAAGCGGACGCCGCGCTCGATGCGATGTTCGCCGCGCCGGGCGCCGAGATCGTGATCGAGGAATTCCTCACCGGCGAGGAGGTCAGCCTGTTCGTGCTGACCGACGGCACGACGCTGATGCCATTCGGCACCGCGCAGGATCACAAGCGCGTCGGTGAGGGCGACACCGGCCCCAACACCGGCGGCATGGGCGCGTACAGCCCCGCCACGGTGCTGACCCCCGCCCTCGAAACGCGCGCGATCGCCGAGATCGTCGCCCCCACCGTCGACACCATGCGTGCCGAGGGAATGCCGTTTTCGGGGGTGCTGTATGCCGGGCTGATGCTGACGCCGACCGGGCCCAAGCTGATCGAATATAATGCGCGGTTCGGCGATCCGGAATGCCAGGTGCTGATGACGCGCTATGCGGGCGACCTGCTCGACTTGCTGCTGGCGGTCGCCACCGGGCGGCTCGCGGACCAGGCTGCGCCGGTCTTCGATCCCGACCCTGCGCTCACCGTGGTGATGGCGGCGCGGGGCTATCCGGGGGTGCCCGAAGCAGGTGGCGAGATCGCCGGGATCGACCGTGCCGAGGCGACCGGCGCGCGCATCTTCCAGGCCGGCACCCGCCTGGACAGCGGGCGGCTCGTTGCTGCCGGCGGGCGGGTGCTGGC
>DATLME010000403.1:0-6408 GCA_035537395.1 Sphingomonas sp. | reverse complement strand
TTGACGTCGACGGTCGCGGCGTCGAGATCGATCAACGGCTGGCCCGCCTTCACCGTCTGCGTATTGTCGGCATGGATCGCGAGCACCGTGCCCGGATCGCGCGCGGTTACCGAGACGACGTCGCCGGCGACATAGGCGTCGTCGGTCTCCTCCTCCGGCACGGCGAGCAGAAAGTGGAACACCGCCCACACCGCCAGCCCGATCAGCACGACCGCGCCGAGAATGATGAAGGCACGCTTGCGCCCGCCGGGATTGCCCCGCGCTGGAGCCGGCACGGCAGTATCGGTCATGGTCGAACGTCCTGATCGGGAGAAAAGCCGCCACCTAATGCGATCAGCAGCGCGACCCGCTGCCGCGCGGCATCGGCAGCGAGCGAAACGTCGGCGAGCTGCGCATCGAGCAGCCGCACGTCCTGGTCGATGATGCCGAGCCGGCTGTCGAGGCCGCTGGCGACGCGCACCGCGTTGAGCCGGTTGGTCTCGGTGAAGCCGCGAACCACCGCGCGGCTCCGGGTGCGCTGCTCCGCCAGGTTCGCCACCAGCGCAAGCGCATCGGCCGCTTCGCGCACCGCGGCGATCACGCGATCATTATAGTCGGCGGTCGCGACGTCGAGCGCTGCGGTGGCGCCCGCCAGCTCGGCGGTACGGCGGCCGTGATCGAACAACGGCAGGCTGAGCGCCGGGCCGACCCCGAGCGTACCCGCATCGAGCGACAGCAGGTTGCCGAGCCCGATCGCCTGCAATCCCGCCAGCGCCGACAGGTTGACGTTGGGATAGAAGGCCCGGCGCGCGACCTGCCGGCCGGCCGCCGCAGCGTCGATCCGCGCCTCACCGGCCGCAATGTCGGCACGCCGCGCGAGGAGGTCCGCCGGCAGCACGGCGGGAACGGGCAACGCGGCATCGAGATCGAGACGGGTCGCACCGATCGCGGCGGCGTAGGTCGGCCCCCGCCCCGCCAATGCGGCGAGCGCATTCGCCGCCAGCGCGCGCGAACCATTTGCCCGCACCAGCGTGCCCTGCGCCTGCGCCAGCAACGTCTCTGCCGCCGTGGCATCGAGGCCGCTGGCGAGCCGGTTGCGGATGCGCACGCGAACCAGCCGCAGCGAATCCTGGCGGTTGGCGATGGTACGTCCCGCCAGCGCCGCCGCCTGTTCGGCGCGCGCGAGATCGACATAGGCCTGGACGACCGACCCTGCGATCGCGAGCCGCGCCGCCGCCAGATCGAGCGACACCGCGCGAGCGGAAGCACGGGCGCCCTCGATCGCAGCCTGCTGGCGCCCGAACAAATCGAGATTCCACGCCAGATTGGCCTGGACCTGGCCAATCGAGCGGACCGACCCGGCAAAGGGCGGCGGGATGGTGTAGCGGCCCGACAGGCGCGCCGCCTGGACGGTGGCGTCTAGCGACAGATCGGGCCCGTCCTCGGCCCGCCGCGACGCGAGCACCGCCTGCGCCTGCCGCACCCGCGCGAGCGCGACCTCGAGGGTCGGATTACCCGCGACCGCGTCGGCGACGAGCCGATCGAGCTGGGGATCGCCGAAGCCCCGCCACCAATCCTGCGCGATCGGCAACGCAGCCGCGTTACCCAATCCCAGCGTCGCGGGCGCGACCGGGGCGACTGCCGGGGGCGACGCCGGGATCGCACACCCGCCAAGCAGCAACGCCGCCGCCAGCGTGATCCGATAGCTCATTCGCCTGCTCCTGCCGCAACCTTCGCCTGCAAGGTGTCACGCAGCTTCTGAAGCAAGCGCACCAGCTCGCTTGCGTCCTCGCGCGGCCAATCGGCCAGCCACGCATTCCATTGTTCGATGACGCGCGCACGACAATGCCGCGCGACGTTTTCGCCACTCTCGGTCAGCGACAGGTTCACGACGCGCCGATCGTCGGGGTGGCGCTCCCGCGTCACCCAGCCGCGCTCGACCAGCGTATCGACGATCCGCGTCGTCGCGCCCTTGTCATGCGCGAGGTCACGCGCAAGCTCCGCGCTGGTATTGCCGCGGTCGAAATGGATCGAAACCAGCGCCGACCACTGCGTCAGCGTGATGCCCTCTGGCGCGAACACGGGCTCGAGACCCGATGACGACAGCTGGAATGCGCGACGGGCGAGATACCCGATCGAACAATCCGGCGAGAAATCGGCCTCGGAATAAAACGGCATTTGGTTGCCTTGGCAATCATTGCCGCGGCAGTCAATATACTTGTTTGTCGAACCAGGGTGCGAAGGTCTCCCATTCGCGGGCAACCGAGTCGGTGTAGGTCGCGGGGCGCTTCTCGAGAAAGCTGGCGACCCCTTCGCGGGCATCGGCGCTTGCCCCGCGTGCCCAGATCGCGCGGCTTTCCAGCCGGTGCGCGGCCATCGGATCCGGCGCAGCGAGCCCAGCGAGCAGCATCTGCCGGGTCAGCGATACCGACGCCGGCGCGCTGTCGCCGACGAGACGGACGGCGAAGTCCCGCGCTGCCGCGAGCAGGTCGTGCGGCGCGTGGACGCTGCGCACCAGTCCACCCCGGTGCGCCTCGGCGGCGTCGAACAATTGCCCCGAATAGGTCCATTCCATCGCCTGCGAGATCCCGACGAGCCGTGGCAGGAACCAGGTCGAGGTCGCTTCGGGCGCAATCCCGCGGCGCGCGAACACGAACCCCATCCTGGCGGTGTCGCTGATCAGCCGGAAGTCCATCGGCAGCGTCATCGTTGCCCCGACGCCGACCGCAGCGCCGTTGATCGCGGCGATCACGGGCTTGCGCGAGGCGACGATGCGCAGCGCGAGGATGCCGCCGCCGTCGCGCACCGCGGGATGATCATAGTCGATGCTGCCATCGTCGCGGGTCGGCGAAGTCGCGCCGTTCCAGCCTTCGCCCTGCGCGTAATCGAAGGTCGCACCGCCCCCCGCGAGATCGGCGCCTGCGCAGAAGGCGCGCCCGGCGCCGGTCACGATCACCGCGCGCACCGCGTCGTCGGCGTCGGTCGCGTCGAACGCCGCGATCATCTCGGCCAGCATGACGCGGTTGAACGCATTGAGCTGGTCGGGTCGGTCGAGCGTCAGGATCGCGATCCCGTCGGCGCCGGTATCGAGCGTGATCGTGTCGGGCATCGGCAAGGCTCCTGTGGTGGGCGCGTCCGCTGCGCCGTGGCGCCGTCAGAATTGCGGCGAACGGTACGTAACCGCTTCTTAGTATGCTCGCGAGTAGATCCCCGCGCTCCAAATGCGGGATTCAACGCCATGCCCAGTCTTCCGCTGATAGCCCCCAATCCGCCGCGGCTGAGCGAGCATCTCGACGCGTTGCGGCGGGTCGAGGCGTCGGGCATCTTCAGCAACAACGGCCCCGAGGTCCGCGCGTTCGAGGCGGAGATCAACGAACGGATGTTCGGAGGCAATGGTGCCAGCCTCGCTGTCGGCAATGCGACGCTCGGCCTGATGATCGCGATCCGGCAGGCCGCCGGAATGAACCCGCGGCCCGGCACGCTCGCGCTGATGCCGGCGCTGACCTTCGCGGCCACGGCGCAGGCCGCCGCGTGGGCGGGGCTGACTCCGCTGATCTGCGACATCGACCCAGCGACGTGGGAAGCCGATGCGGACGCGGAAGAGACGCTGATCAAGGCGCATGGCAGCCGCATCGGGGTGATCGTCCCTTATGCGACGTTCGGCACCGCGATCGATCTCGATCGCTATCGCCGACTGCACGAGCGTTATGGCGTCGGCGTCGTGATCGACGCCGCTGCCTCGCTCGGGACGATCGACGACGCCGGCGCCGGCTTCGGCGCGACGGCGCCATTCGCGATCGTCCATTCGATGCACGCGACCAAGACCTTTGCGGTGGCCGAGGGCGGGCTGATCCACAGCGGCGATCCTGCCGTGGTGGCGCAGTTGCGCGCGATGACGAACTTCGGGTTCGAGCAAGGGCGCAGCGCGACGCTACCCGGGATCAACGCGAAGCTGCCCGAGGTGATCGCGATCATGGCGCGCGCCAAGCTCGCCGAGATCGATGCGATCGCGACCAACCGTGCCGCGCTCGACGCGGCCTATCGCGACGCCCTGGCGGGCTTCGATCTTCAGCAGGTCGCGGGCAAGCGCCGGGCCCCCCAGTTCATGCCCGTCCTGCTGCCGGCCGCGCTCGCGCATCGCCGCGATGCGATTGCCGCGGGTCTTGAGGACCGCGGGATCGGCTGCGGGCGCTACTTCAGCCCGCATCTGGGCGAACAGCCCTGGTTTCGCGATACGGCGCTGGTCGAACCGACGCCGGTCGCTGACGGGGTGTCGGCTCGGATGCTGTCCTTGCCGATTACCGACGCAATGACGCTTGCAGATGTCGAACAAGTCGCCGACGCGTTCCGCAAGGCGTGCCGTACGACCAGGCCGCGCGCGGTGCCGAGAACGACGCCGCGGATCGCATCGGTGGTCGTGATCGGGGGCGGCCCGGCGGGCACCGCAATGCTGACCGCGGCGACCAAGCGCGGCCTGCTGCCTGCGCTCGCCGCATCCGGGCTGGTGGTGGTCGAACGCGACGCCGCGATCGGTGGCGGGCGGCTCGGCGGCTATGCGATCACCTCGGATTCTACCGCGCAGACCTTTCTGACCGCGGTGAAGGACAATATTCACCCGGCGCTCGCTGCGCTGGTCGATCATCCCGCCGGACGCGCGGTCGGTGCGCATGCCGATCGGCTCGGGGTGCCGCTCGCCGAGGTCGGACCGCTGCTCCGCGCTACCGGGGATCGCCTCGCCGAGATCGTTCGCGGGCATGGCGGTGCGGTGCTGACCGGGCATTCGGCGCTCGGCGCGCAGCGGCTCGCCGACGGGCTATGGAGCGTGCGGCTGCGCAACCTCGCGGACGGGGTCGAATTCGACCAGCTTGCGCGCAGCGTCGTCGTCGCGACCGGCGGCCACCAGCCGGTGGAGCGGCTGGCGGTGCAGCAGGTCGCGGGCACGTCGCTCTGCGCGCTCGCGGGCGATCGGCTCGTCCAGTCCGACGCGGTGCTGACGATCGGCGGCTACGAACGGATCGCCGAGCGACTGGCTGCGGTGCGCGACCCGCGCATCGCGGTGATCGGTGGGTCGACCAGCGCGCTGACCACGATCGCGCTGCTGCTGAAGGCGACGCCGGCGCTACCGCTCGGCGCGGGTGCGATCACGCTGCTTCATCGCCGCCCGCTTCGGCCCTTCTACCCTTCGGTCGAGGCTGCACACGCGGAGGGGTTCACCGATTTCGGTCCGGACGACGTCTGCCCGGTGTCGGGGTTCGTCTATCGGCTCGCGGGCTTCCGGCTCGAAGCGCGCGACCTCGTGTTGCGGATGCTCGAGGTGGACGGCCGCCGCGCCGACCCGCGTGTCCAACGCCACCGCATCGAGGGCGACGACGCCGCGGCACGCGCGATCATCGCGCGCGCCGATCTCGTCGTCGCAGCGCTTGGCTACCGGCCGTTCGCGCTGCCGGTCGCGGGGCAGGACGGCAACCCGCTCGCGCTCGCCGGGCATCGCGGCGCGCCGCTGGTGGATCGCCATTGCCGGATCGTCGATGCCGACGGCGTGGCGATTCCGGGCCTGTTCGGCATCGGCCTCGCTGCGGGCTTCGTGCCCTGGGGCGCGCTCGGCGGCGAGGCGAGCTTCTCGGGACAGGCCAACGGTCTGTGGCTGTGGCAGAACGACGTCGGGCTGATGATCGTCGACCAGATCCTGGAGGATCGCGCACAGGCGGCGGCATGACCCGTCCAACGCCGCTCCTCAGCGTGATCATGCCCGCCTACAACGGCGGCGCCCTGATCGCGGAAACGCTCGACAATCTGCGCGCGCAGACGATGCGCGACTTCGAGGTGGTCGTCGTCGACGATTGCTCGACCGACGACACCCGGGCGCTGCTCGCGACGTGGCCCGACCCGCGGGTCCGCCTCGTTGCACTCGACCGCAACGGCGGCCCGGTGCGCGCCCGCAACCGCGCCGCTGCCGAGGCACGCGGGCGCTTCATCGCCGGGCTCGACCAGGACGATCTTTCCCGCCCCGACCGGTTCGCACGGCAGATCGCCCATCTCGAGGCAAACCCGGGGACGGTCCTCGTGGCGACCGCCGCCGACCAGCTCACCGACGGCAGCATCGCGCCGATGGCCTATCCCGCGACCACCACGCCGACGCTGATCGCGTGGCTGAGCTGGATCGAGAATCCGCTGGTCTGGAGCTCGGTGATGATCCGCGCCGACGCGGTGCGGGCGCTGGATCCGTTCACCCGCCCCGACATCCTCTATGCCGAAGACTTCGACCTCTACCACCGCATCCAGTCGCTCGGCGCGATCGCGCGACTGGACGAGCCGCTGACGATCTATCGCCAGCATGCCGGCGGCGTGTCGAAGCGATTTGCCGAGACGATGGCGACCAGCGCCACCCGCGTGCTCGCCGAAACGCATGATCGGCGGCTCGGCGATCAG
>DATLME010000402.1:0-2605 GCA_035537395.1 Sphingomonas sp. | reverse complement strand
ACGCCGTGCAGGAAGAACGCCTCCTGTTGCTTGACGATCTCGGCCGCCACCTTGACGATCGTGCGCTGGCGCTGGTCGAGCGCCTTCACCAGCCAGTTGGCGCTGGCGAGCGCCTCCGACAGCCATGCCTTGGACGCCTTGTCCTGCGGGCCGTGGCTGAGCTCGTGATAATAGCTGCGGTTGACCAGGACCCGCGGCAGGGTCGCCGAATTGACCTCGATCGCCCAGCCCGCCTTGGTGCGCGCGACGAACAGGTCGGGGGTCACCGCCTGTGCGGGTTCGCCGCCATAGCGACAGCCCGGCTTGGGATCATAGCCGCGCAGCTCGCGGATCATGTCCGCCATGTCCTCGTCGTCGACCCCGCACATCCGCTTCAGGCGCCCCAGCTCGCCGCGGGCGAGCAGGTCGAGATTGCCGATCAGCCGCGCCATGCAGGGATCGTAGCGATCCGCTTCCTTGGCTTGCAGCGTCAGGCATTCGGCAAGGTCGCGGGCACCAACGCCGGTCGGGTCGAGCGTCTGGATCACCGCGAGGACATGCTCGACCCGCACCAGCGGCACGCCGAGGCGAGTCGCGACGTCGAGCAATCCGGCGGTCAGATAGCCGGCGTCGTCGATCTGGTCGATCAGGTGCTGCGCGATGAACCAGTCGGCGCGATCGATCACCGCGCCGGCCTGCGCAAGGAGATGATCGGCGAGGCTGGTCGCGCCGGTTGCGACATTGTCGAGGTCGAGCGCTTCGCCGCCGCCCGATCCCGCATTGCCGCCGGTCATCGACAGGCCGCCGTCGAACCCCGCGCCGCCATCCGCGACACTGTCCTGCTGGTGGCTCTCGGTGGCGTAATCGAGGTCGAGCGGCTCGGCCTTTGCGGCGCCGCTGACCAGCTCGTCGGCGCCCGCGGGATCGGGGGCCTCGGCGCGTTCGGGGCGAACCACCTCGTCGGTCGATGCCGCTTCCAGCAGCGGGTTGCGCTCGACCTCCTCGGCGATGAAGCTCTCGATCTCCAGGTTCGACAGTGCCAGCAGCTTGATCGCCTGCTGGAGCTGCGGCGTCATCACCAGCGATTGCGACTGACGCAGGTCGAGGCGCGGCGCGAGGCTCATGATCTAGAGCGAGAAGCCCTCCCCCAGATACAGGCGGCGGACGTTCGCATCCGCGACCAGCTCGGCAGGCGAGCCGCTGAACAGCACGCGGCCATCGTAGATGATGTAGGCGCGGTCGACGATGTCGAGCGTCTCGCGGACATTATGGTCGGTGATCAGCACGCCGATGTCGCGGCGCTTGAGGTCCTTCACGAGGTCGCGGATGTCCGCGATCGAGATCGGATCGATCCCGGCAAACGGCTCGTCGAGCAGCATGATCGACGGCTCCGCGGCAAGCGCGCGCGCGATCTCGGCGCGACGCCGCTCGCCCCCCGACAGCGCCATCGCGGGCGAGGTACGCAACTTGGTCAGCCCGAACTCGCCGAGCAGCGTATCGAGCTTGCGCTGACGCGCGGCCTTGTCGGGCTCCGACAGCTCCAGCACGGTGAGAATGTTCTTCTCGATCGACAATCCGCGAAAGATCGAGGTTTCCTGCGGCAGATAACCGAGGCCGAGGATCGCCCGGCGGTACATCGGCAGCCCGGTGATGTCGTCGCCGTCGAGCATGATCCGGCCGGAGTCGGGCTTCACCAGCCCCATCACCGAATAGAAGCACGTCGTCTTGCCCGCGCCATTGGGGCCGAGCAGCCCGACCACCTCCCCGCGCCCTACCGACACCGACACGTCGGTAAGGACGGTGCGCTTGTCGTACGACTTGGCGATCGACACCACTTGCAGCCCGTCCGAGATCGGCGCTTCGATGATCGGCTCGGGCAAGGGAGCCGGGGGCAGGGTGTCGGCGTCCATGATCGTCGGCCTCGCAGCAAGTGGTTACCGAATGGCTAAAGCGCGTCCGGTTGGCAGGAATCATGCATGACTACGCGCCCAAGGGGAAGCCCGCGCGCGGCGAACCGTCGAGCGGCACGCGATCAGTTGCGCTTGGGCACCGAGAAAGTGCCCGTCACGCGACCGCCGCCCTGCGACACGCCGCCGGGGACGCTGCCGCCCTTGCTGCCGCCGGCGACCGACGAGCCGTCGATCACCGCACGCCCGGTATCCATGTTCATCGTCAACCGGCCGCCGCTGACGGTGTTGCCGCCCTGGGTGAGCGTGACCGCACCGAGCATCGTGACGACCCGGCGATTGAGATCGTAGATCGCATATTGGCTCCGCGCGGTCTGGCCGGGACGGCGTACCGTCACCCCGCCAGACCCGTCGAGCCGCGAGACCTGGGGGCTGCCGCCGACCACCTGGCCGGTATAGCTGACCATCATCCGGGCCGCGTTCAGCGTCATGTCGGCCTGCTTGACCGAAACGTTGCCCGCCAGCACCGCGCGGTTCGCCTTGTCCTGCAGCTCGATATGATCCGCACCGAAGTTGATCGGAGCCGACGAATCGTGGCGCTGCTGTGCGATCGCAGGAAACGCGGCGAGCGCCAGCACGGCGACGACGGGGAAAAGAGACGAGCGCATCGAGGCCTATTTCGTGCCTCGCGGCACGATCCGCAAGCGCGCATTGCCGTC
>DATLME010000401.1:0-2440 GCA_035537395.1 Sphingomonas sp. | reverse complement strand
TGGAATCGCGCGCCTCGACATGGATGAAGTCGGCAAAATCCGTCCCCTGCGCGGCGAACCCCGGCGGATACACCCGCCCGCCCTCCAGGATCGCCATTCGTTCCTGCACCCACAGCAAAGGACGCTCGCGATCGAGCTGGGACAGCAAAAACCCCGCCCAGCCCCCGTCGCGCGGGGAGGAAGCGAACACCTCAGCCAGGGTTTTGCACTCCTGCGAAGGCAGGAGCCTAGACGCGCGAAGCGCCTCGGACTTATGCTCGAAAGGATCGACTCCGCCGGTCTGGACTCCTGCCTTCGCAGGAGCACAGTCATCCCGGTCAAAGGGCGCGATTGCCCCTTCGCCGGCGACAAGGGATAGCTTGACCGCCACACGACTCGCTCTTTTCTGTTCTGCTTTTGTTCTTATCCTCCCGCGATGCTTGGGGAGTCAATGGCCGATCGAAATCAAGGGACCGCGACCAACGTTCCCATGACCGGCGGCGCACCCTCGACCTCGGTCAGGAAGACGCCAATCTCGCGCACCATCCGGCTCAGGGCCGGGCGATCCACCGCAAAGCCCATGTGCAGCGTGTCGACCTCGACCGCCTTGTCGGCCTCGCCCGCCGCACCGCGTGCTGCCGCCGGGGCAACGATCCCGTCGCGCCTCGACCAGAAGGCTAGCATCGGCACCGGCGGCTTGCCCTGGTGACGTTCGAACGGCGGCAGATTGACGTCATGCCCGGCAATCCGCTCGTAAAATTCGCGGATGTTGGTGTTGGTCTTGTAATCGCCCGAAAATGGCGAGCCGAGCGTCACCACCGCGCGGATCTTGTCGGGGCAACGATAAGCCAATTCGCGCGCGAACATCCCGCCCAGGCTCCACCCCACCAGCAGCACCTTGCGCCCCTCCGCGATCGCATCGAGGCGGCTGCACATCAGGTCCATCGTGTCCTTCCGGGCGCCCCTGTTCATCCCCATCAGCAACGGGTGCGCGCGCCATCCGCCACGCGCCAGCGCGCGACGCAAATCCATTGTGGTCCGATCGGTGGCGAGGAATCCCGGGATCACCAGGGCCGGCGGTCCATCTTCGGGGCCACGTGGGCCCAACGGCCCAAGCCCGGCCAGCAGGCGCGGCAAATGCCACGCTACCTCGCGCAGGCTGTGCCATTGCGGCGGGGCCAGCGCGTCGGGATCGACGGCCGTAATCGGGCCACTCGCCAAAGCCGCTTCGGAAGGACGTTCCCACTTCATGCCCGTAAAATGGAGTGCTTTCGTTACCGGAACAAGAAGTTGCGCCGGTCAGTCGACGCTTTTCAAAAAGCTATGGATTTCGCGCACCACCTGTTTTGCGGTGTTGCGGGACACGCCAAACGCCATGTGGGTGCATTTCAATTCGACCGTTCGGTCGCACTCGCCTTCTCGTCCCCGCGCCGCCGCCGGAGCGACGATCCCGTCGGCGCGCGACCAGATCGCCAGCGTCGGCACGTCGGGCTTGTCGCTGCGCCGCTCGATCGGTGGGTTATCGACCGGATGGCCGGCAATCATTTCGTACAATTTCCACACATTGTTGGCACGCGGATCGCCGGAGAAGGGCGAGCCCAGGGTCACCACCGCCTTGACCCGATCGGGGTGCGCCAGCGCCAGCGCCCGGGCGAACACCCCGCCCAGGCTCCACCCCACCACCAGCATCGGTTCATCGGGCGAAATCGCATCCATCCGCGCCTTCAACCGATCGATCGTTTCGGCCTTGGCACCCATGTTCCAGCCATGCCCCCAGGGATGCACCCGCCACCCGTCGGCGGCCAGGGCGCGGCGCAATGCCATGGTCGTGCGGTCGTTGGCGATAAAGCCGGGAATGACCAGGGCAGGGGGCCCGTCCACTGGACCACGCGGACCCAGATGCCCGAAACCATAGATTGCACGCGGCAGCAAATACGTCGCCTCATGCAAACGCCGCCAGCCCGGTGGCGGGGCATCGTCCGGCCTAGAGATACTCGTCCCCGCCCATCAGATGCCGGATGGCTTGCGGCAGCCGCACCCGACCGTCCGACGTCTGGTGATTCTCCAGCAGCGGCACGAGGATTCGCGGGGAGGCGAGGGCGGTATTGTTGAGCGTATGCGCAAACCGCACCTTGCCGTCCGCGTCGCGGTAGCGAAGGTTGGCCCGCCGCGCCTGCCAGTCGTGCAATGTCGAGCAGCTGTGGGTCTCGCGATATTTGCCCAGTGACGGCACCCAGCTCTCGATATCGTTCATCCGAAACTTGCCCAGCCCCATATCGCCGGTCGAGGTCTCGATCACCTGATAGGGAATCTCCATCAGGCTCAGCAGCCGCTCGGCCTGCGCCAGCAATTTCGAGTGCCATTCCGCGCTCACGGCCTCATCCGCCGCGCACATCACCCATTGCTCGACCTTGAGGAATTGATGGACGCGAAGCAGCCCGCGCACATCCTTGCCAGCGCT
>DATLME010000400.1:0-2207 GCA_035537395.1 Sphingomonas sp. | reverse complement strand
GTCCGTTACGGCCGAGCAGCCTATGCGCTGGCCCCGCTCCGGGCGGAGATGATCCACGCCTACGCAACCGCGTTGGCGGCAAGCGGGAACGACGACGGCGCGCGGCAGTTGCGGGTCAAGCTTGCCGCGATAGTGCCCGATCGCCGCTGACATCGATCGTCGGCTCGGTTAGGGGGTCAGCGATGGATCCGTTGCAGCGTATCGCCGCCGCGCTCGAGCGGATGTCACCCCCGCCACCCGTGGTGGCCGATCCGCTCACCGAACCTGCCTATCTGTGGCGTGGCGAGGCGTTGCAGGCTGCGGTGCGCTTCCGGCCGCTGCCGCTCGACCTGCTGATCGGGATCGACCGGCAAAAATCGGTGCTGCTCGCCAACCTTCAGCGTTTGGCAGCGCGCGCCGCCGCGCAGGACGTGCTGCTCTGGGGAGCGCGCGGTACAGGCAAATCCGCGCTCGTGAAAAGCGCGGTAGCGGCCGTCCAGGCGGAGACCGCTTCGCTCGCGCTAGTCGAGGTGGCGACGCTCGACACCTTGCCCGGGCTGTTCGCCATCCTGGCCGGCGTGCCACGATCCTTCGTGCTGTTCGTCGACGACCTCGGCTTCGACGGTGCCGCCGAGGCGCGGCTGTTGCGGTCGCTGCTCGAGGGCGGGGCGGAGGCGAGGCCGGGCAATGTCCGGCTGGTGGTTACCTCGAACCGGCGGCACCTGGTCCCGCGCGACATCGCCGAGCAGGAGAGCGCGATCAATCCGCGGGATGCGGTGGACGATCATCTCGCGCTTGCCGATCGCTTCGGGATCAGTCTCGGCTTTCACGCGCTCGACCAGCAGGGCTATCTCGCGATTGTCGAGGGCTATGCGACGCGGCACCAGCTGACGGTCGATCCTGCCGACGCTGTCGAGTGGGCAACGCGGCGCGGCAGCCGGTCGGGGCGGGTCGCATGGCAATATGTCATCGAGCTGGCAGGGCGGGCAGGGCGTTCGCTGGACGACGGCGCCGAGGCATCAGCCTAGCGCTTCGTGCTGCTCCGCCAGATCGAGCCAGCGGAGTTCCGCTTCTTCCTTTTGCGCGCGAGCGTTGTCGATCGCCGCGCCGTGCCGGGCAAAGGCGGCCGGGTCCCGGGCATAGAGGTCGGGATCCGCCATCGCCGCCTCATGCCGCACGATCAGCGTATCGAGTTCCTCGATCCGCTTCGGCAACAGCTCGTAATCGCGCTGGTCCTTGTAGGTAAGCTTGACCTTCGCGGCCGGCGCCGGGACGGCAGCGGCAACTTTTGCCGGCGCTCGCTTCGTTTCGGTGCGCGGCTTGCGCTGGCGTTCCCAGTCCTCATAGCCCCCGGCGACGACGTCGACCGTGCCGGAGCCGTCGAGCCCGAGCGTGATCGTCACGGTACGGTCGAGAAAGTCGCGATCGTGGCTGACGATCAGGACGGTGCCGTCATATTCGCCGATCACGTCCTGGAGCAGATCGAGCGTCTCGAGGTCGAGATCGTTGGTCGGTTCGTCCAGCACCAGCAGGTTCGACGCGCGCGCAAACTCCCGCGCCAGCAGCAGTCGCGAGCGCTCGCCACCGGATAGCGACGCGACCTTGGCCTCGACCATGTTGGGGTCGAACAGGAATTCCTTCAGATAGCCGTGGATGTGCTTCTTGACCCCGAGCACCTCGATCCAGTCGCCGCCATCGGCGACCACCTCGCGCACCGTCTTCTCGGGCGCCATCAGGCTGCGCTGCTGATCGATCACCACCGCATCGAGCGTCTTGGCGAGGCGAATGTGACCCGTGTCGGGCTGGAGTTCTCCGGTCAGCAGCTTGAGCAGCGTCGACTTGCCAGCACCGTTGCGGCCGATGATGCCAATCCGGTCGCCACGAGCCACACGCAGGGTGAGATCGCCGATGATCGTGCGGTCGCCATAGGATTTGGTGACGTGCTTGGCGTCGATGACGATCTTGGAACGGGCATCGTCGGTTCCGGTGGTGAGATTGGCCGCGCCCTGCGGGCCCATCATCGCCGCGCGTTCGGCGCGCATTTCCTTCAGCTTCGACAGTCGGCCCTGGTTGCGGTGGCGGCGGCCGGTGACGCCGCGGAGCAGCCAATGTTCCTCGATCTTGAGCCGCGCGTCGAGCCGTTCGGCGGCGCGGGCCTCGTCGGCATAGACCTGCTCGGTCCACGCCTCGAACCCGCCGAAGCCGATCTCGGCGCGGCGGATCGCGCC
>DATLME010000399.1:0-6893 GCA_035537395.1 Sphingomonas sp. | reverse complement strand
CGCGGGGGCACCGGCCTCCTAGCTTGCAGTCATGCCCCACGCGCACGACCATCACGAGCCCCAGGGGGCCGATCTCGCCATTGCCGCGCAGGCAACGCTTGAGAAATCGGGCGAGCAATGGACGTCGATGCGTGCCAGCGTGTTCCGCGCGCTTGCCGGCTTCGCCAAGCCCGCCTCTGCCTACGACATCGCCGATGCGGTCTCGAAGAGCGAAGGGCGGCGAGTCGCGGCGAACAGCGTGTACCGGATTCTCGATCTGTTCGTCGGCGCCAATCTCGCGCGGCGGGTCGAGAGCGCGAACGCCTATATCGCGAACGCGCATCCGGATTGCCTCCACGACTGCATCTTCCTGGTGTGCGACAGCTGTGGCCAGACCACGCATCTCGATAACGACAAGATCACTCGCGGGGTGCGCAATGCAGCCGAGGCTGCGGGTTTCTCGCCGATCCGTCCGGTGATCGAGGTCCGGGGTACGTGCGCGGCGTGCGAGCCCGGCACGCCCGGATGAGACTGTGCCGGCCGCCACGTTATGCAGGCGGTGCGCAGGTCGAGAGGAATTTCTCGGCATCGTTGCGAGATCATACGGTTGCAATCGACACCACCGGGCTGCGCGCGTAAACGGGGCGAATGGCCGATCTACCCGCAACGCCGTTGCTCGATACCGTCGCGACGCCCCAGGACCTCCGCACGCTGAAGCCCGACCAGCTTCGCCAACTCGCCGACGAGTTGCGCGCCGAGGTGATTTCCGCGGTCGGCACGACGGGCGGGCACCTCGGCTCGGGGCTCGGCGTCGTCGAGCTGACGACCGCGATCCACTATGTTTTCGACACCCCGCGCGACCGTCTGGTCTGGGACGTCGGCCACCAATGCTATCCGCACAAGATCCTCACCGGCCGCCGTGAGCGGATCCGGACGCTACGGCAGGGCGGGGGGCTTAGCGGCTTCACCAAGCGCAGCGAGAGCGAATACGACCCGTTCGGCGCGGCGCATTCCTCCACCTCGATCTCCGCCGCGCTCGGCTTTGCGATCGCCAACAAGCTGGCGGGCACCGCGGGCAAGGGCATCGCGGTGATCGGCGACGGCGCGATGTCGGCCGGCATGGCGTATGAGGCGATGAACAATGCCGAGCAGGCGGGCAATCGTCTGGTCGTCATCTTGAACGACAACGACATGTCGATCGCGCCGCCGGTCGGCGGTCTCAGCGCGTATCTGAGCCGGATCGTGTCGAGTCGGGAATTCCTCGGCCTGCGCGAACTCGCCAAGAAGTTTGCGCGCAGACTGCCGCGACCGTTCCACAATGCCGCGCGCAAGACCGACGAATTCGCGCGCGGGATGACGATGGGCGGCACGCTCTTCGAGGAACTCGGTTTCTATTATGTCGGCCCGATCGACGGACATAATCTCGACCACCTGATCCCCGTGCTCGAAAATGTCCGCGACGCCGAAGAGGGCCCGATCCTCGTTCACGTCGTGACCAAGAAGGGCAAGGGCTACGCCCCCGCCGAGGCGTCGGCGGACAAGTATCACGGCGTCCAGAAGTTCGACGTCATCACCGGCGCGCAGGCCAAGGCGCCGCCGGGGCCGCCCGCCTATCAGAACGTGTTCGGTGCGCAGCTCGTCGCCGAGGCGGCGCGGGACGACCGGATCTGCGCGATCACCGCGGCGATGCCGTCGGGCACCGGGCTCGACAAGTTCGCCGAGGCGTATCCGGATCGCTTCTTCGATGTCGGCATCGCCGAGCAACATGGCGTCACCTTCGCGGCCGGGCTGGCAGCGCAGGGGATGCGGCCGTTCTGCGCGATCTACTCGACCTTCCTCCAGCGCGCCTATGATCAGGTCGTCCACGACGTCGCGATCCAGAACCTGCCGGTGCGGTTCGCGATCGATCGCGCGGGGCTGGTCGGCGCCGACGGAGCGACGCATGCGGGATCGTTCGACGTCACCTATCTCGCGACGCTGCCCAATTTCGTGGTGATGGCGGCGGCCGACGAGGCCGAGCTGGTCCATATGACGCATACCTGCGCGATGCACGACAGCGGCCCGATCGCGGTGCGTTACCCGCGCGGGAACGGCACCGGAGTCGCGCTGCCGACCACGCCCGAGCGGCTCGAGATCGGCAAGGGCCGCGTCGTCCGCGAGGGCAAGACAGTGGCGATCCTGTCGCTCGGTACCCGACTCGAAGAGGCGCTGAAGGCAGCGGAGGTTCTCGAGGCGAAGGGATTGTCGACGACCGTTGCCGACCTGCGCTTCGCCAAGCCGCTCGACGTTGCGCTGATCCGCCGGCTGCTGACCACGCACGAGGTCGCAGTTACGATCGAGGAGGGTGCGGTCGGCGGGTTCGGCGCGCACGTCCTGACGCTAGCCAGCGACGAAGGGCTGATCGATGCCGGTCTCAAGCTGCGTACGTTGCGCCTGCCCGACCTGTTCCAGGATCAGGACAAGCCCGAGCTGCAATATGCCGAGGCGGGGCTCGATGCCGCGGCGGTGGTCGATACGGTGCTGAAGGCGTTGCGACACAATTCCGGCGGCGTGGTCGGCGCGCGCGCCTGATCCCCGCCGGGTATCTCACCGACCGAGATAATGTGCGTGCGCGGCGTCGGTGGCGTTGATCGCGAGGATCGATCGCGCATCGCCGGGGCTGCGGCGGTGGCCACGCGAGTCGCTGCCCGCCGCGATGACCCGTCCGAGCAGTTCCTGGCCGTCTTCCCACCAGCCGACCCCGCTCGCGGCGTTCAGATGGCCCTGCGGCCCCGCGTCGACGAAATGGCTGCCCCAGTCGACCGCGAGGCTGTGCGCGCGATCGATGCCGATCCAGGGATCGTCCTGGCTCGCGACCAGGATCGACGGGAAGGGTAGCGGCGTCTTCGGACTCGGCGCGAACGCACGCAACTCGTCCTGCGCATCCTGACGGTCGACATCCGCGGGGGCCACGAGCAGCGCACCTGCCACCGGCCAGCCATAGGGCTGCGGCGACAGCTCCGCCCACCAGGCGACCGCCAGGCAGCCAAGGCTGTGCGCAGCAAGAATTACCGGAGCCTGGGCTCGGCGAATGGCTTCGTCGAGCTTGGTCACCCACGCGTTGCGATGCGGGGTGTTCCACATGCCGAGTTCGACGCGCACCGTGTCGAGGCGCGATTCCTCCCACAGCGTCTGCCAGTGCGACCGGCCGGAGCCCCCCAGCCCCGGAACGGTCAGGATTGTCGGGTTCGTGACGTCGTGCGGTGCAAAACTACCCATCTTGCCGTCTCCCTTGGCAGGAAGGGGCGCGACGGATCGGCGCTCTAGGGCACGCCGACCCGGCACGCCCCCCATCGGCAAAGCTATACCTACCAGGTTGGGGGACAATAGCGCTGCGACGAGGAGATGGCGGGTTGCGGCGGAGCGATGAGGCGGCGATAGCGCGCGCATGGGCAAGCAGCGCGTGGACCAGATGCTCGTCGATCGCGGCCTTGCCGAGTCGCGTACCCGTGCCCAGGCCCTGATCATGGCCGGCCTGGTTTTCGCCGACACCCGCAAGGTCGACAAGCCGGGCCAGACGCTGCCGGAGGACACCCCACTCGACGTGCGCGGGCGCGACCATCCATGGGTGTCTCGCGGCGGTATCAAGCTCGCGCACGGGCTCGCGCATTTTGGCTGGGACGTCACCGGCGCGGTCGCGATCGATGTCGGCTCGTCGACCGGCGGCTTCACCGATGTGCTGCTCACCGGTGGCGCCACCCGGGTCTATGCGGTCGACAGCGGAACCAACCAACTCGCCTGGAAGCTTCGCCAGGACGACCGCGTCGTCGTGCTCGAGCAGACCAGCGCTCGGATCCTTACCGCCGGCCATATCCCGGAAGCGATCGACCTGATCGTCTGCGACGCGAGCTTCATTGGTCTTGCCAAGGTCCTCGAGCGGCCGCTGAGCTTCGCGGTACCGGCGGCGCGATTGCTTGCGCTGATCAAGCCGCAATTCGAGGCAGGCCGTGAGGAAGTCGGAAAGGGCGGCGTGGTGCGCGATCCCCTCGTCCACCAGCGGGTCTGCGACGCAGTGACGGCATGGCTGTCGTCGATCGGCTGGCGGGTAGCAGGGGTAACCCCGAGCCCGATCACCGGGCCCGAGGGGAATGTGGAATTCCTCGTGGCAGCCGTCCGGGAATGACGCACCCGCGCTGTCGCGGCGCTTTACCTCGCCGCCGCGTCGCGGCAAAGCCGGGCCAAACATAAGGGGGGGATGCGGGTGAGCGGAATAGCTTCCAGGGGCCAGTTGCGGATGTCGTTCCTGCGCTGGGCGGTCGTCACGGTGCCGCTGATCGTGCTGCTGGGGTTCCTGGCCGGGCGTACGGTTGCGACCGGCGACTCGAGCGACTGGTATCGCGCACTCGCCAAGCCCGCGCTCACCCCGCCGGGTTGGCTGTTTCCGGTCGCCTGGACGCTGCTGTACGTCTTGATGGGGTTTGCGCTGGCGATGGTGCTCAATGCGCGCGGCGCGAAGGCCCGTCCGTTCGCGGTCGCGCTGTTCGTCGTGCAGTTCGCGCTCAACCTCAGCTGGACGCCCCTGTTCTTCGGCGCGCACCGGGTCGATGCCGCGCTGCTCGTCATCGTCGCCATGCTGGCTGCCGCCATCGCGACGACCATTGCGTTCGGTCGCGTCCGCACCACCGCGGCGTGGCTGATGGTGCCCTATCTCGTCTGGATCAGCTTCGCCGGCGTGCTGACCTGGCGGATCGGCCAGCTCAATCCGGATGCGGAAACTCTTGTGCCGACGGCGCGTACCTCCCAAATGCTGTAGCGAAGGCGCCGGTTGTTGGCGTCGAGGAACGATGATGCAAACCGAGAACCGCCTGTTCGACGATGTCGTGAAGCTGATGAACGGCGCCGCCGGAACCCTGGCCGGCGTCGGCCGCGAAGCCGAAGCCGGCGCTCGCAGCCGGGCGCGCGAGTGGATCGGCGGGCTCGACTTCGTCTCGCGTGACGAATTCGAGGCGGTGAAGGCGATGGCAGTCGCCGCGCGCGACGAGAACGACGCCCTGCGCGCGCGGCTCGACTCGCTCGAGGCGAAGCTCGGCTGAGCTTTTCCACAGCTTTCTCGACAGGCTTGTCCACTGCGCTTGCCCGCGCGGTTTTGCCTCGGCAGCGTCTTTCATGCGATAGGCGTGCCAGGACATGATGATGCTCGACCAAGCCGAAGACGATAACGACCCCGCCGCGCCCATCGACATGCTCGAGGCGTATTATGCGGCGCATGGTTGGGAACACGAGCGTCACGACGACGAGATCGTGACCAACGTGAAGGGTAGCTGGGCCACCTACGAGCTGCGCGCACTGTGGCGCGAGGAAGACAGCGTGCTGCAGTTCCTCGCCTTTCCCGACATCAAGGTCACCGACGATCGTCGCACCCAGGTTTATGAAACGATTGGGCTCGTCAACGAGCAGCTCTGGATCGGTCATTTCGAGCTCTGGTCGACGAGCGGCGTGCTGCTGTTCCGCCACGCGGCGATGGTGGACGGCGGTGACGCTGGCACGATGTCGCTCGACGCGACCGAACTGCTCGTCGAATCGGCGATCGAGGAATGCGAACGCTTCTATCCGGTCTTCCAGTTCGTGCTGTGGGGCGGCAAGTCGCCCAAGGACGCGCTTGCCGCGGCACTGATCGAGACGCAGGGCGAGGCGTGACGCCGATCTGGTTGATCGGCTGCGGCAACATGGGCGGGGCGATGCTGCGCCGCTGGCTCGACGACGGCATGCCACCCGAGCGCGTTACCGTGATCACGCGCAGCGGCACCGGCATACCCGACGGGGTGCGGCATAGCGCATCGCTCCCCGCGGACGACCCGGGCATCGTCGTGCTCGCGGTCAAGCCGCAGCAGCTCGACACAATTGCCCCGGCCTTTGCGGATCGCCGCGTGCCGCTGCTCGTGTCGATCCTTGCCGGGGTGGACTGTGCCACGATCTCGTCGCGAATTCCGGCCGAGGCCGTGGTCCGCGCGATGCCGAACCTGCCCGTCGCGATCGGGAAGGGGGTAACGGCGCTGTTCACCCCGACGCCCGATCCCGCAGTGCATGCCGCCGCTACCGCGCTCGCCGCGCCGCTGGGATCAGTCGAGTGGGTCGAGAACGAAGCCCAGTTCGATGCCGTTACCGCGCTTGCCGGGTGCGGCCCCGGATTCGTGTTCCGCTATGCCGATGCACTTGCGCAGGCCGGCATCGCGCTCGGGCTTGCGCCGGAGCAGGCACGCCGGCTCGCGCTTGCGACGCTCGACGGGTCGGCGTCGATGGCCGCGGCCGCGGATGAAAGCCCGGCAACCCTCGCGGACCGGGTCGCCAGCCCGGGCGGATCGACCCGCGAGGGGCTGAACGTGCTCGACCGCGACAACGCCTTGGTGGGGTTGATGACTGCAACGCTCGCGGCGTCGGCGCGGCGCAATGCCGAGATGGCGGCCGAGGCCCGGCGCTAGCGGCGCAGGCTCTCAAGCTCGGCGAGCTTGTCCTCGGGAACCATGCCCTCGAGCACCGCCCAATAGCCCGAGACCGCGGCTTGCCCGGCGCGCGCATAGGCCGCCGACATCTGCACCCTTATCGCCTCGAACAAGTCGCTTTCCATCTTCGTACCTTCGCGGGTGAGCCGCAGCAGCCGCTGGCGCCGGTCGCGCTCGCCGGCACGGGTCTCGACCAGGTTGCGCTCGGTGAGCTCGTTGATCACGCGTCCGAGGGACTGTTTGGTGATCGTCAGCAACGACAGCAATTCGCTTACCGTCAGGTCGGGCTTGCGCGCGATGAAGTAGAGCGCGCGGTGGTGCGCGCGGCCCAGTCCCTGTTTCGACAAGTCGCGGTCGATCGCCCGCGTCAGGTGCGAATAGCCGAAATACAGCAACTCCAGACCGCGGCGAAGCTCTGGTTCGCGCAGGAACAGC
>DATLME010000398.1:0-2481 GCA_035537395.1 Sphingomonas sp. | reverse complement strand
GGCTTCCTCAACGTGCCGCGGATCAAGGGCACGCACACCGCGATGAAGTCGGGGATGATGGCCGCCGAAGCCGCGGTCGACGCGATCCTGTCGCAGCGCCAGCATGACGAGCTCGTCGCCTATCCTGCCGCGTTCGAGGCGAGCTGGGTCAAGAAGGAGCTGTCGATCGTCCGCAACGTCGTGCCGCTGGTCAAGAAATTCGGCGACTTCGCGGGCTCGGCGCTTGCGGGCATTACCATGTGGCTCGAATATCTCGGGCTGAAGATGCCCTTCACGATGAAGCACCACCCCGATCACGCGACGCTGTGGCGCAAGGATCTGGTCAAGCCGATCGTCTACCCCAAGCCCGACGGGGTACTGACCTTCGACCGGCTGTCGTCGGTGTTCCTGTCGAACACCAACCACGAGGAGGACCAGCCGGTCCACCTCACGCTGCGCGATCCCAGTATCCCGATCGAGTACGACCTGCCGATGTACGACGAACCCGCGCAGCGTTACTGCCCGGCGGGCGTCTACGAGATCGTCGGCGAGGATACCGGCGATCCCAAGTTCGTGATCAACGCGCAGAATTGCGTCCACTGCAAGACCTGCGACATCAAGGATCCGACCCAGAACATCAACTGGGTCGTCCCTGAAGGCGGGGGAGGCCCCAACTATCCGAACATGTAGTCGCTCGCTCGCGCTCGCCGCGCTCGCGGCGGCCCTGTCGCCCGCGGCGGCTGCGGCGTCGGGCGGCGACGTCGCGGCCTATCTGCGCGCGCGTGCGGCGGATGCGGACGGCCGGGTTGATCTTGCGGCGGCGGACTATGCGAAGGCGCTCGCGGGGGCCCCGGCCAACAGCGCGATCGCGCTGCGTGCCTATCGCGAGGCCTTGTCGGCCGGGGACGATGCGCTCGCCGTCCGCGCGGGCGCGGTGCTCGCTGCGGCGGGGGAGGCGCCGGCCGATCTCCCGCTTATCGCCCTGTCCAGCGCCGCCCGCCGCGGTGATGGCGCCGCTGCCGAGAAGGCGGTCGCGTCGCTCGACAAGACGCCGCTTGCGGTCCTGATCCCGTCATTGCGTGCCTGGATCGCCTATGCACGGAACGATGCGCCGTTTCCGATCCTCGACGCGGTCGATGCCACCGCCGATCCGATCGCGGCGCGCTTCGCTGCCGAGAACCGCGCACTGCTGCTGATCGCCACGGGCCAGGTCGACGCCGGCGTCGCGGCGGTCGGCGTGATGCGCGGCAACGGCGCGCCGATCGACCTGCGGCTGGCGGCGGCGCAGATCCTGTTCGCCGCCGGTCGCGATGCCGACGCGCGCGCGCTGCTGGTCGGCGACGATCCGGTGCTCGTTAGCCTGCGAGCGGGCGCGCCCGCCAAGCCGACGCTGGCGTTCGGTGTGTCACGGCTGCTGGCGCGGATCGCGACCGATCTCACCGGCCCGCGCGCGCCCAGCGCATTGGCGATCGCGCTTGCCCGCGGTGCGCTGCGGGCGGACCCGGCTCACGATCGCGCGAGACTGCTGCTCGCCGATGCGCTTGCCCGTGAAGATGCGGTCGATCGCTCGCTTGCCACGCTCGACGGGGTTGCGGAGTCGAGCCCGTTCGCCACCTCCGCGGCGGCGCTGCGCGTGACGATACTCGCCGGGGCGGGTCGCACCGGCGAGGCGCTGGCGCTCGCCAAGGACCGCGCCGAGCGCAGTGGCGCGACCTACCGCGACTGGCAGCGCTATGCCGATCGCCTCGTGGCTGCCGAACGCCCCGGAGATGCGGCACCCTGGTATCGCCGCGTGATCGACGCCGACGGCATGGCCGACGAATGGACCGCATGGCTGCAATATGGCGGCGCGCTGGATCAGGCCGGCGATTGGCCGCGAGCGCGCGCCGCGCTCGAAAAGGCGCTCGCGCTTGCGCCCAGCGAGCCGCTGGCGCTCAACTATCTCGGCTATGCGCGTGCCGAGCGCGGCGAGGATATCGCGGGCGCGACCAGGTTGCTCGAACGCGCCAGTGCGCTCCGTCCCGACGATTTCTCGATCACCGATTCGCTAGGCTGGGTCTATCATCTCGCGGGCGACACCCGCCGTGCGCTGCCCTTGCTTGAGCGAGCGTCCGCCGGCGATCCTACCAACGCCGAAATCGCGGACCATCTTGGCGACGCCTATTGGACGCTCGGCCGCCGCTACGAGGCGCGTTACGCGTGGCGGGCCGCCGCGCTCACCGCACCGGCGGACGACGCGGCACGGATCGCGGGCAAGATCGCGGGCGGGCTGCCGCCGCGGCGATGATCGTCGAACGCGCGCCTGCGAAGATCAATCTCGCGCTCCATGTCCGCAGCCGGCGCGCCGACGGGTATCACGAGCTGGAAACGCTGTTCGCCTTTGCCGCGGACGGCGACATGGTCGCGATCGCGCGCGCGCCCGAGGACAGGTTCGCGATGACGGGGCCGCATGCCGCTGCGCTGCTCGACGCCGGCGGCGGTGGCGCGGACAATCTCGTCACC
>DATLME010000397.1:0-3176 GCA_035537395.1 Sphingomonas sp. | reverse complement strand
AAGCCGCCGACGATGCGGGACGGCATGCCGATCGCTATGAAGCGGTCCTCGAACTCGCGAGTCTGGTGTTGCGCGCGGACCAGGATGGCGATGTCGTCGAGCGACGTGTCGTTGCGTTGGCAGCTTTCGATCTCGTCGCCGACGCGGCGTGCCTCTTCTGGGCCGTCCCAGACGCCGATCACCTTGACCTTCTCGCCCGCGTCGAGCTCGGTCCAGAGCGTCTTGCCGAGCCGGCCACTGTTCTGCGCGATCACGCCGGACGCCGCGCCGAGGATATGGGGGGTCGAGCGGTAGTTCTGTTCGAGCCGGATCACCGTTGCGCCGGGGAAGTCCTTCTCGAACTTGAGGATATTCTCCACCTGCGCACCGCGCCAGCTGTAGATCGACTGGTCGTCGTCACCGACGCACGCAATGTTGCGGCGTTCCTGCGCGAGCAGCCGAAGCCAGAGATACTGGACGCTGTTGGTGTCCTGATACTCGTCGACCATGATGTAGCGGAAGCGCTGCTGATAGAGCGTGAGCACGTCGCGGTGAGTCTTGAGGATCACCAGCATGTGGAGCAGCAGATCGCCGAAATCGCAGGCGTTGAGGGCCTTCAACCGCGCCTGATACGCCTGGTAGAGCTCACCGCCGCGGCCGTTGGCGTAGCGTTCGCTCTCGCCCGCATCGATATCGGCAGGGGTAAGCCCCTTGTTCTTCCAGTCGTCGATCAGCCCGGCGAGGCTTCGTGCCGGCCAGCGCTTCTCGTCGAGATCGGCGGCGACGATCAGCTGCTTGATCACCCGGAGCTGGTCGTCGGTATCGAGGATCGTGAAATTCGATTGCAGCCCGACCAGTTCCGCGTGGCGGCGGAGCATCTTCGCGCCGATCGCATGGAAGGTGCCGAGCCACGGCATCCCCTCGACAGCGTCGCCGACCAGACGCCCGACGCGCTCGCGCATCTCGCGCGCGGCCTTGTTGGTGAAGGTGACCGACAGGATCTCGGACGGATAGGCCTTTCGAGTCCACAGCAGGTGCGCCAGCCGCGCGGTGAGCGCCGCGGTCTTGCCCGTGCCCGCGCCCGCGAGCATCAGCACCGGCCCTTCGGTCGTCAGCACGGCCTCTCGTTGCGGCGCGTTGAGGCCGCGGAGATAGGGTGGGTCGTCGGGGAGCGGGGCGAGCTGTGTCACCGTCGAACAGGTAGGGAACGCGGGCGCATCGGGCAAGCGCGTTGGGCTTGCACGCGAACGATCTTCGTGAGAACAAAGCGTGATCCTGAGACTCGGCTGGGACCCGGGATCTGCCAAGGAGGGTGACATGGCGAACACGGTGACGGGCCACTGCCGATGCAGGGCAATCAGCTATGCGGCGGAAGGCGAGCCGCTCCATCACGCGATCTGCCACTGCGGCGACTGCCGCCACAGCGCGGGTGCGCCGATGGTAGGGTGGATCGCATTCAAGCACGAGCAAGTGGCGATCACCGGCACGCCGGTGACGTATAATTCTTCGGGCACCGCAATGCGGCAGTTCTGCGGGACGTGCGGGACGGGGCTGTTCTACGTCAACGAGCAGTTCCTGCCCGGGATCATCGACATTCAGTCTGCCACGCTCGACGAGCCCGACAACCATCCGCCGGGCGCGCATATCCAGACTGCCGAAGCGGTCGCCTGGGAGAAGGATCTGGCGGGCTTGCCCAGGTTCGAGCGGTACCCGCCGGGGTGATCTTCCTCTACTCGTCACCCCGGCAAATGCCACGTCAGGGCAGGAACGATACGCTGAGTTACGCTGGGTCCCGGCAATCGCGGTGATGACGAACGCGGCGGTGGCTTGCGCGGTCTGTCATCAAACTGTCACCGAAATCGCGCACGCATTCGCGCATCATGGCTTCCACAGCTCTTGCCGGCGGCGAGTCGGTTTCCCGCGTCCGTGGCCCTCGGCTCGACGGCGACTTTCATCCGGCGGGGCGCTGGATCTTCGCGGCGCTGGTGCTGGGCGGGCTCGCCTATGCCGGGGTCAGCGTCGTCGCCGATACCAGCCAAGTCGGCGAGCAGATGGCGACGGGGGTTTTCCTGTTCCTCGGGCTCGCGCTGCTGATCGCGCTGGGGTTCGAATTCGTCAACGGCTTCCACGACACCGCCAACGCAGTCGCGACGGTGATCTACACCCATTCGATGCCCGCCGCGGTCGCGGTGGTCTGGTCGGGGGCATGGAATTTCCTCGGCGTGATGTTCTCGAGCGGCGCGGTCGCCTATTCGATCATCACGCTGCTGCCGGTCGACCTGATCCTTCATGTCGGATCCGCCGGCGGGTTCGCGATGATCTTCGCGCTGCTGCTCGCCGCGGTGATCTGGAACCTCGCAACCTGGTTCGTCGGGCTGCCCAATTCGTCGAGCCACGCGCTGATCGGATCGATCCTGGGCGTCGGCTTCGCCAACCAGCTGATCTCGAGCGGTCCGGGTGGCACCTCCGGGGTGGCGTGGGGACAAGCGGAAAAGGTGCTCACCGGGCTGCTCGTCGCGCCGCTGATCGGCTTCGTCGGCGCGCTGGTGCTGCTGTTCACGATGAAGCGCGTGCTGCGCAATCCTGCGCTGTACCGCGAACCGGAGGGCAACGCGCCGCCGCCACGCGGCATCCGCGCGCTGCTGATCGCCACGTGCACCGCGGTGAGCTTCGCGCATGGTGGCAATGACGGGCAGAAGGGGATGGGACTGATCATGCTCATCCTGATCGGCTGCGCGCCGACCGCCTATGCGCTGAACCGGACCGTGCCGGAAAGCGCTACCCCCGCATTCGTGCAGACCGCCACGGCGGCGTCGGCGGCCTTCGCCGCGCATGGGCGCCCGTCCGCAACCGTCGCTGCAGCCCGCGCGACAGTAACCGACGCGCTGAAGACCAAGATCGTGGCGGGGCCGGACGTGATCGGGGCGCTGGCGACCCTCACCGACGATGTGTCCGCGCAGATCGGGGGCTATGGCTCGCTCGGCAAGGTGCCGGCTGCGGCCACGCCCAACCTGCGCAACGACATGTACCTGGTCCTCGACACCACCAAGCTCGTGGTCGCGGACGAGCGCGCGAAGGCGCAGTTCGCCGAGCCGGAAATCGCGGCGCTGAAAAGCTACACGGGACGGCTGGAGGAAGGCACGCGGTTCATTCCGCTCTGGGTCAAGATCACCGTCGCGCTTGCGCTCGGGCTCGGC
>DATLME010000396.1:0-6838 GCA_035537395.1 Sphingomonas sp. | reverse complement strand
ACCAGACGCCGCCGGCCATCACGATCGGCACGTCGTCGGAAATGCCGCCTTCGCGCATCACTTCGCGCAGTTCCTTAACGCGCGGATAGGGATCCTGCGGCTTGAGCGGATCCTCGGCATTGGACAGACCATTATGCCCCCCCGCCAGCCACGGATCCTCGTACACCACCGCCGCCAGCCATGCGGCAGCCTTCGAATAGGCGCGCTTCCAGAGCGCACGAAAGGCCCGGCCCGAGCTGATGATCGGCAGGTAATGGACGTTGTACGACGCCGCGATCTCGCTGAGCTTGTACGGCATCCCCACACCGCACGTCACCCCGGCGACCATGCCGCGGGTGCGTTCGAGCACGCCGTGGAGGACTCGCTGCGCCCCGCCCATTTCCCACAGCACGTTGATGTTGATCGCGCCACGGCCGCCGGCGATGTCGAACGCGCGCTTGACCTGCTGGACCGCGCCCTCGATCGCATATTCCACGAGTTCCTCGTGGCGCTCGCGCCGCGTCAGCGCGCGATAGATCTGCGGAATGATCTTTCCGTCGGGATCGTAGCTGTCGGCATTCACCGCCGAGACCGTGCCGATGCCGCCCGCCGCCGCCCAGGCGCCCGCCGATGCGTGATTGGTCGCGGCGACGCCCTTGCCGCCTTCGACCAGCGGCCAGACCTCGTGGCCATTGTACAGGATCGGCTTCAGGCCCTTGAACACAGCGTCGAATACCCCTCTGTCGGAACAACGCTTTCCTATAGCGTCTGGATGCCTCAGTGCGAGCGAATATCGACCTGCGACAGGGCGCCCGGGCGGCCCAGCGCGCGCTCGTACAGGTCGCGATACCGCTCGATCATCGTCGCCTCGTCCCACGACCCACGCGCCTTGGCCTGGTTGGCAGCGCCGACTCGGCGTCGCAGAGCCGCATCGGCGACCAGCGGCTGGAGCGCGTCGCGCAGCCAGATCTCGCCCCGATGTTCCGCGATATAGGGCAGGTTCTCGGCCGCGACCATCTTGGCGACGTCGCCGACCGGAGTGCTGGCGATCGGCAGCCCCGCGGCCATCGCCTCCACCACGCAGATCGGGAATTGCTCGCTCTGCGACGACAGCGCGACGATGTCGAACAGCCCGACATAGCGCTCGGGCTGCGGCAGGAACCCGGGCAGGACGAGCTTGTCGGCGAGCGCCATCGCCTCGGCGGCCTGGACGATCGCGGCACGTTCGGGACCCTCGCCGACGATCACCAGCCGGACCCGGCCCGCGAGCCCCCCCGCGGCACGGACCAGCGCCGGCAGGTCCTTGACCTCACGCAGTCCTGCGAGTGCCCCGATCACGACGTCGCGCTCGTTGCGGACGAAGCCGGGGATCGCGCGCGGATCGGGCTTCCTCGCATAGCGCGCGGTCTCGATACCGTTGGCGATCCGGTGCAGCCGGGATGCGGGTTGCTTCCAGCGGTGCACCGCGATCCACTCGAGCAGCTCGGAGGGGACCACCAGCGCCTGCGCCGCGGCCAGCGCGATCCGCCGATACACGTTGCGCTCCATCTTCAGCCCGGAGGCTTCGTCGGCGTTGAAACCGTCTTCGTGGTGGACCAGCGGCGGCGCGCCCTTGGGAAAGACCCGCTTCGCCATCACCCCGTCGATCGCGCCCCAATTATAGGTCAGCACCAGATCGAAGCGGCGCATGTAGCGCGCGATCGCCTCGTAGCGCGCGACCGACGGGCGGCCGGTCAGCGCCGGCGGATCCTGCGCGATCTCGTAGCGGATCCCCTTGGCGATCGATCCGCGCGCGGACAGTGCGCCGGGGACACCCGAGACGATGGTATGGCGCGCGCGGTCGCCAAAGGCGTTCATCAGCCGCACCGCGCGGGCTTCCTTGCCGCCCAGGTCGAAGCTGGAATGAAGGTGCAGGACGTTGACCGGGATCATGCCGCGGCGGGCACCGTCAGCGCTTGCGCGAGCAGGCGGTCGATCGGCGCGTCGAGGATCGGCTCGCACAGCGTCGGGGTGTGGCCGACTCCGGGCACCGTGACCAGTTCCGCATCGTCCAGCGCGGCGAGCATGCGCTCCGCCGTCGCCGCCGAGAGCACGTCCGAACGACCGCCGCGAACGATCAGCGTCGGCACCGCGCGCAGGCTCGACAGCGCGCGCCACATGTCGGGCCCGGCTTCGTTGCCGGGCACGCGGAACGGCTCGGCGATCTTCATGTCGTAGTCGAGCACGATGCGGCCGCCGCTGTTGAGCCGGTACAGCCGCTTCGCCATCGCCAGCCATTCCTCGATCGGCCAATCGGGATAGACGTCGCGATTGGCCTCGGCGACCGCGCGGGCGGCATGCATCCAGGTCGGGAACGATCCCGCCTTGCCGACATAGCCGCGGATCCTGGCTAGCCCGCGCGGATCGATCTCCGGCCCGACATCGTTGAGGATCGCCGCGACGATCTGCGCGCGCGTCGTACCCGCGAGCAGCATCGTGACGATCCCGCCGAGCGAGGTACCGACCGCGACATAGCGGTCGATCGCGAGCTCAGCGAGCAGGGCCTCGACGTCCTGTACGTACGTCAGCGGCACATAGGTCATCGGATCCTTGGCATAGGCGCTGTCGCCGCGCCCGCGAAAGTCGAGCGCCAGCACCCGCCATTCGCCCGCAAGCCGCTCGGCCAGGCTCGTGAAGTCGCGCGCATTGCGGGTCAGCCCCGGAAAGCACAGGATCGGCGGCCGCCCCTCGTCGCCCGGATAGTCGCGATAGTGGAGGCGTAGCCCATCCTTGGACCACCAGTACCGATTTTCGTAGGCGGGCATGGTTGCGTCCCCGGGTTGTCGACCCTCATATTGCCGGATGCCAATCGACCCGCAAGCTTATCGGCCCGCCACCGCGCTTCTCACGCTGGGCGAGCGCTTCTACGATCCCGTCGACGCCGCCGATTTTCCGGAAACCCGGCTGCGCTACCGCAACGATCGCGCTGCCGCACAGGTCGGCCTCGACGGCCTCGACGATGCGGAGTGGGCGCGCCACTTCGGACGGTTCGATCCGCTCCCCGGCACCCTGCCCCAGCCGCTCGCGCTGCGCTACCACGGGCACCAGTTCCGCTCCTACAATCCCGAGATCGGCGACGGGCGCGGCTTTACCTTCGCGCAGATGCACGACCGCGACGGCCGGCTGATGGACCTCGGCACCAAGGGCTCGGGGCGAACCCCCTGGAGCCGGTCGGGCGACGGCCGGCTGACGCTGAAGGGCGGGATGCGCGAGATTCTCGCGACCGAGATGCTCGAGGCGCTGAACGTCCCGACCTCGCGGACGCTGTCGCTGATCGAGACCGGCGAGGCACTGGTTCGCGGCGACGAGCCGTCACCGACACGGTCCGCAGTGCTCGTCCGGCTGAGCCACAGTCATGTTCGCATCGGCACGTTCCAGCGGCTCGCCTACGAGCAGGACGCGGACGCGATGCGCACCCTGGTCGGCTATGTCCTGCGCGAGCTGTACGGCGAGGACAGCGACGATCCGGTCCGGTTGCTCGATCTCGTGGTCGATCGCACCGCGACGCTGGCCGCCCGCTACATGGCAGCGGGGTTCGTCCACGGCGTGCTCAATTCGGACAACATCAACGTCACCGGCGAGAGCTTCGACTATGGCCCGTGGCGGTTCAATCCGACCTGGGCGCCGGGCTTCACGGCCGCCTATTTCGACCAGCAGGGCCTCTACGCATTCGGACGGCAGCCGGAGGCGATCCATTGGGATGCGATGCAGCTGGCGGTGTCGTTGCGTCTCGTCGCGGACAGCGATCCGCTGATCGCCGCGCTCGATCAATTCGCCCCGCGCTACGGGGCCGCAGTGACCTCGGCGATCCTGTGGCGGCTTGGCGTCACGCCCCGTGACGCGGATCGCGATCGCGGGCTCGTCCAGGCGGTCGAGCGCGGCTTGCGCGCTACCGAGGTGCCGCTCGACCGCTTCTTCCTGGATGTCTTCGGTGGCGCGTTGCCCGACAGCTACGGCGCGGCGTGGGACGAGGTTCGCGGCGCACTCGCCGGCTATGCCCCGCGCAAGGATCGCGCGGGCGGCTACTGGTCGGGCGAACCGTGCTCGATGCTGATCGAGGAGGTCGAGGCGATCTGGACGCAGATCGCCGACCATGACGACTGGACGATGCTGGACGCCAAGGTGGCGGCGATCCGCGCGATGGGGGCAGCCCTGCGCTGATTGCCGGCGCCCGCAACCAGGCCGCAGCCGTCGATGACAACAGCCCAGCTTGCGGCGAACGCGGCGACCGTGGATAGAGACGCGCATGGCTGACGAGCTTCTTTCCTACGAACCCGCGACCGGTGCCCTGTTGTGGCGTGCCCCGCCCGGCGACGTCGACGTCGAGGTCGCAGCGGCGCGGTCCGGATGGGCGGCCTGGGCGGCCTTGCCGCTCACCGTCCGGATCGAGACGCTGCGCCGGTTCGGCAATGTCGTCCGCCAGCGCGCCGACGCCTTTGCCGACTTGCTGGCACGCGAGACCGGCAAGCCGCTCTGGGAAGCGCGCACCGAAGTCGAAAGCGTCATCGCCAAGGTCGACATCTCGGTCGCGGCCTATGCCGAACGCACCAGCCAGCGCCGGCTCGACGCGCCGATGGGCAGCCGCATGGCGTTGCGCCACAAGCCGCACGGCGTGCTGGCGGTGCTCGGGCCTTACAATTTCCCCGCGCATCTCCCCAACGGGCATATCGTCCCCGCGCTGCTGGCCGGCAATGCGGTCGTGTTCAAGCCGTCCGAGAAGACCCCCGCCACCGGCGCCTTCATGGTCGAATGCTACCGCGCCGCCGGCGTGCCGGAAACCTGCATCCGCCTCGTCATCGGCGGCCCGGCCTCGGGCAAGGCACTCGCCGATCACCCGGACATCGACGGGCTGCTGTTCACCGGTTCGGCGCGCACCGGTCTCGCGCTCAACCGCGCCTTTGCCGCCAAGCCCGAGAAGATCCTCGCGCTCGAAATGGGCGGCAACAACCCGATCATCGTCTGGGACACCCCGGATCTGCACACCGCAGCGGTGCTGGTGATCCAGTCCGCCTTCACCACCGCGGGCCAGCGGTGCACCGCGGCGCGCCGGCTGATCGTCGACGCGAAGCTCCATGAGCCGTTGATCGACACGATCAACACCATGGTCGGGCGATTGATCGTCGGCAGTCCGCATGACGATCCCGCCCCCTTCATGGGCCCGGTGATCGACAATGAGGTCGCCGACCAACTGACCGAGAGCTTTCTGTCGCTGATGATGCGCGGCGGGCGCCCGATCCGCCATCTCGAGCGGCCGATCGAGGACAAGCCGTTCCTGGTGCCCGCGATCATCGACGTCACCGACATGACCGATCGTCCCGATATCGAGCTGTTCGGCCCGATCCTCCAGGTGATCCGGGTAGACGATTTCGACGCCGCGATCGCCGAGGCGAACAACACGCGGTACGGGCTGTCCGCCTCGCTGGTGAGCCAGACGCCCGCGCTCTACGATCGGTTCTGGTCGGGGGTCCGCGCGGGTATCGTCAACTGGAACAAGCCGACCAACGGTGCCTCGTCGTCCGCGCCCTTCGGCGGGGTCGGCTGGTCCGGCAATCACCGCCCCAGTGCCTATTACGCGGCGGATTATTGCGCCTATCCGGTCGTCAGCAACGAGGCCGAGAGCGCGCGTGCGTCGCTCGGCATCGGGTTGCGGGATGCCTGAAGACACCCGAGACCGTCATGCCGGATCTGTTCCGGCATCCGCCGCGCCGCGCATCACTGCCCGGAGATGATCCGGCACCGTGGATGCCGGAAACAGTTCGGCATGACGGAGATGTGATCGAATAAGAACAAGGAACCACGATGCCCTCCGGACTAGTATTGCTGCTGGACGACATTGCCGGCCTCACCCGTCTCGCCGCTGCCTCGCTCGATGACGTGGGCGCTGCGGCCGCCAAGGCCGGCGCAAAGGCCGCGGGGGTGGTCGTCGACGACACCGCGGTCACCCCGCGCTATGTCGTCGGGCTGAGCCCGCAGCGCGAACTTCCGATCATCGGCAAGATCGCGCTCGGATCGCTGCGCAACAAACTGCTGATCCTGTTGCCGGTGTCGCTTGCGCTGAGCGCCTTCGCGCCCTGGGCGATCACGCCGCTGCTGATGATCGGCGGCGCCTATCTTTGCTTCGAAGGCGCCGAGAAGGTGATCGAGGCGATCACCGGACACGGCCATGCCGATGACGAGGATGCCGGCGGCACGCCCGAGGAGATCGAGAACACCAAGGTCGCCGGCGCGATCCGTACCGACTTCATCCTGTCCGCCGAGATCATGGCGATCGCGCTTTCGGAGGTCGCGACATCGCCGATCGTCACTCAGGCGGTCGTGCTCGCCGTCGTCGCGATCGCGATCACCGCGGGGGTCTACGGCGTCGTGTCGCTGATCGTGAAGGCCGACGACGTCGGGCTGCACCTTGCAGCGCGGTCGTCGGCGATCCTGCGCGTGATCGGGCGCGGGCTGGTAAAGGGCGTGCCCGTGGTGATGAGCGCGTTGTCGGTGATCGGCACCGCCGCGATGATCTGGGTCGGCGGCGGCATCCTGCTCCACGGCGCCGAGACGCTCGGCCTCGCGGCGCCCGCGCAGACGCTTCATCATGCGGCGGAGGCGGTCGGCCATTCGCTCGCGGCGGTCGCCGGGATCGTCAGCTGGGTGGTGACCGCGCTCGGCTCCGGCGTGCTCGGCCTGATCGTGGGCGGCATCATCGCACTCGCGGTGCACGCGATCGGCAAGGCCCGCGCACCGCGTTGAGGCGGCGCCAAACCTCTCCTACCCTCCCGCCAAGCATCGCTGCTTTGCGCTCGCGACCGCCAGCGCCCATCTCCGATGACAT
>DATLME010000395.1:0-2675 GCA_035537395.1 Sphingomonas sp. | reverse complement strand
CTCGGCGTCAAGGCCGGGCTGGTTGAGAAGTCGGGCGCGTGGTTCAGCTACGACAGCGTGCGCATCGGTCAGGGCCGCGAGAACGCCAAGGCGTACCTCAAGGAGAACCCGGACGTCGCGCTGCGAATCGAGAACGCGATCCGCGGCAAGACGGAGGAGGTCGGCGAGGCGCTGATGGTCGGCGCCGGGCCCGACGACGGCGACGACATCGCCGCCGAATAAGGCTTTAACCGAGATCCTCGGGCATGCAGGCGGGCTGCTCGGGCGTGCCTGCAGGGCTGTGGATGCGCGCGAACAGCCGCTTGGGCTCGGTCAGCACGATCGTCGCGAAGCCGCCGAGCGCGCACAGCGCGGTCCCGACCAGGAACGGGACCGGCGTGCCGTTGAACTGCTGGCCGATGACGAACCCGATCGCCGCCGCTCCGATCGTGCCGACCACGCCCTGCACCGACGACGCGGTGCCGGCGATCGGCGCCATATGCTCCATCGCCAGCGTGCCCAGGTTCGACGAGGTGAATGCGAAGCAGGCCATGGTCAGGCCTTGGAGGACGATGAACACCGCCAGGGTTTCGTGCCCCGAAAGCGCGATCAGCGCGTGCAGCGCGGTCACCGCCGCGAACGCCGCAGCGGCGCTGTGCCCGACCCGGCGCAAGCCGAAGCGGCCGACGACTCGGGAATTGAGCCACGAGGCAAGCCCCATCGGCGCGGCGATGCATGCGAACACCAGCCCGATGAACCGCCCCTGGTGAAACGCGTCGAACACGATCTGCTGGATCGAGGAGATATACGCGACCAGCGCAGAAAAGCTGATCGTCGTCGCCAGCGTATAGCCGCGCGACTGGGGCTCGCGGATCGTCTCCCACGCCGCGCCCGCCATTTCCCGCCAGTTGAGCGACCGGCGGAACTGGGGATGCAGCGTCTCGGGCAGCCGCCACGACGACCAGGCGAGCATGATCACCGCATAGGCCCCAAGCACGACGAAGATCGCGCGCCACGAACCAACCAGCAGGATCGCCTGGCCGATGTTCGGCGCGAGCACCGGCACCAGCATGAAGGTCATGAACACCAGGCTCATCACCCGCGCCATCGCCTCGGCTTCGAACAGGTCGCGGACCATCGCCACCACCAGCACCCGGGTCACGGCCGCGGACGCGCCCATCGCCGCGCGCCCGGCGATCAGCAGGAAAAAGCTGTCGGCAAAAGCGCAGAGCATGGCGAACAGGCCGTAGAGCGCGACACCCGTGGCGAGGATCGGCTTGCGCCCGAACCGGTCGGCGAGCGGACCCCACAGCAATTGGGTCGAAGCGAAGCCGATGAAGTAAGCGATGACCACCAGTTGGCGGTCGTTTTCGCGCGGCACGTCCAGCGCCCGGCCGATGTCCGGCAGGGCCGGAATCATCGCGTCGATGGCGAAGGCGTTGAGCGCCATCAGCCCGGCGAGCAGCACCGTCGTCTCGCGCGTTCCGGGGCGCTTCACGCCGTCGTGGGCCATGGACTCGAACATAAGAGCGCGCCTGCTGGCCGATTGAGCTGTGGCGTGCAACACTGGCCGCCGACGATGCACGACATGCCAGCGACAATCCGGCTGATCGGCCTGCCGACGGACAGCCATTCGTCGTTCCTGCGCGGCGCCGCCGGCGCGCCTGCGGCGATCCGGGCGGCGCTGGCTTCGGACCATGCCAACATGGCGACGGAGAGCGGGCTCGAGCTCGGCAGCGACATTGCACTCGGCGATCGCGGCGACCTAGCGCTCGGCGAAGACGCTGGCGATTTCGACCGGATTTGCGAGGCCGCGTCGGTGGCGGGTGCGGTGCCGATCTTCCTCGGCGGCGACCATATGGTGACTTACCCGATCGTTGCCGGCCTCGCCGCAGTGCATGGCCCGCTCGAAATCCTGCACTTCGACGCGCATCCCGATCTATACGACGATTTCGGCGGGGATCCGCTGAGCCACGCCTCGCCGTTCGCCCGGATCATGGAGCGCGGCCTTGCCCGCCGCCTGGTTCAGGTGGGCGTGCGGACGCTGAACGGGCACTGCCGGCGGCAAGTCGAGCGGTTCGGCGTCGAAGTCATCGAAATGCGCGACTTCGCTCCTGACCGGGTGCCGATCCCCGACGGGCCGCTCTACGTCAGCATCGACCTGGACGCACTCGACCCGGCGTTCGCCCCGGGCGTGTCGCATCATGAGCCTGGCGGCCTCAGCGTCCGCGACATCCTCTCGGTGCTTCAGCGGGTGCGAACGCCGCTCGTCGGCGCGGACGTCGTCGAATATAATCCGGCGCGCGACATCAACGGCATGACCGCGGTGGTCGCGGCGAAGTTCGTCAAGGAACTGGCCGCACTTGCGGCCAAGGAGGGTGGATGGCCGTCATGATCTCGCGGCGGGCAATGCTCGGCGGAACCACGGCGGCGGCGATGGCGCTGCCCTTGAGCCGGGTAATGGCCGCGGCGGCGGAGGCCGCGCCGTCGATCCCGATTCCCCCGCCGATCAGCAGCGCCGAGCGAGTGCGGCGGCTGGCGAAAGCGAAGGCGCTGATGCGAGCCGCGGAAATCGGCGCGGTGCTCGTCGAATCCGGCCCGAGCCTCGATTATTACACCGGGATCCAGTGGTGGCGGAGCGAGCGGCTGACCGCGGTCGTGATCCCGGCCGCGGGCGATCCAATCGTCGTCACGCC
>DATLME010000394.1:0-6884 GCA_035537395.1 Sphingomonas sp. | reverse complement strand
TTGAGCAGCACCTCCCAGCCCAGCCTGTCGACCCAGCTGTCGAGCATGGCGGCGTCGATGCCCGCGACCTTGTAATCGTGGAAGTCGTACGGCCGACCGGCGGCGTCGAGCCAGGCACGCGCCTTCTTGACGGTGTCGCAGTTGCGGATGCCGTAGAGGGTCGTGGTCATCGGAACTCCAGAAGTCACCGGGATTATGCCATCGTGCGGCCGGGAGCCACCTCGCCCTCTGGCGAGCGCAACGTAGCCCGGACACGAGCGCTTGAGGCTGAAGGCGACGTCGAACGGCTGGAGGCAATGCCAGCAGCGAGCGCTTTCGGACAGCAACGATTTGACGGACGCATCACGCAAACCGCCAATCAGAAGATGATACTCACCACGGATAGATGATCACGCACCTGCTAGCGACGGAGTCGATCGATGCCCGATGTCGATAGGCATGAAGCGTGTGCTGAGGGACCGGTTCCTTCCGAGATGCTTGGCTTGCTGGAGGGGTATGACTGGACGCGCGACACCGTCGGAGAGTCCGGCGCTGCCGTATATCACCTTCGAAAAGCAGGCGCTCCCGCCCTCTATTTGAAGCATGGCATCGGCATGGCAGCGGATGTCGTGAACGACGAAATGATCAGGCTGGAGTGGCTTGGGCGTCGTATCGAAACGCCGGCCGTCGTGCACTTCGTTCGAACGCCCGATCAAGCGTGGTTGCTGATGACGGCACTGCCGGGCAGGACAGCCAATCAAATGCTTGAAGCCGATCCCGGTTGCGGGCCCGCGATCACCGACGCGCTTACGTCGTTCATGCGGCGGCTCCATGATCTCCCGACGGACGAATGTCCGTTCGATGCCAGTCACGAGTTCCGAATGGCTTGCGCATGGGACCGCATCGCTGCCGGCATGATCGACCTCGACGATTTCGATGACGAGCGGGAGGGCTGGACGGCAGAAGAGGTTTGGAACGCCATGCGCGGGCTGCTGCCTTTCGAGCCCGATCGCGTCGTGACACATGGCGACTTCTCTCTCGATAATTTTCTGATCGAAGAGGGCGCGGTCGTCGGCTGCATCGACGCTGGGCGGGTCGGCATCGCCGACCGCTATCAGGACGTTGCGATATTGTGGAACTGCCTCGGAGAATTCGATCGGACTCTGCAGGACAGGTTTCTGCGCAATTACGGGTTCGCTGACGTCGACGCGCGCAAATTACGGTTCCACCTGATGCTCGACGAACTATTCTGAAGAGGCGCAGCCGATCAGGCAAATCGCCGGTCGCCGACCATTCGTCAACGCTGAGCTTGATCCAGGGTCCAGGCGCCCGCAGTGTCGTTGTCCAGGGCGACCGATGACCGCGCGTGGCTGCTGTGACGGCGCCATCATGACGGGATGGTTGCGTTCGCCGGCGGGACCGCGGGCCGCTTCTATACCTTCCGGGTCGGGGTGGCGGCACCGGCGAGCGGTGTCGGCTTCGGGCCCGACGGCGGGTTCGCCGGCTCCATGCCGTCTTCGTCGGGTGCGCCTCGGCGCGGCGGCCAGGGCTTTCCAAAGCGCTGATGAAGTTCGGCCAGGAGAGCCTCGTCTTGTTCGGTCCGGCGAGGTGGGCCGGTCAGGTCTTTTACGGGCATGGTCGGCCTCGCTCCTTGCTGGCGCGACCGTCGGTTTTGATCGGCTGCCGCAGGGTCTCGTCGTGCGATAATACCGAGTTTTCCAGGAGAATGCGACTTTGCCGCGCGGGGTACGCTTGCGACGCGCTCGAGGCTGCCGGGCCCGGGCTCCTGCGTTCGCAGGAACCACCGGCTGCGCGGCGACATGGCCAATCCGCGCCAGCCTCGTTACAGCCCGCTTATGACGAACCACCCCTTTTACTCGATCCGCAAACATGGCCTGATCCGGGTCGCGGCAGCGACGCCGGTGGCGTCGGTGGGGGATACCGTCGCCAATGCCGATGCCGCGATCGCGATCACACACGAGGCCGCGGCGCGGGGCGTGGATCTCGTCGTGTTCCCCGAACTCAATCTCACCTCCTACGCGATCGACGACCTCCACCTCCAGGCGGCGCAGCAGCGGGCGAGTGAGGCCGCGATACTGCGGGTAGCGGCGGAGACCGCCGCACTGGCGCCGGTGCTGCTGGTGGGCGCCGCGCTGGTGCGCAACGGGCGGCTCTACAATTGCGCGATCGCGATCGCGCGTGGATGCATTCTCGGCGTCGTGCCCAAGACGTTCCTGCCGAACTACCGCGAATATTACGAGAAGCGCTACTTCGCGAGCGGCATGGGTATTGCGGGGCAGTCGATCACCCTCGGCGATGCTGCCGTACCGTTCGGCACCGACCTATTATTCGCGGCATCGGACGTGGAGGGCTTCGTTTTCCACGCCGAGATCTGCGAGGATTACTGGGCGCCTACCCCGCCCTCCACGCAGGGCGCTCTTGCGGGCGCGCTGATCTGTTGCAACCTGTCGGCCTCGAACATCGTCATCGGCAAGGCACGCGAGCGGATGATGCTGGCCGCGGCGCAATCGGCGCGCGCAGTCTGCGCCTATGTCTACTCGGCGTCCGGCCCCGGGGAGAGTACGACGGACGTGGCTTGGGACGGGCAGGGCTTCGTTCACGAGCTCGGCGAGCTGCTCGTCGAGTCGGACCGCTTCGTCACCGCGGCGGAGATCGTCGTCGCCGATGTCGACACCGCACGGCTCGCGCAGGAGCGGCTTCGCACCGGCACGTTCAACGACGCCGCGATCGCAAGCGGGCATCCGGAGACGCGGTTCCGCCGGATCGAATTCGTGCACGGCGCGGCGCTTGCCGATATCGGCCTCGAGCGCGCGATACGGCGCTTTCCGTTCGTCCCCAACGATCCCGCCAAGCGCGATGCCGATTGCTACGAGGCGTTCAACATCCAGGTGGTGGCGCTCGCCAAGCGGCTCGAGGCCGCCAGGGCGTCGCGACTCGTCGTCGGCGTCTCGGGTGGGCTCGATTCCACCCACGCGCTGATCGTCGCGGCCAAGGCGATGGATCGGCTCGGACGGCCGCGCAGCGACATATTGGGTTTTACCATGCCCGGCTTCGCGACAGGCGAGGGCAGCAAGGCGAATGCCTGGGCGCTGATGAACGCGCTCGGCGTTACCGCTGAGGAGATCGACATCCGCCCTGCCGCGCGCCGCATGCTCGAGGATCTGGGCCATCCGTTCGCCGCGGGCGAGCCGGTCTACGACGTCACCTTCGAGAACGTCCAGGCGGGGCTGCGCACCGATTACCTGTTCCGCCTCGCCAACCAGCGCGGCGGGTTGGTACTCGGCACCGGTGACCTCTCCGAACTGGCGCTGGGATGGTGCACCTATGGCGTCGGCGACCAGATGAGCCACTATGCGGTCAATGCAGGCGTGCCCAAGACGCTGATCCAGTTCCTGATCCGCTGGTGCATCCGGACCGATCAATATGACGCGGCGACGGATGCGGTGCTGGAGGCGATCCTGGCGCAGGAGATCTCGCCCGAGCTGGTCCCCGCCGATGCCAGCGGGGCGATGCAGAGCACCGAAGGTACGATCGGCCCGTATGCGCTCAACGACTTTTTCGCGCATTACGTGATCCGCCACGGCCTCGCGCCATCGTCGATCGCGTTCCTCGCCTGGCACGCGTGGCGCGACGTCGATGCCGGGCGCTGGCCGGACGATTTCCCGGCGGCGGGGCGAGTCGCCTACGACCTGCCGACGATCCGCCACTGGCTCGAGAAATTCCTGGTCCGCTTCTTCCAGACCAGCCAGTTCAAGCGCTCGGCACTGCCCAACGGGCCCAAGGTGTCGGCCGGCGGCGCGCTGTCGCCGCGTGGCGATTGGCGCGCGCCATCGGATGGTATTGCTGCAACATGGCTCGATGAATTGAAAGCGAACATTCCTTAATTTCTTGCGTTCGCGGGGGGCTAGGCGCAATGTGAAGTTCTGATGACACCGCCGGCCCGGGATGGTTCACGCGATCGCCGGATCGAGGACCCATCGAATCTGTATCTGATCCACCCCGCCGCCCGCGCGCTGCTGCCGCGAGCGTTGGCGCTCGGTATCTCCGCGAATGTCGTCTCCCTGATCGGCCTCGGCTGCGGCACCGTCGCGGCGGTCGCCTATGCACATTGGGGCAATCCCTGGTACGCGCTTGCCGGTCTGTCGCTATCGGTCGTGTGGCTGATCGCGGACGGGCTCGACGGCATGATCGCACGCGCCACGGGTACTGCCAGCCCGCTCGGCCGTGCGCTTGACGGGATCTGCGACCACGGTGTCTTCGCGTTGCTCTACATCGCGCTCGCAGTGTCGGTCGGGACGCTCGAAGGCTGGATCCTCGCCGTGGTGGCCGCTGCCTGCCACGCGGTGCAATCGAGCCTCTACGAAGGCGAGCGCGCGCGCTTCCACCGGCGAGTCCGGGGCGAGGCACTGGCGAGCGTCCCCGTCCCCGGCGGCATGTTCCTGGTGCGGCTCTACGACAGCGTTGCGGGCAGTCTCGATCGTGTCGTGATGCCGTTCGAACGCCGCCTCGGCGCTAGTGCCGACCCTGCCGCGCTCGGCCGCGCCTATGGCGAGCGCGCCGCCCCGGTGATGCGGCTCCAGTCGCTGCTCACCGCCAATGTGCGCGTGTGGGTCATCTTCCTCGCATGCCTGTTGGCCGATCCGCGCCTCTTTTGGTGGATCGAAATCGTACCTCTGACCGTAATTGCCATTATCGGGCTCATCCGCCATCGCGGTGTCGAGCGGAGCTTTCTCCGCAACGACGCCCCTCTCCCCATCCTATTATCCAGCGAACAGGGTCATTCATGAAGAGCATCAAAGTCGCCATCGTCGGCATCGGCAATTGCGCGAGCTCGCTCGTCCAGGGTCTCGAGCACTACCGCGAAGGCGCCAATGACCTGGTCGGCCTGATGCATTGGGAAGTCGGCGGCTACCGCCCGGCCGACATCAAGGTCGTTGCCGCCTGGGACATCGATCGCCGCAAGGTCGGCATCGACGTCGCCGAAGCGATCTTCGCCAAGCCGAACTGCACCGCGATCTTCGCGCCCAACGTCACGCCGACCGGCACCATCGTCCGGATGGGCGCGGTGTTCGACGGCGTTGCGGATCACATGGCCGATTACGCCGACGACCGGACCTTCCTGGTCGCCGACGGCGCGCAGCCCAACAAGGACGACGTGGTCCGCGAGCTGCGCGAGAGCGGCGCCGACGTGCTGATGAACTATCTCCCGGTCGGCAGCCAGGAAGCGACCGAATTCTATGCCGAATGCGCGCTCGAAGCCGGCGTCGCGTTCGTCAACAACATCCCCGTCTTCATCGCGTCCAACCCGGTCTGGGCCAAGAAGTTCGAGGATGCGGGCGTCGCGATCATCGGCGACGACATCAAGGCGCAGCTCGGCGCGACGATCGTCCACCGCGTGCTGACGGACCTGTTCGCCAAGCGCGGCGTCAAGCTCGATCGGACGTATCAGCTCAACACCGGCGGCAACACCGACTTCCTCAACATGTCGAACCGCAAGCGGCTCGCATCGAAGAAGCTGTCGAAGACCGAAGCCGTCCAGTCGGTCGCGGCCGAGCGGATCGAGGACGACAACATCCATGTCGGCCCGTCCGACTATGTCGCGTGGCAGAACGACAACAAGGTCTGCTTCCTGCGCATGGAAGGCCAGCTTTTCGGTGGCGTGCCGATGAACCTGGAGCTGCGCCTCTCGGTCGAGGACAGCCCCAATTCCGCAGGCGTGGCGATCGACATGATCCGTTGCGCCAAGATCGCCAAGGACCGCGGGCTTCGCGGCGTCGTCGATCCTGCCTCGGCGTATTTCTGCAAGCACCCGCGCAACCAGATGACCGACGATCTCGCCCAGATCGCGGTCGAGGACTTCATCAAGGCGGCGTGATGATCGACACCGCGGTGATCCTTGCGGCCGGCGAAGGCAGCAGGCTGCGCGGTGAAACCCCGTACAAGCCGCTCTGCCCGGTGGCGGGGCGGCCGCTGATCGACCACGCGCTGGAAAGCCTGGCCGCGGCCGGGATCCATCGCGTGATCGTGTCGCTCGGCTATGGCGCGGAGATGGTCGCCGCGCATCTCGCCGGGCGCGTTTGGCCGGTCACGGTGGAGACCGTATTGGTCGACCACCGGGAACCGAACGGTGTGTCCGCGCTGGCGGCGGGGCGCCTTGTCGGCGAAGCGGGCGCGGTGCTGGCGATGTGCGATCACCTTGTCACACCCGCCCACTACCGGCGCCTCGCGCAGGCGGGGCCGCAGGGCGGGCTGACGCTCGGGATCGACCGCCGGCTCGGACATCACTGGGTCGACCCTCTTGACGTCACCTGCGTCGCGACCCGGGGCGATGCGATCGTCGCGATCGGCAAGGGACTCGAGCCTCACGATTGCTACGACACCGGGGTGTTCGCGATCGGCCCCGCCTTCCTCGCTGCACTGGCCACACTGGCAAGCCCGTCGCTGACCGAGGGCGTCCGCGTGCTCGCGGCGCAGGGCCTGGCGCGGACGGTCGACTGCAGCGACCTCGACTGGATCGACGTCGACGATGCCCCCGCGCTCGGCCATGCACAGGGCTGGCTCGGAGCGCTGGCGGCTTAGTTCACGCGAAGGCGCGAAGAGATAAGGCTTCGCGCGGAGGCGCAGAGATCTTGCGCCCGGCGCAGCTGCCTCGTTCTGCTCTCTGCCGCTTGCCTCCGCGCGAACAAGAAGCGCGGCGCGTTCGCGCAAGTAGATGTTGGGCACTGACGGCTACCCTGCACACCGACGTGCCGGACCGGTTCCGGTATCCACCCCGCCCCTTGCTCCAGCGGTGGGACTGCGCGGCACCGTGGATCCCGGAACGAGTCCGGGATGACGTACGGGGTTTTGCTCGGGCAGAGGCGTAGGGCACGAGCGCATCGATG
>DATLME010000393.1:0-6348 GCA_035537395.1 Sphingomonas sp. | reverse complement strand
GGAGCCAGCTGCGCTCGGGATCAACGTGGCCGTGGTGGTGGAAGACGACGCTGCGGGAGCCGACGGCGTCCGCATCGTTACCGCGCTGCGCCGTGCCGGTCTCGTCGCGGAACTCGTCGCCACAGGCTCGGCGCGCAAACGCTACGACAAGGCGCTGAAGCTGGATCCGGCGGCGACGGTTTCGTTGCGCGCCGACGGCATCACGCCGCGCGCGCTGCGCGGCGATCTGGTGCGCATCGAGGCTGCGTTGGGCGCGCTATGACGTCGTTACCGTTTATCTCGCGTTCCACCCACACCACCCCGGCAAAGGCCGGGGCCCAGGTGGGAAGGCCTGCCTTGGCTGACGCAGCACCGGTTCGACTTCTTGCTCCCGACTGGGCCCCGGCCTTCGCCGGGGTGGTGAAACAGGGGGCGCTGCACCCGTGACAATTTCTCCCGAACGGATCGCGCAGATCGAGGCGCGCCGCGACGAGCTCCAGGCGCAGATGGCGACCGGCGATCTTCCCTCCGACCGCTTCGTCGCGGTGTCGAAGGAATATGCCGAGCTCGAACCCGTGGCGCAGGCGGCCGGCCTCGTCCGCCGGCTGCGTGCCGAGGCGGACAGCCTGACCTACATGGCGAACGACGTCGATGACGAACTCCGCGCCATGGCCGAGGAGGAGCTGCGCGAAAACCGAACCGCGCTCGAGGCAGCTCATCGCCAGCTCGCGCTCGCCTTGCTGCCGCGCGATGCTGCCGACGAACGCTCCGCGATGCTCGAGCTGCGCGCCGGCACCGGCGGTGACGAGGCCGCGCTGTTCGCGGGCGACCTCTTCCGGATGTACCAGCGCTATGCCGAGAGCCAGGGCTGGCGGGTCGAGATGATCTCGTCATCTGCCTCCGATGCGGGCGGGTTCAAGGAAGTCGTCGCCAGCGTGACGGGGCAGGGGGTGTTCGCCAAGCTGAAGTTCGAAAGCGGCGTGCACCGCGTCCAGCGCGTGCCCGCTACCGAAGCAGGCGGGCGGATCCACACCTCCGCGGCGACCGTCGCGGTGCTGCCAGAAGCCGAGGACGTCGACGTCAAGATTGACGACAAGGATCTGCGCATCGATATCTATCGGTCGTCGGGGCCCGGCGGCCAGTCGGTCAACACGACCGATTCTGCGGTGCGCATCGTGCATATCCCGAGCGGGCTGGTGGTGATCCAGCAGGACGAGAAGTCGCAGCACAAGAACAAGGCCAAGGCGCTGAAGGTGCTGCGCACCCGGCTCTACGAAGCCGAGCGCGAGCGCCTCCACGCCGAACGCGCGGGTGCCCGCAAATCGATGGTCGGGTCGGGCGACCGCTCCGAGCGGATCCGCACCTACAATTTTCCCCAGGGCCGGGTCACCGATCACCGCATCAACCTGACGCTCCACCGGCTGCCCGAAATCCTGGTCGGCGAGATGGACGAACTGATCGGCGCCCTGATCGCACAGGACGAAGCGGAGCGCCTGGCGACGCTCGATGGCTAGGCGTTCGGTGGGGATACCAACCCGAACCCCCCGTCATGCCGGACTGGTCCCAACATCCACCTTGCCGTGCAACCATCGTTGCGTTGGAAGAGGGCCCGCGATGATGGCGGCGCGGGGATGACTCTGCGATCCTCCCTTGCCGAGGCGGCGGCCCGTTTCGGCTTTTCCGCCACGCCGCGCCTCGACGCCGAGATCCTGATGGCACACGCGCTCGGCATCGAGCGCAACGCCTTGCTGCTCGATCTCGATCGCACGGTTCCACCCGCCTTTGCGGCCCTGGTCGAACGCCGCGCCGCGCATGAACCGGTCGCCTACATCACCGGTACCCGCGGCTTCTGGTCGATCGATCTCGCGGTTGGGCCGGGCGCCCTCGTCCCCCGGGCCGATAGCGAGACGCTGATCGAGGCCGCGATCGCGCACTTCGCGGACACGCCGCCCGAGAGCATCCTCGATCTCGGCACCGGCCCCGGCACCTTGCTGCTGGCGGCGCTGGCGGAGTGGCCGCAGGCTCGCGGGCTCGGCATCGACGCTTCTGCCGACGCGCTGGTCTACGCCGAAGCCAATGCCGCCGCGCTCGGGATGGCACAGCGTGCGACCTTCGCGCTGGGCGACTGGGCCGCAGGCCTTACCGGGCGGTTCGATCTCGTGCTCGCCAACCCACCCTATATCGGGACGGGCGAGGCCTTGCCGGCTGAGGTTCGCGAGCATGAGCCCGCTACGGCGCTTTATGCGGGCACCGACGGCCTCGACGATTATCGCGTCCTCGCTCGCCAGCTCGGCGGCTTGATCGCGCCGCGTGGGGTCGCGATCCTGGAGATCGGCCACCAACAAGCGGGTGCGGTCACCGCGCTGCTCGAGCGGCAGGGGCTGTCGGCGGTGGTCCGCCGGGATCTCGGCGAGCGCGACCGCTGCCTGGTCGTGGCGCCTTGAAAACGAAGCGCCACGTACCAATATTTCGCTTGTGGAACCGGCCTTCGGCCCGCTATTGATGCGGTGGGGCACGCAATTTCAACATTTCTGGCGTTGAGTTGAGCGGTGACCCGCACCCTTCGTCATGAAGCCGCTGCAGTCCGGCGGCCGTGGCAGGCTCCGATGTCGCGCGTGGCGCACGGTCGGCGCCCGAGGGGTTGCACCGTGTGACCGGGAGCAAGGCCAGTTTTGGTTTTGAAGACAAGGACAGTAGATTGATCAACAATCGGCAGCAGAACGGCCGTCGTCGCGGTCGCGGCGGCAATAATGGCGGCGGCGGTGGTGGCACCGGCGGCGGTGGCGGCGGTGGTCCGCGCCAGGGCGGCCAGGGCCGCGGCGACAACGGCAACCGGATCGACAGCCGCGCGCGCGGCAACGCGAGCCAGCTGCTCGAAAAGTACAAGAACCTGGCGAGTGACTCGCAACGCCAGGGCGATCGGGTCAACACCGAATATTATCTGCAGTTCGCCGATCATTATTTCCGCGTGCTCGCCGACCAGCGCGGCCGGGTCGAAGACAATCAGCCGAGGCGCCAGCAACGCGACGAGTTCGACTCGGACGGCGACGAATATTATGGCGACGAGGGCGAGCCGATGCGCGCCGGCGAGCTCCAGCAGCCCCAATCGCAGTCGACGCAATCGCACCAGTCCCACTCCCAGCAGCCCCAGTCGCAGCAGGGCGACGATGGCCAGGGCGATCGCCAAGGCAATTACCGTCGTGAGCGCGGCGAGCGCGATCGTCCCGAGCGCGGCGAGCGCCAGGAGCGTGCCGACCGGCCCGAGCGCACCGTCGCCGCCGGCGCGAACGGCGAGCGGCAGGACCGCAACGAAGGCGATCAGCCTCGTCCTCCCCGCAACTGGGAAGCGCGCCCGGAGCGCGAGCCGCGCGCCGATCGCGACCAGGCGCCGCGCCGTGCACGTCCGGACCGCGATCAGCAGTCGGAGCAGCAACCGTCTCGGCAGCCCGAGCAGCAGCCGCCGCAATCCGAATTCGTCGAGCAGGCGGGTGCCCCGGCTAGCGAGGAAGCGCCGCGCCGTCGTGGGCGTCCACGCCGCGAACCCGCGGTCGAGGCGCCCGAGTCGGCCGACAATGGCTTCGAGCTGGACCGGCTACCGCCGTCGCTGGGCATCTCGGCAGTGGCGAACGATGGCGAGGATGCTGCGCCCAAGCCGCGCCGCCGTCGGATCGCTGCCCGGCCAAGCGAGGTTCCGACCGCCGCGGAGTGACCGCGACACGGTCGTTCGGTGAAGAGGCCGGTCCTGCGGGGCCGGCCTTTTTCATGTCAGTCGATCCGATCGACATCCTCGTCATGGCCGCTGCCCGAGCTGAGGAACAGCAAGCCCATCAGCAATCCGGACAGCATCACCGATCCGCCGACGCCACCGATCACCCCAAGCATCGTCACCAGGTGGAGCGGTCCATAGACACGCGCGAGCACCACGATCACTCCCGCCACCGCGATCGCCGCGGCCAGCGTCATCCACGCCATGATCGCGCGGAACCGGTCCCAGGCGAAGGCGGCATATTCGGGGTCGTCGAGGCCATGCGGCTGATCGGACATGCTTTGCCTTAGCGCCGCAAACATGGTCTTCTCAACCCACGACACGAACGATGAGGGAGAGTATGTCATGACGATCGCAGCCATTCTGCGCGGCAAGGGCAACGAAGTCGTCTCGTTGGGCCCCGATGTCAGCGTCGCCGACGCGGTTGCGCTACTGGCGGCGCACGGCATCGGCGCGGTCCCGGTGATGCAGGGCGACACCGTGGTCGGCATCTTCTCGGAACGCGACGTCATCCAGTGCCTCGCCAGCGAGGGCGCAGCGGCGCTCGACAAGCCGGTTTCCGCGGCGATGACCGCGCCGGTCGAGAGCATCCGGCCCGGCGATCCCGCGATCGGCGCGCTCTCGCTGATGACGCAGCGACGCATCCGTCATTTGCCGGTCGTCGAGCACGACAAGATGATCGGCTTCATCTCGATCGGCGACATCGTCAAATACCGTATCGACCGGATCGAAGCCGACGCCGCGGCGATGCGCGAATATATTCAGTCGGCCTGAAGCCGGCGCCCGCGCACCAGCGTCGCGACCGCCTCAAGCGTCGCGCGCGCGACGAGCGCGAGTGCCGCGAGGTAGATCACGCCGCCGGCCGCTACCAGGATCGCGAGTCGCGGCAGCGGCGCGAGGATCGGCAGCGCGGCATCGATCCGGCCCACCGCCAGCGCCATCGCGATGGCGGCGATCGCGGGCGGCGCGATCGCTGCGGCGATGTCGCGCGGGCTCGCCCCGATCACCGGTAGCGCCCGCCATGTGCTCGCGGCGAGATAGAGCGGATAGGCGGCGAGCCACGCCATCGCCAGTCCGGTCGGTCCCCAGTGCACCCCGACCAGGAAGCCCGTGGTAAGGATCGCCGCACCGACCGCGCCGTTGCGGACCCCGATCCCCGGTCGCCCCAGTGCATCGCACGCGGGCCCGTACAGGACGTTCAGCGTCATGAACGGCATCGCGAGCGCCAGCCAGCGCACCACGGGCACCATCTCCCGCCACTTTTCGCCTAGAACGGTCAGCACCAACGGCTCGGCAGTCACTGCGAGCCCGAGATAGAAGGGCAGGGCGCCTGCCATCACGATCCCGACCGAGCGGACGAACGCTCGTGCTACCGCAACATCATCATGCTGGATCCGCGCATAAGCGCTGAACGCGACCTCGTTGAGCGGCGGGACGATCTTCGCGACGAAGATCTGCGCGAGGAACAGGCTGGTCGTATAGATGCCGAGTTGATGCGCGCTGAAATGCCGGCCCGCGATGAACACGTCCGCCTGGCTCTGCAGGAACCAGAACAGCTGGCCGACCGCCAACACCCCGCCGTACCGGGCGAGATGACCCGCGCCGCGAAAGTCGAAGCTCGGCCACACCAAGGTGCGTGCGCTCCACGTCAGCAATATTCCGCGGACACCGAACAGCATGAGCGGCGCCGCGACCAGGGTCCACACGCCCCACCCGAGCAGCGCGCCTGCCAGCGCGGTGCTCGCGCTTGCGACCGACGCGACGATGTTCGCGCGCGCCTGGTGGCGGAAATCGAGCGTGCGGCTGAGCAAGGCGGAGGGCAGGGCGACGAAGGGCGTCACCAGATAGAGCAGCGCCTGCACCCGCAGCAGCGACGCCACCTCCGCGTGCCGGTAATAATCGGCTGCCAGCGGGGCGAGCAGGAACTGCGCGACCGCCAGCGTTGCGTTCAACGCGATCAGCATGCCGAACAGCTGGCGGACATCGTGCCGTGAAATGTGATCGCGCTGGATCAGGCCGCTCGCCAGACCAAGCCCGTTGAGCATGTTCAGGAACACCATGATCGCGCCCGTCATCGCGAACAGCCCGTAGTCGCGGGGATCGAGAATGCGGATGACGAGAAAGGTGGCGGCCCATTGCACCAGCTGCGCGACGATCTGGCTGCCCGACCGCCAGATCACCGCATCACGCACCCGCGAGCCGAACGATTCGGTTGGTTGATTCGTCGATTCGGCGGCGCGTTCCATGGCTGCCGCTCGTATCAGCGGGCTCTCTACAAGCCGTAAACCCTCGGGATTCCGCCGGTTTTTCAGCCGACTGCAAGAAATCTGCAAAAAATGGTTTGACGCTTTTGGGTGTCCCGCTTAGAGGGGTGTCACCGCAGCGATGGACCAAACGGTTCGCTTCTGCGGTCACCAAATAGCAAGGCGCCAGGGCAGACCCCCGAAAGAGGGTACACCAAGGCGTCGCTGTTTTGCGCTCTTTGACATTGTAATTTAGATGAAGGGACATGTGGGCGGCGGCTTGCGGGTTCTGGCGTTATCAAGGCGTCGGACACTCGTTTAAAGCTAAGTCGTTCTCATATGTCCTTCACGTATCCATAC
>DATLME010000392.1:0-9334 GCA_035537395.1 Sphingomonas sp. | reverse complement strand
TTCGAATCCTCGTCATAGTCGAGATCGAGCACCGGATCGCCCTTGTAGATGCCGCAGCTGACCGCCGCGACCTTCTGAGTCAGCGGATCGGCGGTCAGCTTGCCGCTTTCCAGCAACCCGTTGACGGCGAGCCGCAGCGCGACCCACGCGCCCGAAATCGCCGCGGTGCGGGTTCCGCCATCCGCCTGGATGACGTCGCAATCGAGCACGATCTGGCGCTCGCCGAGCAGCTTCATGTCGGTGACGGCGCGCAGCGACCGCCCGATCAGCCGCTGGATCTCCTGCGTCCGCCCGGATTGCTTGCCCTTGGCGGCTTCACGATTGCCGCGGGTATGCGTGGCCCGGGGCAGCATGCCATATTCCGCGGTCACCCAACCCTCGCCCCTGCCGCGCAGGAACGGGGGCACCCGCTCCTCGATCGACGCGGTGACGAGCACCTTGGTGTCGCCGAACCCGATCAGCACCGATCCCTCGGCGTGACGGGTAAAGCGGGGTTCGATGGTGATCGTGCGCATCTGGTCTGGCGCGCGGCCTGAAGGTCTCATGATACTTCCTTTGCCGTTCGTCCTGAGTGGCGGCCGAGCAACGTCGAAGACGCGTATCGAAGGTCCGGTGGTTCGATACGGGCCTTCGCCAAGCTCAATCCCTACTCACCACGAACGGCGTGGTTATGGGTGTCGGGACCGCCTACCCTTCCAACCCACGCCACGCCAGCCTAGATGAGACGCATGCAGGCGCCCGTTTCCGAACTGACCGACCGCGCGCGCGACGTGTTTCGCGCGGTCGTCGACGGCTATGTCGCGAACGGCGCGCCGGTCGGGTCGAAGACGATCGCGCTCGCGTCCGGCCTGAACCTTTCCCCGGCGTCGATCCGCGGCGTGATGCAGGAGCTGGAGGAACTCGGCCTCCTCGCCAGCCCGCACACCAGCGCCGGGCGAATCCCCACCGAACGCGGCCTCCGGCTGTTCGTCGACGGCATGATGCAGGCGCTCGAACCGTCGATCGAGGAACGCGCCGCGATCGAATCGCGCGCGGGCACCGTGGGGCCTGTCGAGGAAGCGCTCGCCGCGACCACCGCTGCCTTGTCCGGCCTGTCCGCGTGCGCGGGGCTGGTGATGGTCCCGAAGCGCGAACTGACACTGCGGTCGATCGGCTTCGTCGCGCTCTCCGCAACCCAGGGCATGGCGGTGCTCGTCGCGGAGGACGGCTCGGTCGAAAACCGCGTCGTCCAGCTGCCCGCTGGCATGAACCCTTCGGCGCTGATCGAGGCAGGCAACTACATGTCGGCGACGCTCGCCGGGCTGACGCTTGCCGAGGCACGCGCGCGGATCGATCGCGAGCTCGGCGAAGGGCAGGCGGCGCTTGATGCGGCGGCGCGCACGCTGGTCGAGCGCGGCATCGCGGTGTGGAGCGAGGACGGCGCGCGCCGCCCGGTGCTGATCGTGCGCGGGCCGGGGCGGCTGATCGATACCGCCGTCGCCGCCGATCTCGACCGGGTCCGCGACCTGCTAGACGATCTCGAGGGGAAGCAGGAGGTCGCCAGCCTGCTCGACAGCGCCAGCGCGGGCGACGCGACCCGGATCTTCATCGGCGCGGAGAACAAATTGTTCGCGCTGTCGGGATCCTCGGTGATCGCCCGGCCGTTTCGCGGGCCCGGTGGGCGCGTCGTCGGCGTGGTCGGGGTGATCGGACCGACCCGGTTGAACTATGCCCGCGTCGTGCCCATGGTTGATTTTACCGCAGCAACGCTCGCCCGATTGATGGGCTGACACAGGAATATCGATGACCGACCACGCTACCGATACCGGCGCCGACCTGCGCCAGGAAACCGCCGAAGCCGCGCCCGAAGTCGCCGATCATGACGAGGCCGGCGCGCGCATTGCCGAACTCGAGGCGCAGCTTGCCGAGACCAAGCAGCAGGTGCTCTACGCCCAGGCCGAGGTGCAGAATGTGCGCCGTCGTGCCGAGAAGGAGGCGCAGGACGCCCGCGCCTATGCCGCGACCAATTTCGCGCGCGACGTGCTCTCGGTGTCCGACAACCTCGCGCGCGGGCTCGCCGCGATCCCGGACGAGCTGCGCGCGGACGACAAGATGAAGGGGCTGGTCACCGGGCTCGAAGCGACCGGCCGCGAGCTCGAGAGCGTCTTCGCCCGGCACGGCATCACCCGGATCGAGGCGTTAGGCGTCCCACTTGATCCGAACCGCCACCAGGCCATGCTCGAGGTGCCGAGCGATGCGGAGCCCGGCACCATCGTTCAGGAAATGCAGTCGGGCTACATGATCAAGGATCGCCTGCTCCGCCCGGCATTGGTCGGCGTCGCAAGGGCCGGGTAGACACGGTCTTGCCGGACTCGTTCCGGCATCCACCGTGCGGCACATTCCCCGCTGGCGATCGCGCGGCACGGTGGACCCCGGAACGGGTCCGGGGTGACGAACTACGTCGAGCGCGACCCTCTGATCGCTGAGAATATCATGAACCCCAACCTCACCGCCGATCGCCAGACGTTCGTGACGCATCTCGAATGTTCGCTGACCGGCGAACGTTACGAGTCGGACCAGCTCCACGGCCTTTCGTCCGCGGGACGACCATTGCTCGTCCGCTACGATCTGGAAGCGGTCGCAAAGCACCTCCCGCGCGACACGCTGGCTGCCCGCCCGACCGATCTCTGGCGCTGGCGCGAGCTGCTCCCGGTGCGCCACACCGCCAACGTCGTCAGCTTGGGCGAGATCGAGACCCCGCTGGTGCCGATCCCGGTGTCGGGCGGGGTCAACGTCGTGGTGAAGGACGAGGGTCGCCTGCCGACCGGCTCGTTCAAGGCGCGCGGTCTGGTGATGGCGGTGGCGATGGCGAAGGAGCTGGGGGTCTTGCGGATCGCGATGCCGACCAACGGCAATGCCGGGGCCGCGCTTGCCGCCTATGCCACGCGGGTCGGCATCGAGACGATCGTGCTCTGCCCTGATGACACACCCGAGGTGAACGTCCGCGAGATCGCCGTGCAGGGCGCCCGGGTCTGGCGCGTCAACGGGCTGATCGACGATTGCGGTGCGATCGTCGGCAAGGGCGCGGCGGAGGGGCACTGGTTCGACTTCTCGACGCTGAAGGAGCCCTATCGGATCGAGGGCAAGAAGACGATGGGGCTGGAGCTCGCCGCGCAGTTCGGCTGGTCGCTCCCCGACGCGATCTTCTATCCGACCGGCGGCGGCACCGGCCTGATCGGAATGTGGAAGGCGTTCGACGAACTGGAAAAGCTCGGCTGGATCGGGCCCGAACGGCCCCGGATGTACGCGGTGCAGGCGAGCGGCTGCGCACCGATCGTCCGCGCGTTCGAGGCCGGGGTCGAGCATGCCGAGCGCTGGGAAGATGCGAGCACGGTGGCCGCGGGGATCCGCGTCCCGAAGGCGGTCGGCGACTTCCTGATCCTTCGCGCGGTGCGCGAGAGCGGCGGCCGCGCGCTTGCGGTCGGCGATCCGGCAATCCTCCAGGCTGTCGACGAGTGTGCGCGCAAGGACGGCTTGCTGATGTGCCCCGAGGGTGGGGCGACGCTCGCCGCGTACAAGCAGGCGGTGAAGGATGGCCTAGTCGACGAGGAGGAGCGCGTGGTGCTCTTCAATTGCGCGACGGGGCTCAAATACCCGATGCCCGAGGCACCCTGGACCCTGGATCGCACCCGGCCGATCGATTTCGCCGCACTTTGACGATCGGCCGGCTGCGTTCCTGAGGTTTCGCGTTACGCCTGCACCGCCGGATCGCTGATGCTGTCGCGGCCGGTTTCGATCCGTCCGGCGAACCGCTGCTCGAACCCGTCGCCCGACACGATGATGTCGTACCAGCCACCGCTTTCGCCGGCGAGCCAGGCGAACCGCCGCGTCAGGGGCGAAGAAGCTGGCGAACCATACACGTCGCTACGTACGATGATGCGGGCGGCGGTGCCCTTGTCCGGGCTGCGTGATATGAGCAGCGTCGGCCCCTGGGCGTCGTAGCGCGCGACCAGATCGGGCACCTCGATCGCGGCGTCACGACGACCCGCGAAGCTGCGCATGAAGCCGTTCGGACCGACGATCCAGAGGTCGTACTGCCCGTCGTCGGCAATGGACCAGACGTCGGCGATCCGCTTGCCGGCTTCTACCGTGAACCGGCGCGGGATCGTGTCGAGATCGCGCTTGTCGTAGACGTGGAACACCGCGCCTGCGCTGCCGGCATTGATCATCTCGACCCGAACGAGGCCCTGAGCCACGTCGATCCGGGCATCGGCGTGCAGCACATAGGGGAGCGCCCGCGATGGGCGGGTGCCGGCTTCCTGCGAGAGGGGTTGCGGGGTCGCGGGCGGCATGATCTTGGGCCGTTGCATGTGCGCCAGGACGATACCCGACGCGCCGCTCACGGCAGGCAAGGGCGGGAAGGCGCCGCTCGCGGGTGCGGTGAAGTCGAACGCAGAGGTCAGATCGCCGCTCACTGCCCGGTGCCATGGGCTGATCGCCGGGATCGTCACGCCGAACCGTTGCTCGAGGAACCGGCCGACCGACGTGTGGTCGAACACCTGCGAATTTACCCAGCCGCCCGTGCTCCAGGGCGAGACGACGTACATCGGCACGCGCGGGCCCATCGCCCAGGGCCGGACCGGGCCACTAATGTCGTCGGTGGGATCACGGTACTTGCCCGCGTCGTCCTCGAAATAATGGCCGGCCAGCGGCAAGGTCGACTTGCCGAGCAATCGTCCGTCGCGATCGTAGGAGGGCGGTGATGGCGGCGGGACATGATCGAACTGTCCGTCGTTTTCGTCGAAGGTCAGGAACAGGGCGGTCCTGCTCCAGACGTCCGGATTGGCGGTGAGCGCATCGAGGACCATGCTGGTGAACTCTGCGCCTTGAAGCGGGGTCGAAGCGCTCGGGTGCTCGGACCATTCCTTCGGCGGCAAAACCCATGATACCTGGGGCAGCGTGTTGTTGCGAACGTCTTCGGCAAGCCGGGCCAGCGTGAACTCGCTCATGCCGCGGCGGAACAGCCCCGACTCGGGCGCGGCCTCGCGGAAGCTGGCGAAGGCCAGCCCGCCGTGCATGGCGCCGGTCCAGTTGTCGTTCGGGTCCTGATAGATCCGCCAGTCGATCGCCGCGGCTTCCAGTACGTCGGGGATCGTCGCCCAATCGAGCGCATTGCCCGCATAGCTGTAGCCGGGCTCGGGCAGCGCGCCTTTGATCCAGCATCGCAAGTTGTTCGGTTCGGAATTGCTGTCGGTGCAGTTGCGTCCTGCGGTGCGCGCGGCGGGATCGAAGTTCGAGCCCGACCAGAAGACGATCCGGTTCGGATCGGTACCGGACGTTACCGAGCAGTGATACGCGTCGCAGATCGTGAAACTCTCGGCGAGCGCGAACTGGAACGGAATATCGTCGCGGCGGTAATAACCCATCGAATAGGGGTTCTTGTACCGCGGCCATTCGCCGAACCGGCCCTGGCTCCACGCGGCCTGCGAGTCCGCAAAGCCGTGCGGCGTCCCCGGCACCTTCAGCGCATCGGTGGTCTTGGTGTCGAGATGGAACGGCGGCAGTTCGCGCTTGCCGTCCGATTGCTGCCAGACGGTGCGGTTTCCGCGCATCGGCACCGGATGGCGGTCGCCGAACCCGCGCACCCCGCGCATCGTGCCGAAATAATGGTCGAAGGAACGGTTCTCCTGCATCAGGATGACGACATGTTCGACATCCTTGATCGTGCCGGTTCGGCGCGTGGCGGGAATGGCGAGCGCGCGTGCGATGCTCGACGGAAGCCCGGCAACCGCAGCGCCGGCGGCGACGGTGCGCAGGAAGGTACGTCGGCTGGTATCGGTCATGATGCGCCTTTCGAATGGAAGATGAAGGGGCGAGGTGGTGCGATAATCGTCAGAATGAGGTGGTGTAGGAGACGTACAGGCTTCGCGGTTTGCCTTCGAACTCATAGCCATAGAAATATTCCGGGCTGTTCAGTTTGATCTCGCCCCGCACAAATGCTTCGCTGTAGCGTTGATTGCCGTAGCCATAGCGTTCGGCGTAATGCGCATCGAAGATGTTGACGACGCGGAGCTGGAACCGGTGCTGCCTCTTGTCGCCAGCCCAATAGGCTAACGATCCGTTCGCGACAAAATAGTTGCCGAAGTTGTTCCTGAGTGCGTTGTTGACGCCGCCGGTGGCGAATTCTGGTCCCTGGTAGCGAGGCAGGAAGGTGACGTGGAAGCGATCGTCGGGGCTGTGCCACGCGGCATTGCCCTGGATCATGTATTCGGGCGTTTCGTTGATCTGCAGCGTCGTGCCGTCGAGCCTTGCCTGCTGCTTGGTGTAGCTGATGCCGGCCGACCAGATCTTTCCCATCGCCAGATCGAGACTGGCGGTGAGGCCGCGGATCTCGGTCATGCGGTCGTTGTTGAAGTAGCTGTTCGGGGTCAGCCCGGAGGTCGTCTGGATCCGGTTCGAGATGTCGGTCCGGAATGCGCCCAGTTCGGCTGTGACCTGAACGCCGCCGAAGCTGGTGCTGACGCCTGCGGCACCGTTGTAGGTTTCGGTCTCTTCTGTCTTGAGCGCGGGGTTGCCGACCAGCGTCAGGCTGTCCGCAAACAGTTCGTTGGTCCGTGGCAGGCTGTACGATGTGCCGCCGTTCGCGCGCACATAGAAGGGGCCGATTGGATGCCGCAGGCCGAACTTCCAGATCGTCTTCGATCCGAAGCTGTCCGCAAAATCGGTACGGACCGCGAGTGAAATCTTCGTATCGGGGCTGAAGGGGATCGTCGGCCGCGCGTCGAGGTAGAGCCCGGTGATCGTCGTCGACGCATCGCCAACGGGGTAAACCGGGTCTGAATCGTCCTTGTAGGAAACGACCTGGACACCGGCGGCGACCTCCAGTTCCTTGGCGAGCGCCACGGTGTTGCGCAGGTTCAACCCCAGTTCCCGGAAGCCGCCCACCTTCGATTCGTCCCCATAGCCCTTGTTCGGGAAGACGATCGACCGGCCGGTCGCCTTGCCGAACGCAACGGCCCTGCCGGTGTCGGGATTGATGCAGCCTGCGGCAATGCGGCAGACTTCGGGATAGGTTTCGGTGTTGTTGAGCTTCGGATTGCTCCAGTACGCCGAAAATTCCGACAGCATCGTTTCCGACCAGCGCCGTTCCAGCGACATGTCGACGATCGGATACCGGACCCGGTTCTGCGACACCACTTCGGCGTCGGGAAACGGATCCTGGAACTCGATCTGGGTATATTGACCGTTCACGCGGAAGTCGGTGCGGTCATCGACTTTCCAGAGATATTTGATGCCGACATTGTTGCGGTTCAGCGGATATTTCTGGATGCCGCCGGCCGCGGCGACATTGTCGACGAAGCTCTCGGGCGCGAAGATCCTCGGGCCGTCGGTCTGCTGGCTGCTGCCATAGACCATGAAGCTGTGTCGCCCGTCCTTGTCGAGCGGCGCCGAAGCGTTGCCCCAAAGCTCGCGCGAGTTGAATTCGCCGTAGCTTGCCCCGAACTCGAACTTGCGCGAGCCATCCGGCCGCTTGGTCACGATGCTGACGACGCCGATGCCGCCATTGCTGCCGAAAAACAGGCTGTTGCCACCACGAAAAACCTCAACGCGGTCGATCATGTGAGGATCGATCGTCGTGGATCCCCAGATGTCCTCGAGCGCAGGGCCGCGATCGTAGAGCGGCACGCCGTCGAGCACGACCAGGGTGTCGCGATCCCCTCCGCCGTCGAGGCGAATGGTATACTCGCCTTCATCGGGCGAATACCCGACATTGGCGCCCTTGATGAGGAATTGCGCGATCTCGGCGAAGTTGCTCGCACCGCTGGCGGCGATCTCCTCCGACCCGACGATCTGCACCGCGTTGCCATATTCCGCGGCCGACTGGGCGAGCGGCGTACGCTTGATACTGCCGCCGTTCACGACGATCGCGTCGTCGTCCGTATCGGCGACCGGCTCCGGCTCGATTGCTTCGGCCCTGAATGATACCGGCTGGCGATCCGAAGTACTCGCCACGAAGACCTTGCGTTGTTGCTCATGTTCCTGCGCAGAAACCGCAGTAGTGACAAGTATACCGGTAAGACCGGACAATCCTGCTATCCACTTTGACGTCACAAATTCCCCCTTTGTCAACAGAACAGCCGAGCAAAACTGTTGCGCAGGGGCGGAAATTGATCCGCATCCGTACTTTAGCCCGCCCCGTCCGCGGGCAGAGCGATAGACACGCCAAACGACAACTGAGCGTCAGGCAGCTTTCACTTCGATGACAATGCGAGCGTGTGATAGAAGCAGGTGTGGTCACGCTGCCGCAGCGGATTGCAGGGGGCGGCGCGATCGGCCGCGTCGTTCAGGCCCGGCCCGCCCCGGTTGGGCGGCACAGGCGCCTTGGTGCCCTAGTCGTCGTTACCAGCTGAACAGCGATCCGTCGCCCATGTGCGCAACGCTGTGCACACCGCGCTCGATGGCGCGCACGGCAGCGAGGGTATAGGCACCGCGATCGACCGCACAGTCGACCATCACGAGCATGAGCACAGCGGCGAGGACGAATTTGAGCATGCCGCTAGGCTAGCAGGACTCGGTTAACGAAGCGTGTGAGCGATGCCCGGGCGCCCCGGTGACAGCAAACCCTTCAGGGTACCGCCTCGTCCATCCGTCATATTCTAGAACGGCAGCAGCGACTCGTATTGCGCGAGCGGCGGCGCCCCGACCACCGACGCCCCGTGGCGCAGCAGGAAGGCATGGCGCACGATCTCGCCCTGTTGTTCGATGCCGTAGCGGTACAGCGGCTGCCCCGGCTTCAATGCGTAGTCGTAACGGCAGAACGGATGGCGGACCAGCGGCAGGTAGATGCCCTTCTGATGTTGCCAGACGTGCGTCATCTCGTGGATGAACAGCCCCTGGTCGGTCAGCGCGCAGGCGGCGAAATCTTCGCGCCAGTTGCTGCCTTTCGGGTGGAAGTGGATGCACCCGCGCGGCGCCATCACCGTGTCGCGCGGCTGGAAGAAGGCCCATTTGTGCCGCGCGAGCCGGACCCGCGCATAATCGATCGCGGTGCCGAACACCGACCGCGCAAGCTCGATCTCGCCGGGGGTGAGCGCGCGTGTCGTGGCGCTCCCAGGCGGAACCATCAATCGTCGGTCGGTGCCGGATCGCCGGCGCCGATCACGCCGGCGTCCTGAAGGATCCGCGTTCCGTCGGAGAAGGTCAGCGTCAGCGTGATCGTGCTGCCGGGCTTGATCCCCGGGTTCATGTCGAAGAACATCACGTGCCGCCCACCCGGCTCGAACTTGACGACCCCCTTGGCCGGGATCTCGACCTTCGCGAGCGGCATCATCGATGCCATGTTGCCGCGCCGCAT
>DATLME010000391.1:0-8243 GCA_035537395.1 Sphingomonas sp. | reverse complement strand
GACGCGTGGCTGGCAGGGCGCGCTGCCGCAATTCCTCGTCGATCAGGGCTGGATCTACTTCAAGCTCGACAATCGTGGTTCGTACAATCGCGGCAAGGCGTTCGAGGACCAGATCTACCACGCCATGGGCAGCGTCGAGGTCGAGGATCAGCTCGCCGGCGCGAAGTATCTCGGGACGTTGCCGTTCGTCGATCCGGCGCGGATCGCGACCTATGGCTGGTCCTATGGCGGCTACATGTCGCTGAAGATGCTCCAGCAGAACCCCGGGGTCTATGCGGCGGCGGTCGCGGGCGCGCCGGTCACCGACTGGCAGCTCTACGACACCCATTATACCGAGCGTTATCTGGGCGATCCGGCCAAGGACCCGAAAAGCTATGCCTCTTCGGCGGCGATCGCGGACGCGGACAAGATCCGCGATCCCCTGCTGCTGATCCACGGCATGGCCGACGACAACGTCTTCCTCGACAATTCCACCAAGGTCGCAGCGCGGATGCAGGAAACGGGGACGCCGTTCGAGATGATGTTCTACCCCGGCTATACCCACCGCGTGGCGGGGCCGGGGATCAGCGAGCATCTCTGGGGCACGATCCTCGAGTTCCTCGACCGCAATGTGAAGAACAAGCCGGCCAAGTAAAGCTTGCTGGCACCGCGGCGGGCGCCGGCCTATGGCGCCCCCGCAGCATGAAGGACGTGAACATGGGTTACCGCATCGTGGTATGTGGCGCGACGGGCAATGTCGGGCGCGAGATGGTCAACATTCTCGCTGAGCGCCAGTTTCCGGCCGACGAGATCGCGGTACTCGCCTCGTCGCGCAGCCAGGGCAACCAGATCGAATATGGCGATACCGGCCGGATGCTGAAGGTGCAGAATATCGAGAATTTCGATCCTGCCGGCTGGGACATGGCGCTGTTCGCGATCGGCTCGGCCGCTACCAAGGTCTACGCGCCGAAATTCGCCGCCGCCGGCTGCACCGTGATCGACAATTCGTCGCTCTACCGGATGGATCCGGACGTGCCCCTGATCGTGCCCGAAGTGAATGCCGACGCGATCGACGGCTATCGCGTCAAGAACATCATCGCCAATCCGAATTGCTCGACCGCGCAGATGGTGGTCGCGCTGAAGCCGCTTCACGACATCGCGCGGATCAAGCGCGTCGTCGTCGCGACCTACCAGTCGGTGTCGGGCGCCGGCAAGGTCGGCATGGACGAGCTGTTCGAGCAGAGCCGCAACATCTTCGTCGGTGATCCCGCGGTCGCGCACAAGTTCACCAAGCAGATCGCCTTCAACGTGATCCCGCATATCGACGATTTCCTCGACGACGGCTCTACCAAGGAAGAATGGAAGATGGTCGTCGAGACCAAGAAGATCCTCGATCCCAAGATCAAGGTCACGGCGACCTGCGTCCGCGTGCCGGTGTTCGTCGGCCATTCGGAAGCGATCAACATCGAGTTCCACGACGAGATCTCGGCCGAACAGGCCAAGCGCGTGCTGCGCGAGGCACCGGGCATCATGCTGATCGATAAGCACGAGGATGGCGGCTACACCACCCCGATCGAAGCGGCCGGCGACGACGCCACCTATGTCAGCCGGGTCCGCGAGGACCCGACCGTCGACAACGGCATCTCACTGTGGTGCGTCAGCGACAATCTCCGAAAGGGCGCCGCGCTCAACGCGGTCCAGATCGCGGAACTGCTCGGCCGCCGCCACCTGCAAAAGGCGGCATGAGGGCGTAACGCGCTCCGACCCTAACCGTCATCCCGGACTTGATCCGGGACCCAGAGCCACGAACGCCGCCCCACTTTGCTCTGGATCCCGGATCCAGCGCGGGATGACGAGGGTAGTGAGCTCATCCCGATTGCCCCGCGCCTGCCAACCCGCCTATCCATCCGGAACCCGCCAGCCATAACGGATCGCACCCACTTGCCCGTCACTCCGCCCGAGCCGCACTTCTTCACCGCGCCCGACGGCGTCCGCCTCGCGTGGCGCGAGCTCGGCGCGGGCCGTCCGCTCGTCCTTCTCCACGGGTTCATGTCGGAGTCGGTCACCAACTGGATCCGCTACGGGCATGCCGAGGCGGTCGCCGCGCGCGGTTTCCGCGTGATCATGCTCGATTTCCGCGGGCACGGCGCGAGCGACAAGCCGCATGATCCCGCCGCCTATCCGCCCGACATCCTCACCCGCGATGCCGAGGCGCTGATCGCGCATCTCGGGCTCGTCGACTATGATCTCGGCGGCTATTCGCTGGGGGCGCGGACGGTATCGCGCATGCTCGCGGGCGGCGCGCGTCCGGGCAAGGTGATCCTGTCGGGCATGGGGCTCGAGGGGCTGACCGACGTCAACCGCCGCGCCGGTCACTTCCGCCACATTCTCGAAAATCTCGGCAAGCACGAGCGCGGCAGCCCGGCCTGGATGGTCGAGGCCTTCCTGAAGACGACCGGCGGCGATCCGCAGGCGCTGCTCGGGATCATCGGCAGCTTCGCTGGAACCCCGATCGAGACGCTGCGCGGTTTCGACCTCCCGATTCAGGTCCTTTGCGGCGTCGAGGATGAGGACAATGGTTCCGCGAGCGAACTCGTCGCCGCGTTGCCCAACGCCGTGCTCGCCGAGGTCCCCGGCGGACATATGAGCGCGGTCGTCAAACCGGAGCTCGGTGAAGCGATGGCACGTTTTCTGGGCGGCGACGAAGCTTGACCACAGCCGCGCCCGATCGCACTCTCGTCTCATAAGATACCAAGGGGAGTTCATCATGCGTATCATCATCTCGGCCCTGGCGCTCGCCACCGCGCTGGCCGCACCCCCCGCACTCGCGCAGCAGAAGGCAACTGCCGCCAAGCCGACCGGTGCAAAGCCGACCGCGGCCGAGGCCGATGCCTTCGTCGCCGAGGCGGAGAAGACCGGCGAGCGCGTCGGCATCGACGCCGCTCGGGTCGCCTGGGTCAACGCGACCTACATCACCGAGGACACCGACGCGCTTGCCGCCAAGTCGGGCGCCGAGACGACCGAACTCGCGGTCAAGTATGCGCTCGGCGCGGCGCGCTTCAACGGCGTCGCCGGCGTGTCGCCCGATACCCGGCGCAAGCTCGATCTGATGCGCAACGGCGTCACGCTGCCGGCTCCCACGCGCGATGGCGCGGCGACCGAATTGTCGACGATCACCACCCGGATGTCGTCCAATTACGGCCGCGGCAAGGGGACCCTCGGTGGCAAGCCGATCAACGGCTCGGATATCGAAGCCGCCATGGGTACCGAGCGCGATCCCGCCAGGCTCCAGGAGATGTGGACCAGCTGGAACGACAATGTCGGCGCGCCGATGCGCGCGGATTACCAGCGGATGACCGCGATCTCAAACGACGGCGCGCACGAACTGGGCTTCAAGGATGTGGGCGCAATGTGGCGCTCGGGCTACGACATGTCGCCCGACGAGTTCGCGAAGCTCACCGACAAGATCTGGATGGAGGTCGAACCGCTCTACAAGGCGCTGCACACCTATGTCCGCTGGAAGCTGGTCGAGAAATATGGCGACAAGGTCCAGTCGCGGACCGGCCCGATCCGTGCCGATCTGCTCGGCAACATGTGGGCGCAGGAATGGGGCAACATCTATGACATCGTTGCGCCCAAGGGTGCCGGCGATCTCGGCTTCGAAACCGGCGACCTGCTGACCGCCAAGGGCTATGATCCGGTCAAGATGGTGAAGCAGGGCGAGACATTCTACTCTTCGCTGGGCTTCGCGCCGCTGCCGCCGACGTTCTGGACTCGCTCGCAGATCGTCAAGCCGGCCGATCGCGAAGTGATCTGCCACGCATCCGCATGGGATATCGACAACCAGGACGATATCCGCATCAAGATGTGCACCAAGGTCAATGGCGACGACTTCGTCACCATCCACCACGAGCTCGGCCACAACTATTATCAGCGCGCGTACAAGGCGCAGCCCTTCCTCTACAAGAACGGCGCCAATGACGGCTTCCACGAAGCGATCGGCGACACCGTCGCGCTGTCGATCACGCCCGATTACCTGGTGAAGATCGGTCTGCTCGATCAGGCGAAGGTGCCGAGCGCTGACAAGGATATCGGCTTGCTGCTGCGCCAGGCGATGGACAAGGTCGCGTTCCTGCCGTTCGGGCTCCTCGTCGACAAATGGCGCTGGGGCGTGTTCTCTGGCCAGATCAAGGACACCGGCTACCAGGCATCCTGGGATGCGTTGCGGCTGCAATATCAGGGGATCAAGCCACCCGTCGCGCGCGACGAGACCAGGTTCGACGCCGGCGGCAAATACCACATCCCGGCCGCGGTCCCCTACACCCGCTATTTCCTCGCGCGGGTGTTGCAGTTCCAGTTCTACAAGGCAGCCTGTGCGCAGTCCGGCTGGACCGGGCCACTGCATCGCTGTTCGTTCTTCGATAACAAGCAGGTCGGTACCAAGCTGCAGACGATGCTAGCGATGGGCCAGTCCAAGCCCTGGCCCGACGCACTGGAGACGTTCACCGGCAGCCGCGAAATGTCGGGCGCGGCGATGGTGGAATACTTCAAGCCGCTGAAGACGTGGCTCGACCAGCAGAACAAGGGCAAGCCCAGCGGCTGGTGAACGGTGGGGTCCCGTTTGCGTCCGTCATCCCAATCCAACGCCGGGACCCAGAGCACCGCGGCACTAGGCTCACCGCTCCGGGTCCCGCATCAAGTCCGACATGATGGCAGAGACGGGCGCACCCATTACCGCCGTCACCCCGGACTCGTTCCGGGGTCCACCGGACGACGCGAGCAACGGGCGAGAGTGCGCGGCACCGTGGATGCCGGGAAGAGCCCGGCATGACGAAGGCAGCTCGCCGCGACCCTCAACCCTCAACCCTCGTTCCATCCGACGGCACCCCCCTTTACCGTTCCAGCAACCGCGGCATCAGCTCCACGAAGTTGCACGGCTTGTGGCGGCTATCGAGCTGGTCCTTCAGGATTCCGTCCCACCCGTCCTTCACCGCACCGGGCGATCCCGGTAGTGCGAACACATAGGTGCCCTCGGCAACGCAGGCACAGGCGCGCGACTGCACCGTCGAGGTGCCGATCTTGGCAAAGCTCAGATAGCGGAACAGCTCGCCGAACCCCGGGATCATCTTGGTCGCAACCCGCTCGACGGCCTCCGGGGTCACGTCGCGACCGGTGACGCCGGTGCCGCCTGTCGTGATCACGCAATCGATGTCGCGATCCGCGATCCAGCGCCGCAGCCGGGCCACGATCACCTCGAGATCGTCGCGCTCGATCGCGCGGTCCGCCAGCACATGGCCGGCGTCGGTCAGTCGTTCGACCAGCGTGTCGCCCGATCGGTCCTCGGCGGCGCCGCGGGTGTCGGACACGGTGAGCACTGCGATCCTGACCGGAAGGAACCGCGCGGTGAGATCAATCGGCACGGACGATAGGCGATTGGGCCGCGGCGGGAGTGGCCGCCGCGCCGACGCTCGCGCTCGCGGCGATGTTCGGCCGCGCGTTCATGCGAACGGCGGAGGCGCCGGGCAGGCCCGGGAAGCGCGGCCACATGCCCTGCGCCAGCGCGGACCGGCTCGTCGACGCCGGCTTGCCGTTCTGCGCCTCGTACATCCAATAGTTGCGCAGCACCGTCGTGACGTAGCCGCGGGTCTCCCAATAGGGGATGCTTTCGATATACAGCAGCGGATCGCCGCCGTCGCGGACCAGCGCGTTCCATTCGCCGACCGGCTTCGGGCCCGCATTATACGCCGCGATGACCTTGGGCAGCAGCCCGCCGGTGACCCCCGCCATGTCGCGCAGGCGCTCGAGATGCCGCTGGCCGATATCCATGTTGGTCGACGGCTTGGTCAGCGACGTCCGGTCCATCGCGCCGATCCCGCGTTCGCGCGCGAAATCGGTCGCGGCCGCGGGCATGATCTGCATCAGGCCATAGGCACCCGCCGGGCTGACCACCTTGTTGCGGAAGCCGCTCTCCTGGAGCGTGTGCGCATAGACCAGCGACTTGTCGACGCGCCAGCCGCTGTCCGGCGTCCAGTTCGGGGTCGGGTACCGCGCCTCGGCGGCGGTGACGATACCCTGCGGGCAATTGTGCGCGAGCCACACCGTGGTCGCGGGCAGGCTCAGCGCCTCGGCGACACGGGTCAGATGACCGAATTCGCGAGGATCGCCGATCCGCGCCTGCTGGCGGATCACGCTGTCGGCAAGATCGGTCTCGCCGACCTCGACGAGCGCGGCGGCGACGCGGACATTGGGACGCTTGTCGATCGCGGCCCAGTCACCCGCAACGACGACGCCGCTGCGTAGCGGCTTGTCCTTCACCGCCATCGCCTGGCGCGCGAGCTGCCCATAGAAGCTTTCGTGGAACTGCGCGGCGGCCTGGAGCCGCGGCTGGATCCGGTCGGGCCGGCCGCATGCCATGTCGGCGCGCGCCGCCCAGTAGAGCGCCGCCGCGCGCAGATCGACGTCGCCCGCCCGCGCGGCCACGCCTTCGAACCCGGTCGCCGAGGCGGTGCAGTCATTCTGGCGCCAGGCAGCGAGCGCCGCGGTCCAGCGGCCTTGCACCGCCCATTCGCCGGCGCCGTCGCCCGCCTGCGCGCCGAGCTGCCGGGCGCGGGTGTCGTCGCCGGTCAGGAAGTACATCCAAGCGATCTTGGCCTGCCATTCGGCGATCGCCTCGGGACCGAGCCCGACCGTCGCGTCGAGCAATGCCTGCGCTTCCACTGCCTGGTCGAGCTTGACCAGCGGCTGCATCCGCACCGCCAGGTCGGCGGCGATCAGGTCGCTGTTGTTGCTCTTTGCACGAACCCGGCGGGGTGCGCCGTCCTGCCAGATCAGTCGCTGCGCCACCGGCAGCGGCGGCAGCATCGTCGCACCGCGCGCCGTGGCGAGCCGCGCGAGTGCCTCCGCGGCGGGCAGTTCGGGCGCCTCGTTGAGCAGCTGGACGAGCGGTTCCAGCTCGACCTTGGGCGACCCCTTCGCGGTGTACAGTTCCGCGCGTGCGATCGCGTGAAGCGGTCCGGGCTTCATCGTCGCCAGGCCGATCTGCGCGTCGGTCCAGCGTTGCGCACGGATCGCCGCGAACACCGCGCGATAGGCCTCGCGCTGCCCCGCATCGAGCTGGTCGGGGATGCGATCGACCCGCGACGGCAGCACCGGCGCAGCTTCGGCCATGTTCGGCGCAGCGGCCGGTGCGAGCGCGGGCGCGGGAGCAGGGGCAGTCGCCAGCGGCTCCGCGGCGAATGCCGGCAGCGGCGCCGTCGCGAGCAGTAGAAAAGCCAGGTTGCGGGTCACGCCGACAATCCCCCGATCAGCATTTGCAGGTCCTTCCAGGCTTCGGCCTTCGCCGTCGGCTTCTCGATGAGGAAGCGCGGGTGAAAGCTCGCCACGACTTCGGTTTGTCCGCCCTTATGGTTAAGTCCGTGCAAACGCCCACGGATCGCGGTCGATTCCGCCCCGAGCACGGCACGGCTCGCCGCATTGCCCATCAGCAGCAGGCGCCGCGGGGCGACCAGCCCGACATGATGCAGCGCGATCTCCGCCAGCCGTGCCTCGACCTCGGCGGGCATGCGGCCGGCCACCGGACGCTTGGCACAGACCGCGGCGAGATGGATGGTCGTGCGATCGAGTCCGATCGCCGCCAGCATCCGATCGAACAGGCGTCCGGTCTGGCCGGTCATCAGAATGCCGCCCTGTTCGTCGTCGCGATCGGGACAGTCGACAAGCACCATGACCGTAGCGTCCGCCGGTCCGCTGGCGATGATCGAGACGCCGCGCCACGCGGCTTCCGGCACCGCATCGCTGCCGCGCCACGCGAGGAATGCGGCAAGGTCCTCGGGCATTCCCGGCGCCGGCGCAGGCAGGGCCACCTCGGCGCCGATCGGCAGCGCAGGACCGGCGAACCAGTCGCGGGGAGCGTCATCGACCAGTATGTCGACCCCGGCATCGTGCCACCAGTCGAGTGCGCTTGCGGCGGTTTCGCGCCAGTCGATTTGTTGATCTGCCCCCACGAGGCCGAGTCTTCTCGCGGTTGACGTGGCGGTCAACTTGTCGGATCGCGTTTCAGGACAAGACGTTGCCGGCCCGCGCCCGTCCGATCGCACCCGCGACTCGCACGACGCCCCCGGCTCGGGAGGATCTATGAGCGAACGTGAGTCGATGCCCTATGACGTGGTGATCGTCGGTGCCGGGCCCGCCGGGCTGTCGGCCGCGATCCGCGTCAAACAGGTCGCTGCCGAAAAGGGCGCCGACATCGCGGTCTGCGTCCTGGA
>DATLME010000390.1:0-3900 GCA_035537395.1 Sphingomonas sp. | reverse complement strand
GGTGACGTGGATGCCGGAAACAGCCCGGCATGACAGCAGGGGTGAGAGCAGGCGTGGCGCGCCTCCCTTCGGTTCGTGCTTTGCGCTTGTGCTCCTGCGGAGGCGGGAGCCCAGGATCAAGCGCTCGACGCCCGTTGGCGGGGGACGAGGCAACGTGGCACCCACCCGCCTCGTCATACCGGACCCGTTCCGGCATCTACCGTGTCGCGCGGCCCTGCATGCGAATGTGCGGTGACGTGGATGCCGGAACAAGTCCGGCATGACGGCAGGGGCGAACCTCGCCAACGATCACAACCACACGCGCCAAAAACGAAACCGCCGCCCGGATCGCTCCGGACGGCGGCTTTCGCATCACGATCGGCCCAAGACCTTATTCGGCCTCGTTCAGATACTCGCCAGCGGCCTCGTCGCTGCCGTCGCCCGACGGCACCACTGCCGCCAGCGGGTCGTCGCCGGTGCCGACATCGTCACGGATGCTGCGCGCCGCCTCGGCCTCGCGCAGCGCCGCAGCGCTGGTCGGGGCGACCAGCATCGCCTCTTGCAGCTTCTTCTGCTGCACGCGGAGCGCGGCGTCGCGGCTGGTGGCGGCGACGCGGAGACGGTTCATCCCCGCACCGGTACCCGCCGGGATCAGCCGGCCGACGATCACGTTCTCCTTCAGCCCCATCAGCTGGTCCTGCTTGCCCTGGACCGCCGCCTCGGTGAGGACGCGGGTGGTCTCCTGGAACGACGCCGCCGAGATGAAGCTGCGGGTCTGCAGCGACGCCTTGGTGATGCCGAGAAGGACGGGCTTGCCCTGCGCCTTGGTCTGCTTCTTCTCGAGCTTGTCGTTGATCGCGTCCATTTCCTCGCGATCGACCTGCTCGCCGACCAGCAGCGTGGTGTCGCCGCTCTCGATGATCTCGACCTTTTGCAGCATCTGGCGAACGATCACCTCGATGTGCTTGTCGTTGATCTTCACGCCCTGGAGACGATAGACCTCCTGGATCTCGGAGACGAGATACTCGGCGAGCGGCTCGATCCCCATCACCTCGAGGATGTCGTGCGGATCGGGGCTGCCGCCGATCAGGTTGTCGCCACGCTTGACGTAGTCGCCTTCCTGGACGTCGATCACCTTCGACTTCGGCACCAGATACTCCACGACCTCGCCGCCGTCCTCGGGCTGGATCCCGATCTTGCGCTTGGCCTTGTAGTCCTTGCCGAACACGACCCGACCGGAGACCTTGGCGATGATCGCGTTCTCCTTGGGCTTCCGTGCCTCGAACAGCTCGGCGACCCGCGGCAGACCGCCGGTGATGTCACGCGTCTTCGCGCTTTCACGCGAGACACGCGCCAGCACGTCGCCGCCGAACACCTGCGCGCCGTCCTCGACCGAGAGCGTCGCTCCCGAAGCGAGCATGTAGCGACCGGCCTCGCCGCTGCCGTCGTCGAGCAGGGTCAGGCGCGGACGCAGATCCTCCTTCGACTTGGTCGCGGCGCGATACTCGATCACCACGCGCTGGGCGATGCCGGTGGCTTCGTCGGTCTGCTCGACGAGCGTCTTGCCCTCAATCAGGTCGACATACTTCACCGTACCCGGGTTCTCCGTGATCACCGGCATGGTGAACGGGTCCCACTCCGCCATCCGGTCGCCCTTGCTGATGATGTGGCCATCATCGAACATCACATAGGCGCCGTACGGAATGCGGTGCACCGCCAGCTCGCGGCCGTCCATGTCGACGATCGCGATCTCGCCCGAGCGGCTGAGCACCACGCGCCGACCACGCTGGTCGACGATGATGCGCAGGTCGCGGAACTCGACCGTCCCGTCGGCGGGTGCCTCGAGGTTCGACTGCTCGTTGAGCTGCGCCGCGCCGCCGATGTGGAAGGTCCGCATCGTCAGCTGGGTGCCGGGCTCGCCGATCGACTGCGCCGCGATGACGCCGACCGCTTCGCCGATGTTCACCGGGGTACCGCGGGCGAGATCGCGCCCGTAGCACTTGCCGCAGACGCCGATCTTGCTCTCACAGACCAGCGGCGAGCGGATCTTCATCCCCTGGATGCCGATCCCCTCGATCTGCGTGATCATCGCCTCGTCGAGCAGCGTGCCCGACGGGATCGCGACCTTGCCGGTCTTGGCGTCGATCACGTCCTCGGCCGTGGTGCGGCCGAGGATGCGCTCGCCGAGCGACGCGATGGTCGAACCACCCTGGACGATCGCCTTCATCTCGAGCGCGCGCTGGGTGCCGCAATCCTCTTCGATGATGACGCAATCCTGCGACACGTCGACGAGACGACGGGTCAGATAGCCCGAGTTGGCGGTCTTCAACGCGGTGTCAGCGAGGCCCTTTCGAGCGCCGTGGGTCGAGTTGAAATATTCGAGGACGGTCAGGCCTTCCTTGAAGTTCGAGATGATCGGGGTCTCGATGATCTCGCCCGACGGCTTGGCCATCAGCCCGCGCATACCCGCAAGCTGCTTGATCTGCGCCTGCGAACCACGGGCACCCGAGTGCGCCATCATGTAGATCGAGTTGATCGGTGCCTCGCGCCCGTTGGGGAGCGTCTTAACCGCCTTGATCTCGTTCATCATGGCGTTCGCGACCTGGTCGCCGCAACGGCTCCAGGCGTCGATCACCTTGTTGTACTTCTCCTGCTGCGTGATCAGGCCGTCCTGATATTGCTGCTCGAAGTCCTTCACGAGGCCGCGGGTCTCGTCGACCAGCGGGATCTTCGCGTCGGGGATGATCATGTCGTCCTTGCCGAACGAGATGCCCGCCTTGAACGCGTGCTTGAAGCCGAGCGACATGATCGCGTCGGCGAACAGCACGGTCTCCTTCTGGCCGGTGTGACGATAGACCTCGTCGATCACGTCGCCGACGTCCTTCTTGGTCAGCAGGCGATTGACGGTGTCGAACGGCACCTTGCTGCTCTGCGGCAGGCACTCGCCCAGCAGCATGCGACCCGGGGTCGTCTCGAACCGCTTCATATACTGCTTACCGGCTTCGTCGGTCTGCGGCACGCGGCTGATGATCTTGGTATGCAGCGTCACCGCACCTGCGTTCAGCGCCTGATGCACTTCCGACATGTCGGAGATCAGCATGCCCTCGCCGGGCTCGTTCTCCTTCAGCATCGACAGGTAATACAGCCCGAGCACCATGTCCTGCGACGGCACGATGATCGGCTTGCCGTTGGCGGGGCTGAGGATGTTGTTGGTCGACATCATCAGCACGCGTGCTTCCAGCTGCGCCTCGAGGCTCAGCGGGACGTGGACGGCCATCTGGTCGCCGTCGAAGTCGGCGTTGAACGCCGAGCACACCAGCGGATGCAGCTGGATCGCCTTGCCCTCGATCAGCACCGGCTCGAACGCCTGGATGCCGAGACGGTGAAGCGTCGGTGCGCGGTTCAGCATCACCGGATGCTCGCGGATCACCTCGTCCAGGATGTCCCAGACTTCCTTGCGCTCCTTCTCGACCCACTTCTTCGCCTGCTTCAGCGTCATGCTGAGGCCCTTGGCGTCGAGGCGTGCGTAGATGAACGGCTTGAACAGCTCGAGTGCCATCTTCTTGGGCAGGCCGCACTGGTGCAGCTTCAGCTCCGGACCGGTAACGATCACCGACCGACCCGAATAGTCGACGCGCTTGCCGAGCAGATTCTGGCGGAAGCGGCCCTGCTTGCCCTTGAGCATATCGGCGAGCGACTTCAGCGGGCGCTTGTTGGCCCCGGTGATGACGCGGCCGCGGCGGCCGTTGTCGAACAGGGCGTCGACCGCCTCCTGGAGCATGCGCTTCTCGTTGCGCACGATGATGTCGGGCGCGCGAAGCTCCATCAGTGCGGCCTGCCCAAGAAGATGGCGCTCGAGCTCTTCAAGCCGTTCATCTACGCCAAGCTCGATGCGCGCGGTCTCTCCGCCACCGTCACGCA
>DATLME010000389.1:0-3254 GCA_035537395.1 Sphingomonas sp. | reverse complement strand
CGACACCGTACCTTCGTAAATCTCGGCAACGTCGCGGACGATCGCGAGGCCAAGGCCGGTACCGGGCTTGCCCGTATCCAGCCGGACCCCGCGGTCGAAGATGCGCACCCGCTGCTCTTCGGGGATGCCGAGGCCGTCGTCTTCGATCAGGAACTCGACGAACCCGGCCTGCGCGCCGACCGTTACGAACACGCTGCCACCGCCATATTTCGCGGCGTTTTCGATCAGGTTGCCGAGCATTTCGTCGAGATCCTGGCGTTCGACGTGCACCTGGAGCGTCTTCGGCCCGGCGACGTCGATGCGGACATGGCGATAGAGCCGGGCGACCGCGCGTTCGACCGATTCGAGGCTCGGCCATACCGCCGCGCGGCTGTGTGCAGAGCCGCGGCGGCCGACCGCTCGGGCACGGGCGAGATGATGGTCGACCTGCCGCCGCATCGTCCGCGCTTCGCGCACCACGGTTTCGCCGAGATCGTCGGCATTGGCGGTGGCCGCATTCATGATCACGGTCAGCGGCGTCTTCAGCGCATGCGCGAGGTTGCCGGCGTGGCGCCGCGCCTCTTCGGCCTGGCGCTCGTTATGCTCGACCAGCGCGTTGAGCTCCTCGACCATCGGCGCGACCTCGTCGGGCATGCCGCCGTCGATGCGATTGGACTGGCCGGCGCGCATCCGCGCGATCTCCTCGCGCACCTTGCGGAGCGGCCAGAGTCCATAGAAGGTCTGTAGCCCGGCAAGCAGGATCAGCCCGACCGCCAGCAGCGCGAAGCTGCGCACCAGCGTGCGCCGGAGCGCGGCGATCTGCGCGTCGAGCCCGTCGCGGCTCTGCGCGACTTGGAACCGCCACCGTACCGGCGAGCGCGGCAGGACGACGTCGCGTTCGAGGATGCGCAGCTTCTCGCCGGTGAACTGGAGGCTGTCATAGGCGTGGATACTGCGATCGGTGTGGGTCGCCCCGAACCGCAGCCGGCGATCCCACAGCGACCGCGACGGAAACGCTTCCTGCCCTGGCGACGACACCTGCCAGTACAGCCCCGAATAGGGTTCGAGAAAGCGCTGGTCGGCGGGCTCGCGGTTGAACAGGACTTCCTTGTCGGGGCCGATCTCCGCAGTCACGATCAGCGCGGTCAGGACATATTCGAGCTGGTCGTCGAAATTGCGCGTGACGGCGGTGACCAGCACCCGATCGAGCGCGAAACCGCCGCCGGCGAGCAACACCGCGATCCACGCGGCCGCGATGAAGATCATCCGCCGCGACAGCGATCCCGTCGTCCGCGGCGGCTGACGGGGCGGGGTCGCCGTCGTGTCGTTCTCGGTCGCGGGATCGGTCACGGCAGCGATCAGGCGTCCGGATCTTCGAGGCTGTACCCGAGCCCGCGAATCGTGGTGATCACGTCCTGCCCCAGTTTCTTGCGGATCCTCGTGACGAACACCTCGATCGTGTTCGAGTCGCGATCGAAATCCTGATCGTAGATATGCTCGATCAGTTCGGTCCGGCTGACGACCTTGCCCTTGTGATGGAGCAGGTAGCTCAGCAATTTATATTCCTGCGCGGTCAGCTTCACCGGTTCGCCGGCCCGGGTCACCTTGCCCGATCGGGTGTCCAGTCGGATGTCGCCGGCGGTCAGCTCGGACGAGGCATTGCCCGACGCGCGGCGGATCAGCGCGCGCAACCGTGCGATCAGCTCCTCGGTCTGGAACGGCTTGGCGACATAATCGTCGGCACCCGCATCGAGCCCGGCAACTTTGTCCGACCAGCTGTCGCGCGCGGTGAGCACCAGGACAGGGGCAACCCGCCCCTCCTTGCGCCACCGGTCGAGCACCGTCAGCCCGTCGATCTCGGGAAGGCCGAGATCCAGCACGATCGCATCGTAATTCTCGGTCGACCCGAGGAAATGCCCTTCCTCGCCGTCGGTCGCGAGATCGATCGCATAGCCTGCGCCTTCGAGCGTGTTCTTCAATTGCTGGCCGAGATTCGGTTCGTCCTCGACGATCAGAACGCGCATAGCTTTTCCTTCCCTCCGCTGACTTCGCGTCCGCGATACCACGACGGCGCCTGGATGAAAGAACCTGTCGCATGGCTGAACTATGATGATGCCAGCTTCGACGTCGCCCCACCCCCGTTCGGGGTGACAACGCCGAGTCGCCCGTTAGCGCCCGGTGCGCCCGATCACCTGCCCCGATCGGCCGTCGACCTCGACCCAGATCACCACAGCGTTACGCAGGAACTTCAAGGTGTAGACGCTGCTGCCGACGTCGAAATCGACTCCGATGTACTGCGCGCCCCGCATCGTCGGAACGACCCGGCCCTCGATTTCCTTCAGCGACATCAGACGACCGTCGCGACGCGCCTGATAGGCGTTCACCTGGTCGCTGCGACGCTGGTCGGCGCCCGACGCCAGAGCAGGAGCGGCGGCGAGGAGCAGAAGGGCGGGAAACATCTTCATGAGAGGTGGCATAGCCGCGACCCATTGAACAGCCTGTGAATAGTCGCGTCAGACGCGCGCAACTTGCCGGAAGCGCTGCAGACCCCTACCTGCGCCGGTATGGCTGCCCCGATATTGTCCTACGAAGGCCTTGGCTTGGTCCAAGGTTCCGGCTGGTTGTTCCGCGAGCTCGACATCCATGTCGGCGCGCGCGACAGGCTGGCGCTGATCGGCCGCAACGGCGCCGGTAAGACCACGCTGCTGAAGCTGCTCGGCGCGCGCATCGACGCCGACGAGGGTCGCCGCACCATTGTCCCCGGCACGCGCGTCGTTCTTCTCGAGCAGGAGCCCGACCTGCGCGGCGTGGCGACGCTCAACGACTATGTCATGTCGGGCGACGATGCGCCGCTGGCGCACGAGGCGGAGGCGATCGCCGACCAGCTCGGCATCGATCTCTCGCGCGACGCCGCGTCCGCCTCGGGCGGCGAACGACGCCGTGCGGCGATCGTCCGTGCGCTCGCGCAGGATCCCGACGTCCTGCTCCTCGACGAACCCACCAACCATCTCGACATCGCCGCGATCGAATGGCTCGAAGATTGGCTGAAGCGCTTCCGCGGCGCGTTCGTCGTGATCAGCCACGATCGGACCTTCCTGACTCGGCTGACCCGCCAGACGCTGTGGCTCGATCGCGGCGCGATCCGCCGCGCCGAGATCGGCTTCGGCGGGTTCGAGGCGTGGACCGAGCAGGTCTATGCCGACGAGGCCCGCGCCGCCGAACGGCTCGACGCGCGGCTCAAGATCGAGGAACATTGGCTGCTCCGCGGCGTCACC
>DATLME010000388.1:0-2763 GCA_035537395.1 Sphingomonas sp. | reverse complement strand
GTCGGCACCCGCGCCGCCGAGACGCTCATCGCAGCCGCTCGATCTTCTGGGCAACCTCGTCGATCAGCGCCGCGATGTCGTGCAGCGCCTCGTCGCCGAGATCGCCGCGCCCGACGCGGTCCTGCAACACCACGCGCAGATTGCCCATAGCGCGCCGCACCGGCGCCCGGTCGGTGCGCTCGCGATGGGCACCGAGTGCGGTCAGCCGCGCGATCAGCGCATCGACCTGCGGCTGATTGGCGGCGAGGTGCGCACGGCCGGTCTCGGTGACGGCGAACCGCTTCTTGGCGTCGTCCGACTGCTGCTCGGCGATCAGCCCCATCTCGTCGAGCAGGCTGAGCGTCGGATAGACGATCCCGGGGCTCGGCGCATAGGCACCGCCGGTCATCTCCTCGATGGCGCGGATCAGTTCGTAACCGTGACGCGTCTCGTCCGCGATCAGCTTGAGAAGCACGAGCCGGAGTTCGCCACCGTCGAACATCCGACGGCCACGCCCGCGGCCGCGGTCATGCTCGCCGCCGACTTCCCAGCTCACCGTGAACGGGCCTCGCTGCCACCGTCCTTCACCGCGCGGGCCGCAATGGCGGCCGTGCATTCCCTTGAACATGATCATCGCTCCTCACGTCAGATAGCGCTAAGATATATCTTCGTAACCGGTACGCAAGATAGACGAAGATATATCTTTCGTTCTCTCCCCCGTTCTCGCGAAAGTCGGCCGACGTCGATGACGAGCGATGCAACGCTCCTCCGAACCGGTTATATCGGTCGCATGGCCGATCTGTTCGCGGGGTTCGAGCCCGCCGCCCCACTCGATACGATCACCGACAATGCGCCGCTCGCAGACCGGCTGCGCCCTCGCGTGCTCGCCGATGTCGTCGGGCAGGATCACATCACCGGCGCGGAAGGTGCGATCGGGCGGATGGTCGCGGCGGGACGGCTATCGTCGATGATCCTGTGGGGCCCGCCGGGGACTGGCAAGACCACGATCGCGCGCCTGCTGGCCGACGCGGTCGATCTCCGCTTCGTTGCGATCTCCGCGGTGTTCTCCGGCGTCGCCGATCTCAAAAAGGCGTTCGCCGAAGCCCGCGAACACGCCCGCATCGGCAAGCGTACCCTGTTGTTCGTCGACGAGATCCACCGTTTCAATCGCGCGCAGCAGGACGGCTTCCTGCCCTATGTCGAGGACGGAACCGTCACGCTGGTCGGCGCGACCACGGAAAACCCGTCGTTCGAGCTAAACGCCGCCTTGCTCAGCCGCGCGCAGGTGCTGATCCTCGAACGGCTCGGGCGCGCCGCGCTCGAGCAGCTGCTCGCGCGGGCCGATGCGGAGATGGGGCGGCCGCTCCCGGTCACCCCAGCGGCGCGCGACGCGCTGATCGCGAGCGCGGACGGCGACGGCCGCTTCCTGCTCAACCAGGCGGAGACCCTGTTCTCCGTCGATCTCGCCGAACCGCTCGATCCCGCGGGCCTGTCGGCATTCCTCCAGCGCCGCGTCGCGATCTACGACAAGGATCGCGAGGGGCATTACAATCTCATTTCGGCGCTCCACAAGGCGATCCGCGGCAGCGACCCGCAGGCGGCGCTCTATTACCTCGCACGGATGCTGACCGCTGGCGAGGAACCGCTCTACCTGCTCCGCCGGCTGACGCGTGCCGCGGTCGAGGACATCGGGCTCGCCGATCCCCAGGCGCTGGTGCAATGCATCGCCGCCAAGGACACCTACGACTTTCTCGGCAGCCCGGAGGGTGAGCTCGCGATCGCGCAGGCCTGCCTGTACCTGGCCACCGCCCCCAAATCGAACGCGGTTTACAAGGCGCAAAAGGCGGCGTGGCGCTGTGCGAAGGAGACCGGATCGCTGATGCCGCCCGCCAACATCCTCAACGCCCCGACCAAGCTGATGCGCGATATCGGCTATGGCAAAGGCTATGCCTATGATCACGACGAGGAGGACGGCTTTTCCGGAGCCAATTACTGGCCCGACGCCCTTCCCCCGCAGCGCTTCTACGAGCCCTCCGATCGCGGCTTCGAGAAGCGCCTCGCCGAACGGCTGGCGTGGTGGGACGAACGCCGATCGAAGCGGGACGGCGACGATCCCGCCTGATCGGTTCACCAGCTTCGTCGCGATCGACTGGTCGGGCGCCAAGGGGAAGCGCCACCGCGGGATCGCGGTGGCACGCTGCGCCACCGGCAGCGACGCGCCACGGCTGATCGCGCCCCCGGACGGCTGCTGGTCGCGCGGCGCGGTGCTCGACTGGATCCTGGCGCACGCGGCAACGCCCATGCTGATCGGGTTCGACTTCAGCTTCTCCGCGCCGTTCGTCGAGCGCGGCGCGCACTTGCCGGGGGAACCCGCCACCGCCGATGCGCGGGCGCTGTGGGCGCAGGTCGACGCCGCCTGCCCGCTCGACGAGGATCTCGGCGCGGCGTCGTTTCTCGAGGCGCGGCGCGGTACCCATTTCTACTTCGGCAAGGCCGACGGCACGAAGGCCGATTTTCTCCACTACCGGGTGTGCGAGCGCGCCGGAAAGCCGTCGACGGTCTACGACGCGATCGGCGCGGCCCAGGTCGCCAAGGCGAGCTTTGCCGGCATGCGCCTGCTCCATCACCTCGGCGGACGGGTTCCGGTCTGGCCGTTCGACCCGATACCCGCAGCGGGCGCGGCGATCGTCGAGATCTATACCGCGATCGCCGCCCGTGCGGCAGGCGCCCGCAAGGGCCGCAGCAAGCTGCGCGACGGCCCCGCGCTCGATCGCGCGCTCGCGC
>DATLME010000387.1:0-5070 GCA_035537395.1 Sphingomonas sp. | reverse complement strand
TCATGGTAGCGCTACCACGTCACCTGCAAAGCAGGGGTGTTCTGGGAGGATGGGAATGGTTTCGCAGTTCAAGCTGATCCGTCGCGGCCTGTTGATCACGGCCGCCGCCTCCGGCATGACGGCCTCCGGGCTTGCCGTCGCCCAGACTGCACCCACGCAGACTGTACCGGTGCAGACTGTACCGGCGCCCACCGCCGGCGCGACTACCAGCACGAACCAGCCTGCGCAGACCGATTCCACCGAACAGGGTGCCGGCCAGACCAGCCCGACCGCGATCGACTCGCCCGACCAGCCGCCGGCCGATCCGTCCGCGACGGGCAACCAGGACATCGTCGTCACCGGCTACCGCGCATCGCTGGAAAGCCAGACCAATGCCAAGCGCAATTCGATCGGGTTTACCGACACGATCTTCGCCGAGGACATCGGCAAGTTCCCCGACACCAATATCGCTGAATCGGTCAACCGTATTCCCGGCGTGACGATCAGCCGCGAAGTCACGGGCGAAGGCTCGAACGTCGCCATTCGCGGGCTCGGCACCAATTTCACACGCGTCTTGCTGAATGGCGCGCCGGTCGCGATCGCATCGGTCCGGTTCGACGCGCAGAGCACCAACCGCGAGGTCGATCTCGACCTGATCCCGACCGAATTGTTCACCCAGCTGACGGTCAGCAAGTCGCCGACTGCCAGCCAGATCGAGGGCGGTGCCGCGGGCACCGTCAACCTGCGTTCGGCTCGTCCGTTCGACAATCCCAAGCCATATCTGAGCTACGGGTTCCAGGGCTCCAAGGTCAGCGGCGCGGACAAGTGGGGCTATCGCGGTCATGCGCTCGCCAGCGCCACGTTCGGCAACTTCGGCGTGCTCGTCGGCGGTGCTGCCGTCCGCAACAATTTCCGGGTCGACGGTTATGAGACGATCGGCTGGACCAACCCCAATCTGAGCGCCACGCAGCGGACCAGCGGCACGCTGAACGGCACCGGCGGCGGCAATTTCTCGATCCCCGGGACCGTCCCCGCAAATGCGGGCAATGGGCTGGTTGCCGGAACCGTGATCGACCAGGCATTCCTGCTCGCGCGCAATCCCGGCGCGACGATCGAGCAAATCGACAACGGGTTGCTGCCGCGGCTCAGCCGGCCGCGCACCGAAGTCGGCGAACGCACCCGCTACAACGGGCTGGTCTCGCTCGAATGGCGGCCGAGCGATGCCTTCAATCTCTATGTCGACGGCATGTACGCCAAGCGCGACACCGAATTCACCCGCACCGCGATGAATTGGGTCGGGCGCAATGGTGCGGTGATCCCGCTCAACACCACCTATGATCGGACCGACTGCTCGACGGGCTGTGTCGTTACCGGCGGCACCTACGCCAATGCGCAGTTCTTTCTCGAATACCGGCCCTACAAGGACACCCAGGAATATTATGGGGTGAACCCGGGCGCCGAGTTCGTCATCAACGACTGGATCAAGGGCGACATCCAGGCGAACTACACCAAGAGCACGTTCCGGCGCGAAAGCCCGACCTTCCTGGTCATCACGCCGCCGAACAGCGGCGCAACCGTCACCTACAGCAACGACGGCGGCATCCCTTCCGTCACCACCAATGTCGACCTGAACAATCCGGCCAATTTCGGATGGGCGGGCGGCGGCCGCGTCAACCTCAACGGCGAGGAACGCGATACCGAGACGAAGGGCGTCCGCGGCAGCCTGTTGTTCGGCGATGCGACACGCTTCAGCGTACGCGTGGGCGGTGCGTTCGACGACACCAAGCGGCGGATCACGCCGTTCGACAATACCGGCCCGTGGCAGAACGCGATCTGCGGCAACGGCCCCAACATCTCGTTGCCTGCCCCCAACACCGGGACGACGCCGTGCACCGGGCTGAACCAGCCCGGGACCGTACCGCCCGCGGGCTTTCCGACCTTTCCGGGCTACGGCACCAACTTCACCGCCGGCGGCGCGCCGATCGTCTATTCCGGCTCGCTGATCCCGACCGCTGCGGTCCCGAGCTATCTGCGCCCCGGCAGCAACGGCTTCATCACCGTCGACTGGGACAAGGTGAAGGCCGACACCGGCTACGACCAACTGCTCGCCCAGGCCGGCGAGACCGGCGCAGGCAGCAGCGGCGCAAACGGCGGGCTGATCCGCGAAAAGGTGACCGGGACCTTCATGGAAGGCAATGGCATCATCGAGATCGGCGCCAACACGCTGCGTCTCAACGGCGGCGTCCGGTACGTCCGGACCGAGCAGATCGTCGGTGGTCGCGTCAGCGTCCCCGATCCGCGCAACACTTTGCCGGGCGGCGGGCAGATCGCCGACGGTGGCCGCTATCCGAACACCAACATCTTCCCGACCAGCACGCGGCTTTATTCCAACTTCCTGCCCTCGGCGAGCCTCGCGTTCGACTTCGCCGACAAGGCCGTGGTCCGCGCCTCGGTATCACGCACGCTGTCGCGGCCGGATCCCAACGCGCTGCTGCCGGGCGCCAGCTTCGTCCAGCCGTCGGCTGACATCGGCACTGTAGGTAACCAGGCGCTCGATCCGTACATCTCGAACAACATCGACCTGGGTTTTGAATATTATACCGGCAATGAAGGCGTCATCGCGTTCGCGGCGTTCCGCAAATCGATTACCGGTTTCACGGTCAACGGCCTGCGCACCGTCCCGTTCTCGTTCTTCAACCAGTACGGCATCTCGATCGACTCGCTGACGCAGGCGCAGCGCGATGCGCTCGCCACCCGCGCCGCGCCCGGCCAGTCGCTGAACGACGTCAACGTGATCATCCAGCAGCAGGTCAATTCGGACGGCAAGCTGAAGGTCAACGGCCTCGAATTCCAGATCACGCAGCCGCTCGACTTCCTGACCGACTTCGTCGGGGTCCGCGGCTTCGGCGTGCAGGGCAACCTGACGCTGATCGACCAAAAGGGCGAAGGCGCGGGTGCACCGGCAGTCGCGATCGGGGTCGCGCCGACGACCTACACGCTGACCGGATATTACGAGGGCAACGGCCTCTCATCGCGGCTGACCTACACCTATAACGAAGGCTCGCAGGGCTCGGGGCTGAACCAGAACGGCATCCCGGCCGCGGCGATCTTCGGGCGGAGCTACTCGCAACTCGATTTTTCGGGGAATGTCGATCTCGGCAAGATCTTCGACAATTCCTACCTGCCGACGGTGGTGCTCAACGTGATCAACATCACCAAGCAGGCGCAGAGCAGCTACTTCCAGTTCCCCAACGCGACCTTCAACGAATATAATCCGGGGCGCACGGTGTTGATCGGTATCCGCGGCCGCTTCTAGGGGCTGGTAAGTCCCCGTCTTCGCGGACTTGTTCCGGGGTCCACGGCACCGCGCAGGCGCCGAGCGGAGCCAGTGCGGTACCATGGACGCCGGAACGAGCCCGGCATGACGGAAGGGGCCGCCGGTCAGCGATACCGGTAGAGCCGCACCCGCTGGATCTGCCACTTGCCCTCGGGCAGGCGGATGTGACGGCCCTGGTGGGTCTGGTCGCCGTTGAGCAACCGCCCGGGCCGCCAGACCCCGGCCGCGTCGAATTCGCCTTCCCATGCCTGGTCGATGCCGGCGAGTGTCGCGCCTTCGGTGGCGGGCTTGAAGGTCACCGTCACCCCCTGCCCGGCGACCAGATAATCCTCCGCGCCGATCTGGACGATCATCGCGCCATAGCCTGCGGTCGCGGGGGTGGCGGCGGGGCGCTGGATGTCGGCGAACGCGACGGTGAAGCGATAGTCGCCGATCGTGCGAACCTGCGGGCGATAGTCGAGCGATTCGTCATAGGCCTGACGCGGCTTGAACCCGGCGATCCGATCGCTGCCCTGCGCCGCGAGGATGTGCGGCTGCATCTGGCTCAGGACCGCATAGGCGTCCTTCAGCGCGCCCGGCTGCTCGTCGATCGAGTCGATCGAGAACGGACCGAAGCCGATCGCGTCCTGCGCACCGAAGGCGTAGAAGGCGTTCGCCGGCACCACCGGATTGTCCGCATTATGCGCCTCGGGCACGAACAACGGATTGTCGGCGCGGCGGTAGCGGTCGACGATGTCGCTGAAGTTCGAGAAATAGATGTCGGGCGCGATGAAGTCGATCGACGGCGCGCCTGCCTTCCAGACGTCGAGCAGATGCGGCAGCGGCCCGCCGCTGGGGTATTCGCCGGGGATCCGTCCGGGGCGGTTGAGCGCCACGTTGACGTACATCGGCATCGGATATGCCGCCTTGCCCGCGCTGGTCAGCGCGTCGGCGAAGCGCGCATAATGCCAGGCGGCGAACACCTCGGCACCGGCGTCCCCTGCGCCGAACAGCTCGGTCCAGCTCCCTTTGGTCCGGGCGCCGCGGTCTGCCCACATCGCCTTCATCTCGGGCACCAGCTCGCCGCGGTGCGCGACCAGATAGTCGACCAGCGCGGCGGGGACCGGCTCGGCGAACGCCGCCTGCGCCGCCGGGCTGTAGTCGCGCGCGACCGGCAGCATGCCGATCTCGTTCTCGACCTGCATCATCACGACGGTATTGTCGCGGTCGTCGACCGCCTTCAGGTGCGCCATCAGCGCCGCGAAGGCGCGCTGATCGGCCTTCAGCGTCTCGCCTCCGAAGGTCGACAGGATCTCGACGCCATCGCCGTTGGGCAGCATCGCACGCGGAAAGCGGCGCTGGTCACGCTTGACCCAAGCCGGCACATAGGTCGACATCGAGTTCTTCCACGCCCCGAACCACAGCACCACAAGCTTGAGGTCGTTGGCGCGCGCCGCCTTCAGCATCGTGTCGACCGAGGTCCAGTCGTATTTCCCCTCGACCGGCTCGATCAGCTCCCAGGATACCGGGGCCAGCACCGTGTTGAGGTGCATCGCCTTCAGCCGCGGCCAGTGCGGCGCCATATAAGCCGCGCTCGACGCCGCCGAGTTGCTGAGTTCGCCGCCAATGATCAGGTGCGGCTTGCCGTTGACGATCAGCTGCGTCGCCCTGCCCTGCTTGCGCAAGCTCGGCGCATCCGCAAGTGCCGCAGCCGGCAACGCCAGCGCAGATAGCGTAAGCAGTCCGTTTCGGATCATCATGCGCGCCCCCGCGGT
>DATLME010000386.1:0-2385 GCA_035537395.1 Sphingomonas sp. | reverse complement strand
TGGATGCCCATCTTCTTCTCGAGGGCCCCGCAACTCACCGGGTTGCGGTCGCCCAGCGAACCGTCGTCGTTCACGAGGAATTTCGGCACGACAAACAACGAGATGCCCTTGACGTTGTCCGGCGCGCCCGCGCGCTTGGCGAGCACCAGGTGGATGATGTTGTCGGTGAGGTCGTGCTCGCCAGACGAGATGAAGATCTTGGTGCCGGTGATCGCGTACGAGCCGTCGGCCTGCGGCTCGGCACGGGTGCGGATCAGGCCCAGATCGGTGCCGCATTGCGGCTCGGTCAGGTTCATCGTCCCGCCCCATTCGCCCGACACCATCTTCGGCACGTACATCGCCTTCTGCGCGTCCGAGCCCTTGGCGACCAGCGCGGCGATCGCGCCGTGGGTCAGCCCGGGATACATCGCGAACGCCATGTTCGACGAGATCATGAACTCCTGGAACGCGGTCGACACGACGTGCGGCATCCCCTGCCCGCCATATTCGGGCTGGTTGCCGAGCGTTGCCCAGCCGCTCTCGACATATTGCTTGTAGGCCTCCTTGAACCCCGCCGGGGTCGTCACGCTGCCGTCAGGATGCCGCGTGCAGCCTTCCTGATCGCCGGATTGGTTGAGCGGGAACAGCACCTCGGCGACGAAGCGGCCGCCTTCCTCGAGTACCGCATCGACGACGTCGGGCGTCGCCGCCTCGAAGCCGGGCAAATTGGCGAAGTTGCCGAGTCCGACGACGTGATCGAGCACGAAGCGGGTATCGCGGACCGGGGGAGTATATTGCGGCATCGGGCTATCCTTGATGATCCTGGGCGCGACCCGCCTCGAGCAGGTCGACGAAATCGGTGAGTTCGGTGATGGCGGCGTCGATGTCGCGCTTCTGTGCCTCGAGCAGCGCGATCCGTGCCCGTCCACGGTCGATCGCGACCTGGCGCTGCAGCCTGCGGCCATCGCCGACATCGTAGAGGTCGATCATCTCGCGGATCTCGCCGAGGCTGAAACCGACGCGCTTGCCGCGCAGGATCCACGCGAGCCGCGCACGGTCGCGATGCGAATAGATCCGCTGCGTGCCGCGCCGCTCGGGCGCGATCAGCCCTTCGTCCTCGTAGAAGCGAAGCGCGCGGGCGGTGACCCCGAATTCCGCGCACAGGTCCGAAATCGAAAAATCGTCGCGATCCGGACGCGGTTCGAGAACGGCATAGGCGTGACTGGAGGCCATGTCCGAAATCTAGGTGCCCTTTACGTCAACGTCAACCCGCGCAGAGCAGCTTTCCCGCGGGTGAGCGCAGCGTCGAGGCCTCCGCCACCGACTCGCTGACTCGATCGACCGTCAGCGCCGCGAACGACGCCCGCCCGGCGCAGGTGGCCGCGCAATCGGCCGACAGCTCGGCGGGGAAGACGATCCTGGAGCCGTCATAGCCTGCCTGGACTCGGCAGGCACCGAAGCGGATATCGAGCGCGGCCCCCGACCGTTTGGCGGTGCCGCTCGCGATGCAGGACTGCCCCTCGCCATAATCCACGATCGCGCCAACGCGGTAGGCGCCTCGATCGCCGGGTACGATGCACAGCCGATCGGCATCGCGCGACCAGGATCCGACCAGCGTCCCCCGCTGCGGGTCCGGGACCAACCCAGCGGCCCGTGCCGCACGCTCGAGCCGGGCACCGGGCGTGTCGGGGACCGCGGCGGGCTGCTGCTGCCCACAGGCGGCGAGCAGCACCGCGACAAGAACAAGCGCCTGGCTCAGGGTCGGTCGGCCGCGCCGGGGCCGCATCGTTCCCGGCATCAGTCGATCCGCACCAGGGTGTCGCCTTCGATCCGCCGAAAGAAGCAGCTGGTCGCCCCGGTGTGGCAGGCCGGTCCGGCCGGGTCCGCAACTATCCAGAGCGCGTCCTGGTCGCAGTCGATCCGCAGTTCGACCACGCGCAGCACATTGCCCGACGTTTCGCCCTTCTTCCACAGGCGTGCGCGGCTGCGCGACCAGAAATGCGCCTCTCCGCTCGCCTGGGTGGCGGCGAGTGCCTCGGCGTTCATGTGCGCGACCATCAGCGGCGCGCCGGTGCGGTCGACCACCACCGCGGTGATCAGCCCGGCGGCGTCGTATCTGGGATCGAACTGGAGGCTAGTGTCGCGGTCGGGCATGTCGCTTGTCTAGAGCGTGGGTTGGTCCCCTACAACGCTAGTCCCCCTTGGCCCGTCATCCCGGCGAAGGCCGGGACCCAGAACCACAAGCGTTGCGCTTTGTTACTCTGGGTCCCGGCTTCCGCCGGGATGACGCGCAAAGGGAGCACGCCCCCCCAGCCGGAATTCGTGACAAACAGGCGACAAGCGCGCTTGCACGGTCTATGGGCCCGCATGCACCACGTGAGCGACCCCGCGATGCTGACCACCAAT
>DATLME010000385.1:0-8676 GCA_035537395.1 Sphingomonas sp. | reverse complement strand
CGCACGGTGGCGCGATCTGGCACGGTCGATCATGCCGCTGGTCGCCGGTGCATGTGCGGTCGCAGCGGCCAGCGCGATCATCGATCTCGCCCAACACGTGACGCCACTCGCGTGGATCGTCGAGAACCTGCGCCAGAACATCGTCGAACACCGCGCCGATCGCTACGGCATCGCGCCGCCGTTCGCGCTGGTCGCCTGGTACCTGACGATGTGGTCGTGGTGGACCATCCCGATCCTCGTCGGAGTTCGGTTCGGCTGGCGGGTGGCGCCTGCGCTCGTGGTCGCCGCGCTGGTCAATCTCGTCGTGCACAGCCTGATCGGCCACAAGGAATATCGTTTCGTCTTTCTCACGACCGCGGCACTGGTGGTCGTGTCCGCGATCGGCTGGGGGCGGGTGCTACAACTCGCCGTGGCGCGCTGGCCCGCCTATCGGACGACTGCGGCCGTCGCCGTGGTAGTCGCGTGGAGCGCGGCGTCGCTGACCCTCGCGATGGGCGCGCCGATGGCCAAGATCCGTGGTGAGGGTCGTGCTGGCTCGATCCTCTTCGCAGCGGCGCGACACGACGCTGCTACCTGTGGGATCGCGATCGTCGAGGATGCAACCTTCGCCGACATACCGGGGAAGGCAGCGTTGCGCCCGAACATTGCCCTCACGATCTTTGCCGCTCGCGATCCGGGCTATCCCGCCGGCGACATGCGCCGCGCGCTGGCGCAATCGCAATCGCTCTACAATCGCGTGGTCACCACCGGGCGGATGGCGCCGCTACTGCCGCCAGGGTTCGCGTCGGTGCAGTGCTCACCGTGGGACGGCACCCGCCTGTGCCTGTTCGCGCGGCCGGCACCGTGCAAGCCCGACCCGACCTCGCCTTACGCCGGCAATGCCGCATTGCAGCGGCTGAACTTCTAGCGCGACCGATCCCGATCCGGGAAAATCCCGCGACCTTTTCGTCGCCGCAGCGCGCGAATCTGGCTAACATCGCGTTCATGATCTGGACGCTCCTCCTCTTGGCCAACGCCCTCGTCGCGGCCGCCCCCGCGCCGCTGGCGAGCGACGGCATCGCGACGCTGAGTGCGGACGCCGAATCGCAGTGGGTGCCGTTCGATCTGACCCCGGGCAACCAGATCCGCTTCACGATGACGGTCGACGGCAAGTCCACGGTTGCGGTGCTCGATACCGGCGTCAGCTTCTCGGTTCTCGCCGAGCACGCCGCCGCGGTTGATCCTGCACGGGTGCGGCGCGGCGGCAGCGCCACCGCGATCGGCGGCGCGGTCGCGCTCGGCTGGATGCCGACGGGTGCGGTGACGATCGGCGGCCTGACCCGGCACGGCGGTGGCGTCTCGGTCGCCGCGCTCCCGGCGAGTGCGACTGGCAGCGCCACACCGGTCGACATGCTCGTCGGCCGCGATTTTACCGGCGGGCAGGCGCTCGACATCGATTACGCCCAGCGCCGGTTCCGGCTGATCCCGTCGGGCCGGATGCCGTTCCAGGGCGAAGTCGCGCCGCTCAGCATCTCGCCGACCCGCCGGATTTACGAAAGCGCAATCACCCTCGGCGATCGCCGCCTGTCACCCGTCGTGGTCGACACCGGCGACGGCTCGGCGATCACCGTGTCGACGCCGTCGTGGCAGGCCGCCGGCATGGCCGGGCTCGCGAGCACGACCACCATCTCGTTCGGATTGGCCGGGTCGACGATCAGCACCCTGACAGTGGTACCCCGCTTCGAACTTGGGACGCTGACCGCGCGGAATGTCGAGCTTCGCGTCGAGCCTGCGGGCGGGTTTTCGCAGACGATCGGCGTGGTCGGCCGGATCGGCTCGGGATTTCTCCAGCACTACCGCGTGCTGCTCGATCCCACCGCGGGGCGCATGGTGCTGAGCCCCGGCACCACCGCCGATGCACCGCCGCTGCGGTCGACGAGCGGCGTGCTGCTCGGCATCCGCCCCGATCGTCTGCGGGTGCTGCACGTCATGCGCAACAGCCCGGCGGCGACCGCCGGCTGGCGCGACGGCGACGAGATCTGTTCGATCAACGGCAGCGCGATCGCCGGAAACTACGCGACCAGCACGCTGGCGGCTTGGTCGATCGGCGCTCCCGGGACCGTGGTTGACCTGCGGTTGTGCGACGGCACCCAGCGCGATTTGACGCTGCGGAACTTCTACTGACGCCGAGCCGGATCAACCGGCATTGAAACCGATGCTCAGGCAGAGCATCGCCGCGAGCAACGCCGCCATTTGCACGGTTCGCCAATCGACCCAGCCGACACCGTCGGGATCTCGCCGCTGCGCTCGCCGACGCTCGCCGAGCCCGGCCAGCACCGCGACTCCGATCGACGCGCCCGCAGCGATAAACGCCGGCGCCATGGCTCAGCCGAGCTTCTCGACCTTGTCCTGCAACCGCGACAATTCGGCGCGCAACGCGGCGATCTCGTCGTCCTTGCTGGCGCCCACCGCTGCCGGCACCCCCGCGCCCGACGCCCCCGAAGCAACCGACGCACCCGGCGCACCCGGCGCACCGTTGCTGCCCGGCTTGAACGCCTTGGTCGCGGCGTCGAACATCGCCATATTGCGCTTGGCCATCTCGGCGAATGGCGAGTTCGCGAACGCACCCTCGACCGCCGATTTGAACTGTTCCTGATTGCGGCGGAAGCTGTCCATCGATGCTTCGAGATACCCGGGAACCATCGCCTGCATCGAATCGCCGTACATCGAGATCAGCTGCCGGAGAAAATTGACCGGCAGCATCGTCTGCCCACGGCTTTCCTCTTCCATGATGATCTGCGTGAGCACGTTGTGCGTGATGTCCTCGTCGCTCTTGGCATCGACGACCTTGAAGTCGCGTCCCTCGCGGGTCATCGCGGCAAGGTGGTCGAGCGTGATGTATGACGAGGTTTCGGTATTATACAGCCGCCGGTTGGCGTATTTCTTGATGATGACCGTGCCATCGCCACTGCTCTGTTTTTTCATATGGCCCCCCCAAGCGTGCTAGTCGACGACGCTACAGGCTTTGATGCCGCACCGCAACACGGCCCCCGGCCGCTACCCCTATTTCTCAACATGTTGCGCAGCGAAACCGCAGCATCCGCCGATCGCCTGTCCGCCGCGCTGGCCGGGTTGCGCGCGTTCCAGCACGCGCCGCGCGCGCTCCCTGCGCCGGCGATGCCCGCGCGGCATCGCGTCGGTCGCGCCTGCCTGCGTGATTATGCCGCTGCGGGGGGCGCCCGGCGCGCAAATGGCCGCGAAGTCCTGTTCGTGCCGTCGCTGATCAATCCTCCCGAGATCCTCGATCTCGGACCGGATCGATCGTTGCTGCGCTGGCTCGCCGCGCAGGGGCATCGCCCGTGGCTCCTCGACTGGGGTACGCCGACGCCCGCGGACCGCGACCTCGATCTCGCCGCGCATGTCGAGACCTTGCTGGTGCCGCTGCTCGGCAGACTGAAGGAGCCCCCGGTGCTCGTCGGATATTGCCTCGGCGGGACGATAGCGCTCGCGGCCGCTTCGATCGCGGAGATCGCCGGGCTTGCCACCATCGCGGCACCGTGGCGTTTCGCGGGCTATGGCGCGGCGCGCGCCGCCATGATCGATTTGTGGCAAAATGCGCGCGGCGGGTGCGAAGCGCTGGGCCTCGTGCCGATGGAGGTACTGCAGGCCGGCTTCTGGCAACTCGATCCGGCTCGCACCGTCGCCAAGTACGAGGCATTCGGGCGATTGCCTCCCGACAGCGACGCGGCGCGCGCCTTCGTCCGTCTCGAGGATTGGGCGAATGCGGGTGCCCCCCTCCCCTACGCGGCCGGCGCGACGCTGTTCGACTCGCTGGTGGAGGCCGACCTGCCGGGCAATGGCCAGTGGCGCATCGGCGGCATCGCGGTCGGGCCCGCGGCGTTGCGCTGCCCGGCGATCGAGTTCGTCTCCCAGACCGACCGGATCGTTCCCGCCGCCACCGCAGCGGGACTGGCGCAGCGCCGCGACCTTGCGATCGGGCATGTCGGCATGATCGTCGGCAGCCGGGCGCGCGTGCAGACGTGGCAGCCGCTCGCCGACTGGATCGACTCGCTCGGCTAGCCTAAGAGGCACCCAAACCGAAAGGATCCGCCATGACCGACATCGTGATCACCGCCGCCAAGCGTACGCCGGTTGGCAGCTTTCTCGGCGCCTTCGCGGCGACGCCAGCGCACGAGCTCGGTCGGGTCGCGATCGAGGCCGCGCTGGCGCAGGCCGGGGTGTCGGGCGCCGACGTCTCCGAGGTGATCCTCGGCCAGGTACTGACGGCGGCGCAGGGCCAGAACCCGGCGCGGCAGGCGTCGATGGCGGCCGGCATCCCCAAGGAAGTGCCTGCCTGGGGCGTCAACCAGGTCTGCGGCTCGGGGCTTCGCGCCGTGGCGCTCGCCTGTCAGGCGGTCGCGACCGGGGACGCCACGATCGTCGTTGCCGGCGGCCAGGAATCGATGTCGCTCAGCGCACATGCGCAATCCATGCGCGGCGGCCAGAAGATGGGCGATCTCGCGCTGGTCGATACCATGGTGAAGGATGGCCTGACCGACGTCTTCAACGGCTACCACATGGGCATCACCGCCGAGAATCTGGCCGAGCAATATCAGGTCACCCGTGGCGAGCAGGACGCGTTCGCAGTGCGTTCGCAGAACAATGCCGAAGCGGCGCGCGACGGCCGGCGGTTCAAGGACGAGATCGCGCCGGTGACGGTGAAGGGGCGCAAAGGCGACACCGTCATCGCCGACGATGAATATATCCGTGCGGGCGCGACGCTGGACAGCGTGTCCGGGTTGCGGCCCGCCTTCAAGAAGGACGGCAGCGTCACCGCGGCGAACGCCAGCGGCCTGAACGACGGCGCAGCGGCGCTGGTGATCATGACCCGCGACGAAGCCGAACGTCGCGGCAGCCCGATCCTGGCGACGATCCGCAGCTGGGCCAGCGCGGGCGTCGATCCCTCGGTGATGGGCATCGGCCCCGTCCCCGCGACCCGTCGCGCGCTCGACAAGGCTGGCTGGACGATCGCCGAGCTCGACCTGATCGAGGCCAACGAGGCGTTCGCCGCGCAAGCGCTGTCGGTCGGCAAGGAACTCGGCTGGGATCCGGCCAAGGTCAACGTCAACGGCGGCGCGATCGCGCTCGGCCACCCGATCGGCGCCAGCGGCGCGCGCGTGCTGACCACGCTGATCTACGAAATGCAGAAGCGCGACGCGAAGAAGGGTCTGGCCACGTTGTGCATCGGCGGCGGCATGGGCATCGCAATGTGTATCGAGCGGTGACCGCGAGCTTATCGCGGTTAGTGTGATGTGGCTTTTTTGTGACACTGTTCGGAAGAGTGTTCGGTCCTGAGCGTTTGAGCCGTTAAACTGCTTGTGTCCCTGCGTACGGTTCTCCAGCGTAATCCCCACGAGCGCATGAGCGCCATACGGGGAATATTGGATGAGAACCTGGGTATTTTCGGCGAGCGCGGCTGCGCTTGCGAGTTCGTTGCTGCTGTCTTCGGGCGCTGGTGCCCAGACGACGACGCCAGCTGATTCGACTGTCAGCCAGACGGGCACTGACGTTGGCGCGGGAACGCAGGCCGACGACACCACTGCCGCGACCGACATCGTCATAACGGGGTCGCGCATCCGCAGCCCGAACCTTGAGTCGAACGCGCCGATTTCGGTTGTCAGCGGCGACCAGTTCTTCGAGACCGGGCAGATCTCGGTCGGCGACGTGCTGAACGAACTGCCCCAGCTACGCTCCACCTTCAGCCAACAGAACTCGACTCGCTTCCTTGGAACGCGCGGTCTTAACTTGCTCGATCTTCGCGGTCTCGGCACGCAGCGTACGCTTGTGCTGGTCAACGGCCGTCGTCACGTCGGCGGCGACGTTCTCGTCAACGCAGTGTCGCCGGACGTGAACACCTTCCCGACCGATCTGATCGAGCGGGTCGAAGTGATCACCGGCGGCGGTTCGTCGATCTACGGGTCGGATGCGATCGCGGGTGTCGTCAACTTCATCCTCAAGGACAATTACAGCGGCCTCAGCCTTCGCGGCCAGAGCGGCGTCAGCGAGCGCGGCGACGCCGGCAACTATTACGTGTCAGGCTTGGCCGGCACCAACTTCGGGGACGATCGCGGTAACATCGCGGTGAACCTCGAATATGCCCATCAGGAGCGTTACTACGGCTCGGGTGGCCGTGGGCTGCGCCAGAACGACGCCTATGTCGTCACCGACACCGATCCGGCAGGCTCCGTCAACGGCGCCGACGGCACGCCCGATCGCACCTTCTACCGCGATATCCGCTCGGCGACGATCTCGCTCGGCGGCCAGGTCGGGATCTTCCAGGCCAACTCCAACCCGGTTTGCGGCGCGGCAAACGGTGCTGCATTCACCTGCGGTTACCTGTTCCAGCCCGATGGTTCGCTCATTCAGCAGACCGGCACCCGCGTCGGCCTCGGTCCGAACGGCAACTATATCGGCGGCAACGGCACGTCGAGCCGCGAGGGTCAGCTGCTGACGCTGTCGCCGCAGCTCGATCGCTACTCGGCCAACGTCATCGCGCATTACGAGATCAGCGACGCGCTGGTCCCGTTCGTCGAAGCAAAGTATGTCCGGTCGGAAGCGTTCGGTTCGCAGAGCGGCCCGTTCTTCTCGCAGGGCACCACCTTGGGCGATCCCGGCGGACGCGAGCGCATCCGTCTGGACAATCCCTTCCTGTCGGCTCAGGCGCGAGCCCTGCTGACGCAGCAGCTCAGCGCCACCACGGTCAACGCCAACACCGGCGCCGCGTTCGTTCAGGGAACGCTTGCGGACGGCACTCCTGGCCCGACGCCTGCGCAGCAGCTCGCAACGCAGCGTGCAGCTATCGCAGCCGGCACCTTCCGCTTCGGTGTGCGCCGCAACTGGGTCGATTTCGGTATCCGCGACGAGAAGTTCGTTCGTGAGACCTATCGCGTGGTCGCCGGTCTCCGCGGCGAATTCAACGACGACTGGAATTACGAGATCTCGGCCAACTATGGCGAGCATCGTGAAACCGCGACGATCATCGGCAACGTCAACGTCCAGCGCTACCTGCTCGGCGTCGACTCGGTCCGCGATCCGGCCACTGGCCAGATCACCTGCCGCTCGAAGCTGAATCCCACCGGCACTGCCGATTATGGTGACGATGCGGGCATCCTCGCTGCCGATATCGCGGCATGCGTTCCGATCAACCCGTTCGGGCAGGGATCGGTGACCCCGCAGGCGCTCGACTACGTGCTCGTCGACTCGCGTGCGACCGGCAAGATCAAGCAGTTTGTCGCATCGGGCTTTGTCGCGGGCGACCTCAGCCAGCTGTTCGAGCTGCCGGGCGGTCCGATCGGCTTCTCATTCGGTGGCGAATACCGCCGCGAGCGCGTCGAGTATGATCTCGACGATCTGACCCAGGCTGGATACGCCTTCTACAACGCGATCCCCAGCTTCAGCGCACCGGCGTTCGAAGTGAAGGAAGCGTATGGCGAGGTTCGCATTCCGCTGCTGAAGGATCTGCCCTTCATCCAGGAACTGACCGTGACCGGCTCGGGCCGTATCTCGGACTATAAGGGTGCGACGGGTACGACCTATTCGTACGGCGGCGAGGTCACGTGGCGCCCGTTGCAGGACATCCGCTTCCGCGGTGCCTACACGCGCGCTGTTCGTGCACCGAACCTGGTCGATCTGTATTCGGACGTCAGCCAGAACTTCGCACCTGCGCCCAACGATCCTTGCTCCGCACGGAACATCGGTACTGGCTCGGCGACCCGCGCGGCGAATTGTGCGGCCGATGGCATCCCGACGTCGTATGATTTCGTCTACACCTCGTCGATCGAGATCCTCTCGGGCGGCAATCCGAACCTGCGGGCGGAGTCTTCGGACAACTTCACGGTCGGCGGTGTCCTGACGCCACGCTTCGTGCCGGGCTTCTCGCTCTCGGTCGATTACTACGACATCACGGTGGACGATGTGATCACGGCGCCGTCGGCGCAGCAGATCATGAACGCCTGCTACGATGCGGCGGACCTGAACAACCAGTTCTGCGGTCTGTTCCAGCGTAATCGCACCGGCGGTGTTGGTCCGAACGAAGAAGCACCGTTCCAGATCATCCAGGGCTCGCTTCAGCAGAACTCACTGAACTACGCCAAGCTGACGGCACGCGGCATCGACACCGAACTGAACTATCGCAAGACGTTCGGCTTCGGAACGGTCAGCTTGAACGCGATCTGGACGCACACACTGGAGCGGAACGAGTTCCTCAACCCGGCCGATCCCAACCGCGCCAACCGGATCCTTTCCGAGCTCGGTGATCCGGACGATCAGGTCAACGTCAACACCAACGTCAAGTTCGGCGCGGTCACCTTCGGGTACCAGATGCGCTGGATCGACCAGATGACGATCAGCACCTTCGCTGAGGACACGCTGTCGGTGCAGGGCCGTGCGCCAGAAAACGCCGACTACGCCGATCGTCAGTTCTACCCGGATGTATTCTACCACGACGTCCGCTTCGATCTGCAGGTCAACCCGAAGTTCAACATCTATGTCGGTGTGGACAATGTCGGCGATCGTCTGCCGCCGCTGGGTCTGACCGGGGTCGGCGCTGGCTCGGGCATCTACGACGTCCGTGGCCGCTACGGCTATGTAGGCGTGAAGGCAGGCTTCTAAGCCTTTCACCATCTGACAACTTGCGGC
>DATLME010000384.1:0-2166 GCA_035537395.1 Sphingomonas sp. | reverse complement strand
GCGCCGTTGATCTTCCAGTTGCCGAGCGGCAGCGGGTCCTTTTCCGATCCCATGGTCGCGGAAAACTGCGCGATCAGCTTGTTGTCCTTGTCGAGGACACGAAGCACCGAATCCGACTTGTCGACGACGACATGGTCCGCGGTCGGCTGATTGGCATCGACGTTGAGCATCGCCAGCGTCTGGCGCCAGTCGCCACGCAGCTTGGGATCATAGTCGCGCGAGGTCGGCAGCGCGTTCGGCACGACGATCTTGTTGCCGACCTTCAATCGCGTGCTCGGCGAGTTCAGCGCGATCAGCACCGCCGGCGTCGTGTGGAACATCTCGCCGAGCTTCTCCATCGGCGTACGATAGCCGATCGTCGGCAGCTTGGCCTGGAGCGCATAATCCTTCGGCAGCGGGTTGATGTACGGACCCATGAGGATCTCGCGGGTCAGTGTCACCGCTGCTACCGGGCGCTGCGCGCGATATTGGTAAAGCGCACCGAGGGTACGCTTGTCGGCCTTGCCGGTAGTCGGCAGCCCGCGCGATTCCTGGAAACCCTTCAGCGCCGCGACCAGCGACTGCCCGCCCCGCCCGTCGAGCACGCCCGGCCCGAAGCCAAGCCGGTCGAGAATGACCTGAACGTGGAGGATCGACCGATCGAGAGGTGGGGTCTGCTTGGTAGGAGCCTGCGCCTGGGTGCCTGCGGCTACCAGCGCGATCGCTGCCGCGGCAAATGTCGTTATCCTCATCTAGAACCCCTTACTGAAACGCTTCGACGAGCAACGGCTCACGATCGGATTGGGTCCCGGCGACCTCCTTCAACGTCATCCCGTGCTTGACCCGGCACCCAAAGCCACGAGCGAGGTCGTTCGAAACTCTCGGTCCCGGCTTTCGCCGGGATGACGATCGTGTTGGAGCAAAGTTCACCCGAGCAGCTCCGCAAATCCCCGCACCGCGGCCGCCTCGTCCCCGCCCCAGATCGCTTGGGACACCGCCAGGAAATCCGCACCCGCGGCGATCAGCGGTGGAGCGTTCTCGATCGTGATCCCGCCGATCGCGACACAAGGGATCTCGAACACCGCCGACCACCACGACAGGATCGACAGCTCGGGCCGGTGCGTCGTGACCTTTGTCGTCGTCGGATAAAAGCTGCCGAACGCGACATAGTCGGCGCCAGCCTCACCCGCTTCCATCGCGAAGTGGCGGCTGTCATGGCACGTCACGCCGATCTGCGCCGCCGGACCAAGCGCGGCCCGCGCCTCGCGTGGATCGCCATCGTCCTGCCCGAGATGAACGCCGTCCGCGCCCAGCCGCTTGGCGAGCCCGACGCTGTCGTTGACGATGAACGCGACCTCGCGATCGCCGCAGATCCGCTGCAACGGTTCCGCGAGCGCAGCGGCCAGGTGCTGGTCGACATCCTTCACTCGGAACTGGAACGCCGCCACCGGTCCCGCATCGAGCGCCCGTGCCAGCCGGTCCGGAAAGCCGCCGCTCACGTCGAGCGGCGACACCAGATATAGCTGGCACGGCGGGCGCCGGACGTCGCGGCGGAAATTGTCGGCGAAGTCGGGATCGAGCGGACCCAGCGGATCTTCGGTCATGCGGCGCCCGCCGCCGAGGCTGCGATCATTCCTGGCCCTTGTAGATGCGGACCAGCCGCTCGAGCATCGCGAGCGCCTCGGCGCGCGGCCGCTGGAAAGTGTTGCGGCCGATGATCGAGCCATTGCCGCCGCCGTCGCGGATGTCGCGAGCGTCCTGGAACACCGCGTCCGCGCCCTTCGACGCGCCGCCCGAAAAGACGTTGATCCGGCGTCCAGCGAAGCTCGACTGAACGACGTGCTTCACCCGGCTCGCCATCGTCGACCAGTCGCCGTCCTTGTAGACCGCGACCGCTTCCTTCTGCTCGATGTGATCGGTCGGCAGCTTGGTCTTGATGATGTGCGCGCCGAGCAACGCCGCCATGTGCGCGGCATAGGCGCCGACGTCGAGCGCGAGCTCGCCGTCCTTCGACAGCGTGCCGCCGCGCGGATACGACCAGATCACCGTCGCGATCCCGACCGCCTTGGCCTCTTCGCTCAGCTCGCGGATCTCCTCCATCTGGTCGAACACCTGGTCCGAACCGGGATAGATCGTAAAGCCGATCGCCGCGCAGCCGAGCCGCAGCGCGTCCGACACGCTGGCGGT
>DATLME010000383.1:0-16234 GCA_035537395.1 Sphingomonas sp. | reverse complement strand
CGGGCTGCCGGTTGCAGCAGATGCGCCGGTTTGGCTGCACCGAGCGCCAACGTCATCGTGAAGGCGGGCGGCTCGTTCAACACCGTACCATCGTCGGTCGCAACGCCGCTCGGTAGATCGACCGCGATCGACAGCTCGGCTACCTCGGCCAGCCGGCGCAGCGATGCCGCGGCCGACGTATCGAGCGGTCGTGCCAGCCCGGTGCCGAACAGCGCATCCACCAGCACCGCCGCTGGCCTTACCGTGTGCAGCTCGCCGACCTCGTCGCTCCACGTCGCGCAAGCACGCCGCGCGGCAGTTGTCCGTGCGGGATGGCTGGCCGCAACGCGAACGGAGTGGCCGGCGGTGCGCAGTCTCGTCGCGGCCACATAGCCGTCGGCGCCGTTGTTCCCGGGACCGCACAGGACCAGCACATCGCGTGCACCAGCGAAACGCGCTACCGCCTCAGCGATCGCACTACCGGCACGCTCGACCAGCGCGTCGACGCTCGTACCCCCCGCGATCTTCGCATTCTCTGCGGTACGCATCGCGGCCGCGGTCAGGATCGGCCGACCGTCGAGCGGGATCATCGCGCCGGCTCAGATATCCGCATAGACATGTCGCTCGGCAGTGGCACCCGGGTGCGTGACCGCGCCCTGCCAAGCCGGGCCCACAGTGCGCGAATAGCGCCACAGCGCGCCCGACTGATAGTCGTTGACGCGCGGCTGCCACGCCGCTCGACGCTCGGCGAGTACCGCATCGTCGACGAGCAGGTCGATCGTTCCTGCTTCCGCGTCGATCCGAATCGTGTCGCCGTCTTCGATCAGTGCGATAGGGCCACCATCCGCCGCTTCCGGTCCGACATGGCCGATGCAGAAGCCGCGGGTGGCACCGGAGAAGCGCCCGTCGGTGATCAGTGCGATCTTCTCGCCCATGCCGAGCCCGTAAAGCGCGGCGGTTGTCGACAGCATCTCGCGCATGCCGGGCCCGCCCTTCGGTCCCTCGTAGCGAATCACCACTACCTCGCCCTCGCGGATCTGCCGCGCCTCGACGGCGGCAAAGGTGTCCTCCTCGCAGTCGAAGACGCGAGCCGGGCCTTCGAATTGAAGCCGCGCCATGCCGGCGACCTTCACAATCGCGCCCTCCGGAGCGAGACTGCCCCGCAATCCGACCACGCCGCCGGTAGCCGTGATCGGCGTGCGCGCGTCGTAGATCACCTTCTGGTCGGGATTCCACGTCACTTCGTCGATGTTCTCGCCTAACGTTTGCCCAGTTACTGTCATGCAGTTGCCGTGGAGGAGCCCTTCGTTCATCAGCGTTTTCATCAGCATGTAGACGCCACCCGCCTCGTACATGTCCTTGGCGACGTAGCGGCCGCCGGGTTTTAGGTCGGCGATGTAGGGCGTCGTTTTGAACGCCTCCGCGACGTCGAACAGATCGAAGTCGATCCCGGCTTCGTTGGCCATCGCCGGCAGGTGGAGCGCGGCATTGGTCGAGCCGCCGGTTGCGGCGACGATCCGCGCCGCGTTGACGAAAGCCTCGCGCGTGCAGATGTCGCGCGGGCGCAGGCGGCTGGCGATGAGCTCCATCACCTGCGCGCCCGCAGCGACCGCGATCTGTTCGCGGCTGGTATAGGGCGCCGGCACCATGTTGCTGTTGGGCAGCGACAGCCCGATTGCCTCGCCGACACAGGCCATGGTGTTGGCGGTGAACTGGCCGCCGCACGCGCCGTGACCGGGACACGCGACCTTTTCGAGCGCATGGACCTCGGCGAGCGGGCATGTCCCCGCGGCATAGCGCCCCACCGCCTCGAACACGTCGACCACGGTAACGTCGCGATCCTGGAAGCGGCCGGGCAGGATCGAGCCGCCATAGACGAACACCGACGGCACGTTGAGCCGCAACATCGCCATCATCATGCCCGGAAGCGACTTGTCGCAGCCGGCAAAGCCGACCAGCGCGTCGTAGCAATGGCCGCGCACCGACAGCTCGACCGAATCCGCGATGACCTCACGGCTGACGAGCGAGGACTTCATGCCCTGATGCCCCATCGCGATCCCGTCGGTCACGGTGATGGTATTGAACCGTCGCGGCAGCCCGCCGCCCTGGATCACGCCATGCTGCGCGGCATCCGCCTGCGCGTCGAGCGTGGTGTTGCAAGGGGCGGAATTGTTGCCCGCCGACGCCAGCGCGACGAACGGCTTGGCGATGTCCTCCTCGGCGATGCCCATCGCGTAGTAATAGCTGCGGTGCGGCGCGCGCTCGGGGCCGACCGACACATGGCGGCTCGGCAGGCGGGACTTGTCGAACTGGGTCATGGCGACAGTCTATTGCGTCCAGCATCGCTGCTGCGCAAGCTTCGATCACATGGTTTGCGCGACCTGCAACCCGTCCAGCGCCTTGGCGACGCCATCCATCGTGAACGGCTTTTGCAGCCGCGGCCGATCGCGGAAGCGTTCGTCGACGCTGTCGTCGCCGCCGCCGGTCGCGAAGACGAACGGGATGTTCCTGGCGGCCAACGCTTCGGCGATGGCAGTGCTCTTCTCGCCGCCACGCAGGTTGACGTCGAGGATCGCCGCATCCAGATCGCCGAGCGCGATGCGGGCGAGCGCATCGGCGACCGTGTCGACGACGCCGGCAGTCTGCTTGTCCAGCACGTCGAGAAAGTCCTCGAGCATCATGGCGATGAGTGGTTCATCCTCGACGATGAGGATCTGCCTGGGTACTGTCATGGTCGGGTCATATCGGGTGTCCGCGGAAAGTTCCAGTCGGATCAGCGGGCCAGAAGAACGTCGCGGGCAGCCTCCGCAAGCTGCTGAACCGAGAAGGGTTTGGGCAGAAATGCGACGTGATCGAGATCGATCGACCGGCGCAATTGTTCTTCCGCATACCCCGACATGAAGATGATCGGCAGGTCGGGATATTTTTCGCGCGCGTGGCGGACCATGGTGGGGCCGTCCATCGTCGGCATCACCACGTCGCTGATCAGCAGGTCGGGGCGTTCGGTCTTTTCGAGGATCTGGAGCGCGACCTCGCCATTCTCCGCGGTCAGCACGGTATAGCCCTGACGGGTCAACGCGCGCTCGGCGACCGCACGGACCATGTCCTCGTCCTCGACAAGCAGGATCGTCCCCGTGCCCCACATCTCGGCGGGCTTCACCGTCGAGCGCGGCGCCGCGAGGCGGGCGGGCGCGGGCGCCGCGTCGGCGGTGTGGACCGGGAGATAGAGCGTGAAGCTGGCGCCCTGCCCCGGCTTCGAATCCGCGAAGATGTACCCGCCCGATTGCTTGACGATGCCGTACACCGTCGACAGCCCGAGCCCGGGGCCCTTGCCGACCTCCTTGGTCGTGAAGAACGGCTCGAAGATCTTCGGCAGCACTTCGGGCGGGATGCCGGTGCCAGTGTCGCTGACCACCAGGGTCGTATAATCCGCGACCGGCAGGATGTCGTAACCGAGCGCGCGCACCTGCGACGCGGGCAGCGCGCGGGTCTGGATCGTCAGCGTCCCCCCGCCGCGCGGGTTCGCCGCCATGATCGCATCGCGCGCGTTGACGGCGAGGTTCACCACGACCTGCTCGAGCTGCCCGGGATCGGCCCGTACTGCGCCGAGCCCACGGCCGTGGCTGACGTCCAGGCGCACCGTCTCGCCCATCAGCCGCTTGAGCAGGTTCGACACCTCGGAGACCACGTCGGGCAATTGGAGGATCTGCGGGCGGAGCGTCTGCTGACGCGAAAAGGCGAGCAGCTGGCGGGTCAGGCTTGCCGCACGGTTCGAATTGGTGCGGATCTGCTGGATATCGTCATAATCGCTGTCGCCCGGCGAGTGACGCATCATCATCAGATCGCAATGGCCGATGATCGCGGTCAGGATGTTGTTGAAGTCGTGTGCGACGCCGCCCGCGAGCTGCCCGACCGCCTGCATCTTGGTCGCCTGTGCGACTTGGCGCTTGAGCCTCGTCTCCTCGGTATTGTCCTTCAGGCTGAGGAATACCGCGGCATCCCCGAGCCCGCGCGCCCCCGCGATCGTCAGCGCGACCGGCTCGTCGGGATGGTCCTTCAGCCGGATCGCCATGTCCATCGAATGCGTGGCGCCTCCGGCGAACCGCCGGATCGCGTCAGCCACCGCCGACTTGTCCTCGCGAACCACCAGATCGCCCGGATAGAGCGGCGGCGACTGCGGATCGACCGAGGCGGCGCGGACGAAGGAATCGTTCATCTGCAGGAAGCGCCCTTCGCGATCGACCAGCGCCATGCCGAACGGCATCAGGCTGACGAGGCTGCGGACATGCGCGGATGCGCTCGCGCCGATCGCCGGCGCGGTATCCTCGTCATCGAGCAGCGCGACGAGAACGGGCGCGTGATCGCCCTCCATGAACGGGATCTGGAGAACGCGCAGCGGCGTGCCGTCGAGGCCCTCGCGTTCGAAGCGGACCAGTCCTCGGCTATCGGTGATCAACAGCCGACCGAAGTCGCGCCCTTCGATTTCGCCGTCACCGCCGAGCGCGCGGGCCGCGAACACCCGGTTCGCCGCGCGGATCCGGCCGTCCGAGGCGATCAGCGCGGTCATCACCCCTGCCCCGCCGAGCCGGTCACCGGGATGCCCCGAGATCAGCATCTCGGTCGAAGTCGCCAGATCTTCCTCGTGCAGGACCGCGAAAGACCAGACGAGCATGTCCGCCTCGTCGCCCGCGCGCGTGATCCGTACCGACAATTTGGTCCCGTCGACCGACAGGTCGGTGGCATGCGCGATGCCGTCGCGCCAGCCGTGCCGGCCGGCGGCGCTGAGCAGTTCGACGCCGTCGTCGTCGAGCGGCACACCCGGGGGCGTCGGAAACCCCGCGAACAGCGTCTCGTAAGCATCGTTGGCGCAGATCAGCCGGCCGGCGCGATCGGTGACTGCGACCGCATCGACGCTGGCTTCGGCGAGCTTGCGCGTGAAATCCCAGTCGATGGTCCGCTGTTCGACGCCCTTGGCAGGCCCAAGCAGACGCCAGGCGAACACCGCACCGCCGACGACGAGGCCCATCGCCACGAAGCCGGCCGCTGCCGCGATGCTTTCGGCGGTCAGCAGGACCAACGCCGCCGCTGCCAGGGTGGTCACCCCCGCGACGAACGCGGCGGCCCTAGCGGGTGACGAGCCGGCGAAAACGGGGAGCGATGCCATTGCCTGTCTTCTGGTCAGCAGGTCCGCAACGTCAAGCGCTGACTTGGCCGAGCATGACCGAGAGGCGATCGCCCGCTCGATCGGACGAGCCGCTCCGGTGTGAGAAACCGGAGCGGCCCGGCGCGATTACCAGACGCGGATGCGGTCGGCCGGTGCGAGGTAGAATTTCTGCCCCGGCTTGGCGCCGAACGCCGCGTACCAGGGATCGACGTTCCGCACGACGTAGCCGCGCCACGCACCCGGCGTGTGCGGGTCGGTCGTGATCTGCTGGCGAAGCGCGGCCTCGCGTGCCTTGGTCTGCCAGATCTGCCCGAAGCCGAGGTAGAAGCGCTGGTCGCCGGTATAGCCGCCGAGCACCGGTGCCTTCTTGCCCTTCAGCGAGATCTGATAAGCGTCGTAGGCGACGTTGAGCCCCGCCAGATCGGCCATGTTCTCGCCCAGCGTCAGCTCGCCATTGACCTTGCTGCCGGCGACCGGCTCGTATGCGCCATATTGCGCGACAACCTTGTCGGTCAGGGCCTTGAACCGAGTCACGTCCTGCGGCGTCCACCATTCCGAGAAATTGCCCTTGGGGTCGAACTTGCGGCCCTGGTCGTCGAAATGATGGCTGAGTTCGTGCCCGATCACCGCACCGATGCCGCCATAGTTCACCGCGGGATCGGCGTTTGGATCGAAGAACGGCGGCTGCAGGATCGCGGCCGGGAACACGACCTCGTTCATCAGCGGATTCGCATAGGCGTTCACCGTCTGCGGCGTCATGAACCATTCGGAACGATCGACCGGCTTGCCCATCTTGTTGAGCTGGAACGCGTAATCGAATGCCGCCACGCGATCGGCGTTGCCGAGCACGTCGCCACGGCGAACCACCAGCCCCGAATAGTCGCGCCACTTGTCGGGGTAGCCGATCTTGGGCGTGAACGCGGCCAGCTTGGCACGGGCCTTGGTCTTGGTCTCGGGCGCCATCCACTCCAGCTTGGACAGGCGGATGTCCATCGCGGCGATCAGATTACGGACCAGTTCGTCGGCCTTCGCCTTCGCTTCGGGCGGGAAATAACGCTCGACATAGATCTGGCCGACCGCCTCGCCGAGGCTGCCGTTGACCAGATCGACGCCGCGCTTCCAGCGCTCCTTCAGCTGCGGCGTTCCCGAAAGAACCGTGCCATTGAACGCGAAATTCTCGTTCACGAACGCAGACGACAGGAACGGCGCCGCGCGGCGGATCTCGTGGAAGGAGAGATATTCCTTCCACGTCGACAGCGGGGTCGCCGCGACGATCTTGGCGGTGCCGGTCAGCGCCGAGGGCTGGGCCACGATCACGCGGGTCTGGCTGCCGACCTGCTGCGCGTCGAGCATGGTCTTCCAGTCGAACCCGGGCATCGTCGTCGCGAGCGCCGCGACCTCCATCGGGTTGTACGCCTTTTCGACCTGGCGCTGTTCGGCGCGGGTCCAGTGAACCTGCGCGATCGCCTTTTCGAGATTGAAGATCCGCTGGGCCGCACCGGCCGGATCGGCAACGCCGCCAAGCCGCAGCATGGTTGCGATATGCGTCAGATATTTGGCGCGCGTCTCGACGAACTTGGGGTTGTCGACGAGATAATAGTCGCGGTCGGGAAGGCCGAGACCGCCCTGCCCCATATAGACCGCATAAACGGTGTTGTCCTTCAGGTCCTGCTGGATGCCCGCGCCCATCGGCATGTCCATCCCGCGCATCGTCGCGCTCGCAAAGGCACGGGCGAGATCCGCCGGCGTGCCGATCGCGTTGATGCGGGCAAGATACGGCTTCAGCGGGGCTGCGCCCTGCGCCTCGATCGTGGCCTCGTCCATGAAGGTCGCATAGGTAGCGCCGATCTTCTCGCGCACGCTGGCGCTGTCAGGCGAGGTCGGCGCCTTGGCGGCTTCCTCGATCACCAGGCGGGTCCGCTGATCGGACAGGTCGCGCAGGATCGCAAAGCCGCCCCAGCTCGAACGATCGGCGGGGATCTCGGTACGGTCCATCCACTTGCCGTTGACGAAGCGGTAGAAATCGTCGCCCGGGGGCACCGCGGTGTCCATCGCGCTGGTGTCGATGCCGAAGGTGCCGAGCTTGGGCTTCGCGGTCGCGGTCGCGGCGCTCGAGGCGGCGGCATTGGTCTGGGCATAGGCTGCGCCGGAGGCAGCAGAGGCGAGCAGAATGGCAGCTGTAAGCGTCAGGCGCATCGATGTTCCTCGGAAGAGACTCAGGATGCGACGTGTTCTACGCCGTTAATACGCTTCGTCAATTCTGGTATTTTATGTGACGACTTCGCCACTTGCGTGCGATCCACAGGCGCCAGCCGAGCGCAGACAATAGAAAGCCTCCGATCGCGGCCACCGCGGTGATGATCAGCAACCCGATCGCGGTCGCCGGCCCCGCTTCGGACAGCAGCCACTGGACCCAGCCGGTGTTCGCTGCATCGGCGACCGGCGCGCCCGGCAGATGATCGTCGAGATGAAGAATCCACCGTCCGATCCAATAGGCACCGACCCACAAGGGCGGGGTGGTCAGCGGATTGGTGATCAGCGTGGTCATCGCCGCGGTCGGCACGTTGGCCCGGATCGGCAGCGCGAGCACCGCGGACAGCGGGATCTGCGCCACCGGGAAGAGGATACCGGTGATCATGCCCAGCGCGACGCCGCGCGGCACCGAACGCCGGGTGAACCGCCACAATTCGGGGGCGAGCACGCGGTGCGCCACCGGGCGCAGCAGCCGGTTCTGCTCCATCGATTCGCGGGTCGGCAGATTGCGGCGGCCCCACGCGACGAAGCGCTGCCAGACCGTCGGTGCGGCGCTGGCCATCAACCGCGATCGCGCAGCACGCGACCGGCCTCGCGCTTCCACTCGCGTTCCTTGATCGCCTCGCGCTTGTCGTGGTCCTTGCGACCCTTGGCCAATGCCAGTTCCACCTTCGCACGCCCCTTGGAATTGAAATACACCGACAGCGGCACGAGCGTCATGCCCTGCCGCGCGACCGCACCATGGAGCTTGTTTATTTCGCGCTCGTGAAGGAGCAATTTACGCGGGCGCTTGGCCTCGTGGTTGAAGCGGTTGCCGTGGCTGAACTCGGGCACGTTGGCGTTGATCAGCCAGACCTGCTCGTCCCTTACCTCGGCATAGCTTTCCGCGATCGAGCCCTGCCCGAAGCGGAGCGACTTCACCTCGGTGCCGGTGAGCGCGATGCCCGCCTCGTAGACGGTATCGATCGAATATTCGAACCGCGCGCGCCGGTTTTCGGCGACGATCTTGGTCTTTTCGAAGACTGGGGGTTTGGGTCGGGCCATCGGAAGCGCGATGTAGGGATTGGCGGACGCCGTGGGAAGCCACGTGCGACGACACGCCCCTGTCGGGCGAGCATAACGACTTTCTTCCGTTCGCCGTGGCGGATGCGGGCGCGGAGTCTAGACCTTCATCTGCCGCGCAATCGTGCTGCGCAGCGCTTTGCCGTAGGGCGGTTTCATCCCCGCGATCCTGGCCACGTCGATCTTCGCCTGCTTCAGCACCGCCTTGGCATGGCTGAAGGTCCTGAAGCCGTCCTGCCCGTGATAGGCGCCCATCCCGGAAGGGCCGATGCCGCCGAACGGCAGGTCTTCCATCGACACGTGCATGACCACGTCGTCGAGCGTCACCCCGCCCGAAATCGTACGATCGAGCACGCGGCGGCGCTCATCGGCATCCGGTCCGAAATAATAGAGGCCGAGCGGGCGATCGCGCCGGTTCACCTGCGCGATCGCGTCGTCGATCTCGCCGTAGCGGACGATCGGCAGGATCGGGCCGAAGATCTCCTCCTGCATGATCGTCATGTCGTCGGTGACGTCGCGGACAATGTGGAGCGGCATCTTGCGGCTGTTCGAGCTGGCGAAATCCTCGTTCGCGGGATTGACCGTCTCCACGGTCGCCCCCTTGCTGCGGGCGTCGTCGAGCCAGTCGGTCAGGCGCTGGTGGTGCCGGTCGTTGATGATGGCGGTGTAATCGGTGTTGGCGAGCAGCGTCGGGTACATCGCGCTCGCCGCGGCCTTCAGCCCGGCAACGACGCGAGGCTCGTCCTCGTCGCGAACCATCAGGTAATCGGGCGCCAGGCAGATCTGCCCGGCGTTGAGCATCTTGCCGAGCGCCACGCGTTCGGTGGCGCGGGCGACGTCGACACCCTTGCCCATGATCACCGGCGACTTGCCGCCGAGTTCGAGCGTGACCGGCGTGAGATTGTCAGCCGCGGCGTGGAGGATGTGACGGCCGATCCCGGTCGCACCGGTGAAGACGAGGTGGTCGAACGGCAGTTCGGCGAACGCCTGCCCGACCGCCGGACCGCCCGAGACGAAGCCGAGCTCGCCGGCGTCGAAGTAGCGCGGGCAGAGCTCCTCGAAGAGCGCCGCGGTCGCCGGGGTATATTCGCTGGTCTTTACCATCGCGCGGTTGCCCGCCGCGAGGATCCCGGCGAGCGGCGACATCACCAGGTTGACCGGGAAATTCCAGGGCGCGATCACCCCGATCACGCCCTTGGGCTGATATTCGACCCAGGCCCGCGCGCCGAGCAGACCAAGCGGGAACTGCACCGGCCGCTTGTCGCGACGCGACCAGCGATCGAGATGCTTCAATGCATGCGCGATCGGTGCGATCGACCCGCCGATGTCGGTGAGCATCGACTGGTCGCGGCTGCGGTGGCCGAAATCCTCCGACAGCGCGTCGCAGAAGCGCGCGGCGTTGTCCGCCACCATCGCCGCCGCGCGCTTGAGCCGGTCCTTGCGGATCGACAGCGGGACGGGCAGCTCGGCCATGAATGCGGCGCGCTGCTGCGCCAGCTGCCCTGCGAGCGCGGTCATGCGCAGCCGATCAGGCCGGCAACCGGCACGACCAGCACGTCGCCACCGCGGCGTTCGACCCGCAGCAGCGCATCGCGCACGTGTGCGCCCTTCGACAGCTCCCGCCGCGTCACGATCGTCATTTCAAGCGTCGCCGTCACATCGCCCCCCGCATAATCCGCCGCGCCACCGAACCCGAGCCCGCCGGTGCCGCGTTGCGCGACCTGCGCGACATCGATCGTCTTGCCGTCGACCGACAGCCGCAGCCGCGCGGGCTCCGCGGTCGCCATCGCGACCAGGGTACGATCGGACACGCTCCAGACGAATGCCGCGCATCCTTTTGCCGGCAGCTTCTGCCGCCCGATCGGGCCGAGCGTCACCGGAGGCGCCGGGACCGCAGGCTGCGCTGGTGCGGCTTGCGCGACAAGCAGGAGCAAGGACATCATCACGGTGCGCTTCCTATCATGACAACCCAGGCGGGGTAAGCCGCCACCGCGAGCAGCGCCCCGAACGGCAGCGGCGTGTCGCGCGCCATGCGACCACCGCGCAGCATCGCGACCAGCACCGCCGCGAGCCCGACCAGGCTCGCCAGCAGCAGCACCGCCGGCAGCATGCGCCAGCCGAGCCAAAGCCCGATCGCGCCGAAGAGCTTCGGATCGCCGCCGCCCATGCCTTCACGTCCGCGCACCAGCCGGTACGTGGTCGCGACCAGCCACAATGCCAGGAAGCCCGCAGCCCCGCCGATCGCTCGCTCGTCGATCGCCGGCGCAACCCCCAGAGCGCCAGTCGCCAGCCCCGCTGCGGCAAGCGCGCCGGTGAGGCGATCGGGCAACCACAAGGCAGCGATGTCGAGCGCGGCCAGCGCCAGCAGGAGCCACCCGAATGTCGCGCCCGCCAACCCGACCGGTGAAGGCGCCGCGATCCCGGCGAACATCCCGATCGCGGCAGCGATCGATTCGATCTGCCAGTGCCGCGGGTCGATTGCCGCGCCGCACGTCCGGCAGCGCCCGCGCAGCAGCAGTGCGCTGATCAGCGGCACGAGGTCGCGCGCGCCCAGCGTCCGTCCGCACGCGTCGCATGCCGAGCGGCCGTGGACGACCGAGCGTCCCTCGGGCCAGCGGATCACGAGCGCGGCGACGAAACTGCCGACGATCGCGCCGAGCGTCCCTAGCGCACCAGCCCAGACCAGCACGTCGCTCACGCGCACGATACATCGGGGCGACGTCGGAACACGCGGTCACGCCTAGCGCTTGTCGCGGAACTTTGTAATTGGCCGGCCACGTCCCCAGATCGCATCGATCACCTCGCGGAGCAATTCATGGCCACCGACCCGATCGTCATCCTGTCCTACGCCCGTACCCCGATGGGGTCGTTCCAGGGCAGCCTCGCCGGCGCCAGCGCGACCGAACTCGGCGCAGCGGCGGTCCGGGGTGCGGTCGAACGCGCCGGCGTCGCTGCGAGCGCCGTCGAGCGGATCTATATGGGTTGCGTGCTCCCCGCGGGGCTCGGCCAGGCACCCGCGCGCCAGGCGGCGATCGGCGCCGGGCTTGGCGACCATGTCGAGGCGACCACGGTCAACAAGATGTGCGGGTCGGGAATGCAGGCGGCGATCCTCGCCGCGGATGCGCTCGCAGCGGGATCGGCCGACCTGCTCGTCGCCGGCGGGATGGAGAGCATGTCCAACGCCCCGTATCTCTCGCGCAAGCATCGCGGCGGCGCGCGGATCGGCCACGACACGCTCTACGACCACATGTATCTCGACGGGCTGGAGGATGCCTACGAACCAGGCAAGCTGATGGGCAATTTCGCCGAGGACACGGCGCGCGAGTATCAGTTCACCCGGCAGGCAATGGACGATTACGCAATCGAATCGCTGACCCGCGCGCAACGCGCGCAGCGCTCCGGCGCGTTCGAGCGCGAGATCGTCGCTGTCGACGTCAAGAACCGCAAGGGCAGCGAGACCATCAGTCTCGACGAACAACCTGCAAAGGGCGACATCACCAAGATCCCGACGCTCAAGCCCGCCTTTTCGAAGGATGGCACGATCACCGCGGCCAACGCCTCGTCGATTTCGGACGGCGCCGCCGCGCTGGTGCTGACCCGCGCCAGCGTCGCCGAACGGCTCGGGTTGACCCCGGTCGCGCGGATCGTCAGCCACGCCGCGCATGCGCACGCCCCCGCGCTGTTCACCACTGCGCCGGTGTTCGCGATGACGAAGGCGCTGGAACGCGCCGGCTGGACCAAGGATGAGGTCGATCTGTTCGAGGTCAACGAGGCGTTCGCAGCGGTCTCGATGATCGCGATGCACGATCTCGGGCTCGATCACGCACGGCTCAACGTCAATGGCGGCGCCTGCGCGCTCGGGCATCCGATCGGCGCGAGCGGTGCGCGGATCCTGGCGACGCTGCTGGCGGCGCTTCAGACCAACGGCCAGCGCCGGGGCCTGGCCTCGCTCTGCATCGGTGGCGGCGAAGCAACCGCGATGGCCGTGGAGCTGATGAACTAGCCGGCCACGGCGTCACCCCGGACTGGTTCCGGGGTCCACCCGTCCCCGCGCTCGTCGACAGCGATCTGCCGCACGGTGGATCCCGGACCAAGTCCGGGATGACGCGTGTGCGGAAGAGTGCTCGATCCTCCCGGCGCCGAACCTCGATTGACACAGGGGCTAAGGCAACACCTCGCCGCCATCCACGCCCCACAACGCGCCGATCTGGACGAACCCCGCCTGCCCCTTCACGTCGAGGCGGCACCAGCCGCTGCCGCATTGGCTCAGCCGCCCGACTACCCCGGGCGCGGCACGCCATTGCAGGCGTGCGTCGGTGCCGGGGCGCTCGCGCATCTCGATCGGCTGCGACGAACGCACGATCGCGGTGCGGGTTTCGCTCAGCAGGTTCGCCTGCATCCAGCCCTGGGTCCCATCGGGGTCCTCGATCCGGCGCCATTCCTTGAATGCGCCGACTACGCGGACCGGCAGGTCGGCGCGCTGGTAAAGCCAGCTCGCGGGATAGCTTCGCGCCGGACCGGTCCGCATCCGCGCGCGCCCGGCGGCGATCGAGGCATAATAGGGGAAGGTCTTCTTGGCGTCGGCGGCATGCGCGGCGACGTCGAGCGCCAGCGACGCCGTCGCGGCGATGATGAGGGCGAAGTGGCGCATGCTTGCTGTCCTTATGCTCGCCCGCATCTGTAACGTGCCGGCGGACCGCATCAACCACCGTTGACGTCGCCGCCACGGTTCGCCAATCCCGGCCGACATGACCGATGATCGCCGCACCGCCAGCATCAGGGTTCCGCACCCTCGGGTCGTGATCACCCGCGAACTGCCCGACATCGTCATGGACCGGTTCGAAACGCTGTTCGACGCCGTCAACAACCGCGTCGACGCCGCGATGGCGCGCGACGATCTCGCGGCCGCGATGGCGGATTGCGACGTATTGGTGCCTACCGTCACCGACGGGATCGACGCGGCGCTGATCGCAGGCGCGGGTCCGCGGCTGAAGCTGATCGCGAATTTCGGTGCCGGGGTGAACCATATCGATCTGCGCGCCGCGCGGGCGCGCGGGATCATCGTCACCAACACGCCCGGCGTGCTCACCGAAGATACGGCCGACATGACGATGGCGCTGATCGTCTCGGTCCCGCGGCGGCTTGCCGAGGGCGAAAAGCTGGTGCGATCGGGACAGTGGAAGGGATGGAGCCCCGGAGGCATGCTCGGTCACCGGATCGGCGGCAAGGCGCTCGGCATCGTCGGCATGGGGCGGATCGGGCAAGCGGTGGCGATGCGCGCGCGGGCCTTCGGCCTTTCGATCCACTATCATAATCGCCACCGCCTGCCCGCGGTGCTCGAAGGCCAGCTCGGCGCGACCTGGCATCCCGATCTCGATAAAATGCTAGCCGCGATCGACATCCTCACAATCCATACGCCGCGGAACGCCGAGAGCGAGAACCTGATCGACCGCCGCCGGATCGCGCTGATGCGCCCGCACGTCTATCTGATCAACGCCAGCCGCGGCGGTATCGTCGACGAGGAGGCGCTGGTCGACGCGCTGGAGGCTGGCCGGATCGCCGGCGCGGGGCTCGACGTCTGGACGCACGAACCGCAGATCGACCCGCGGCTGCTCGCGCTGCCGAACGTGGTGATGACTCCGCACATGGGCTCGGCCACCTATGAAGGCCGCGTCGCATCCGGCGAGAAGGTTATCCAGAACATCCGCATGTGGGCCGACGGCCACCGCCCGCCGGATCAGGTGCTGGAGGGCTGGGCTTAGCTTAGTCGGTATCGCTCCGCAGCCTGCGCGCCTGATGCATGCTCTCGTGCAGCACCGCGACGATAACGACTCGCTCGGCGCCGGTCACCTGCCAGTAGATGCGGTGACGCTTGTAGTGGCAGACGAAGCCCTCTCCGAGATCGGCGTCGATCGCGCGCCAGATCACCCGCCTTGCGGCGATCGCATCGAAACAGGCGTAGAGCCCGACGATATAGTCGCGAGCCCTCGCCTCGCCCCAATGCGCCCGTGAATACAGGTAAATGTCGTCGATATGGCCGTCAGCGATGTCGGTGACATCGAAGCCGGCCGCGCTCACCGCCGGTTGCGTGCGAACACGTCTTCGGGCGTCGAGGGGTGGAAGCTGTCCGGCGACGCGGCAAACGCTCGCGTCAATTCCGTCTTCAACGTCTCGAAGCGCTGGCGTTCCACCAGTTCCTGGTCGCGCGTGATCAGCGCGCGGACGTAATCGCCGACATTGTCGTAGAGGCCATAAGCACCGGTCAGTTCAGCGACATGCTCGCTGAGCGCGTCGCTGAATTCCACGTCGATCGTGATGACCTTGCCCATCTCCTCAATCCCCCGTCAGGATCCGATCCACCAACTGCTTCACCGTCGGCACGAAGCCGTTCGAGTAGAACGGATCGCGCTTGAAATTGTACGCGGCATGGCCGGCGAACATCAGGTTCTGATCGATGTCACCGCCATGCGCGATGTCCTGCAACGTCTTCTGGATGCAGAACGAGCGCGGGTCGGCGAGCCGTCCGGTCGAGTTCGTCTCGGTATCCGCCCAGCTCGAGAAGGAGCATTGCGACAGGCAGCCCATGCAATCGGCCTGGTCCTTGCGGATCATGGCTTTCTCGATCGGGCTGACGAAGACCAGCGTGTTGTCGGGCGTCTTCAGCGCATCGGTATGGCCTTCGCCGAACCACTGGCGGGCGAGCAGCAGGTCGTTGCGGGTCACCCAGAAATTCTTGCCCTTCACCCCGACGTCGAGCTGGAAGACATGGTCGCCTGCCTCCTGCGTCGAGAACGCGATCTGGCGAATCGAGCGGGCCTCGAGGCTGCGCAGGAACGGGTTGCGCACCGCGCTGGAATAGAAACCGGTCGGCGAGAATTTGTGCAGCAGCACCTCGCCTTCCTCGATCGTCGTCAGCCGGTCCTTCCAATCCTGCGGAATCGGGCTTTCCTGGGTCAGCAGCGGACGGGTGCCGTACTGGAACGCAATGCTGCCGAGTTCGGGATTGTCGATCCAGTCGCTCCAGTCGCGCAGATACCAGACGCCGCCGGCCATCACGATCGGCACGTCGTCGGAAATGCCGCCTTCGCGCATCACCTCGCGCAGTTCCTTCACCCGCGGATAGGGATCCTGCGGCTTGAGCGGATCCTCGGCATTGGACAGGCCGTTATGCCCCCCCGCCAGCCACGGATCCTCGTACACCACCGCCGCCAGCCATTCGGCAGCCTTTGAATACGCGCGCTTCCACAGCGCGCGGAACGCACGGCCCGAGCTGATGATCGGCAGGTAATGCACGTTGTACGACGCCGCGATCTCGCTCAGCTTGTACGGCATGCCGGCGCCGCAGGTGACCCCGGCGACCATCCCGCGGGTGCGCTCCAGCACGCCGTGCAGCACGCGCTGCGCGCCGCCCATTTCCCACAGCACGTTGATGTTGATGGCGCCCTTGCCGCCGGCGATGTCATGCGCGCGCTGGACCTGCGCGACGGCACCGTCGATCGCGTACTGGACGAGCTCCTCATGCCGCTCGCGGCGGGTCAGCGCGCGATAGACCTGCGGGATGATGCGGCCCTCGGCGTCGAAACTATCGGCATTGACCGCGCTCACGGTGCCGATCCCGCCCGCCGCGGCCCACGCGCCGCTGCTGGCGTGATTGGTCGCGGAGACGCCCTTGCCGCCTTCGACCAGCGGCCACACTTCGCGCCCGCCGTACATGATGGGCTGCAGCCCCTTGAACAACCATCGTCTCCCAGGCGCTTCGGCGCCATTTGCGGCCAT
>DATLME010000382.1:0-7227 GCA_035537395.1 Sphingomonas sp. | reverse complement strand
TTCGTAGAGATAGTCGCCGAGATGGATCGCGCAGTCGAGATCCTCGCGCGCGGCGGCGTGGCCATAGGCGTTGAAATACCCGAACCCGAGGTTCGAGCAGGAAAAGATCGCGGCACGCCACTGCCTGGCACCGTCGTCGGGCAGCGTCCTCGTCCTGCCGACCGGCGAGAAGCCGCCATCGGGTGCGACGAAGCGATAATGATAGGTCCGGCCGGGGCGCAGGCCTGCGACCGTGATCTTGGCGGTATGGTCGCGCCACGGCCCGGTGACCTGCGCGCCGCCGCCCAGGACGCGCGTGAAATCGGCGGTTTCGGCAACCTCGACCTGCAGCGTGACCGGCCCACCGTCGGCGGGCACGTAGCGGGTCCAGAGCAGCACGGACTCGCCTGAGGGCTCCCCGCTCGCCACCGCATGCGTGAACCCGCGAAGATCGCCGACCGCGGCGGCGTGGCCGAAGCTGGGGATCGCGAGCGCGCCCGACCCGAGCACTCCGGTGGCGACGAACGAACGGCGATCGATGATCATGGCGCTCTCCTGCTGCGATCCATTTGCTTGCCGGCGGATTGTTGTGGTCCGGTGACAATCCGCAAAGCGATTTTACAGCAGCGCCGCGGCGCTATCCGGCCGAAGCCTTCGCCGCGATGACGCCGGCATAGTGATCGACCAGCAAGGCGGCGTGATCGACATCGCTGCGGACCCGCGCCGCAGCCTCGCGCGCCGCTTGCCGTACCGCGACCTGGTCGCGCGCGAAGAAGCGGAGGATCGCATCGGCGCAATCGAGCGCGTCGCCGCCGCGATAGGTCTCGGAGTAGAGCGGGCCGGCGAGCGCCCCCATGCCGCCGGTGTCCGGGATGATCAGCGGTGCGCCGCAGGCGAGCGCCTCGTAGCCGACCAGCCCGAACGTCTCGGTATCGTTGCCGTGAATGAAGGCGTCCACGCTTGCCATGATCTCGGCGAGCCGCTCGCGATCATAGACGGGACGGAACAGCCGGATATGCGGCCCGTCGCCGATATGCCGCTCCAGCGCCTTGGTATCCATGCCCTGGCCCAGGATAACGAGCCCGACCGGCAGCGTCGCGCCGGCGCGCAGCACCGCGTCGATCACCAGCGGCCAGCGCTTTTCCGCGTGGTGCCGCCCGATCCCGAGCAGGAGATGCGCATCGGCCGGCAACCCGCATTGCGCCAGCAGCGCGGTGCGCAGCCGTTCGTCGCGGAACGACGGCGAGAAGTGACGCCGTTCGATCCCGAGCGTCATCGTACCGTCGACCCGCACTCCACGCGCCATCATCCGCGCAGTCGTCGCCGGGCCATTGGTGACGACGGTGTCGTAGCGCTGGAGGAAGCGATCCATGTAGCGGTCGTACCAGCCGAACGCGCGCTCGATCCGCTCGCCCGACGCGACCCGCCCGAACCAACGCTTAGGGTACGCTTCCATATTGTCGTTGTGCATAAAGAAGGACCGGATCGCCCTCCCCTGCCAGTTCAGTACGAACCAGGCCGATCGCCAGGGCGAGCAATTCTCGACCACGTCGGGATCGTAGCGGTCGAGCACCGCGTGGATCGCGGCCTCGTCCCAGAACAACCCGTAATTGGCATCGAACGGCATCTTTGGCGATTTGACGTAGACCACGCTGCCGCCGCCGGGGCGCTCCTCGACGCGGTCCTCGGTTCCCGGCGCGACGACGATCAGTTCGTGCCCCATGTCGGCGAGGATCGACATCTTGCGGTCGCAGTAAGTGCGCACGCCGCCGCCGGTCGGCGAATAGAATTCGTTGACGTCGACGATCCGCATCGCGGCCGCCTCAGCTCTTCAGCGGACCGAAGCCCCCGAGCCCACGCAGATATTGCAGCCGGATCCCGGTCGTCGTGACACCGCCGCCGGCGTCGATGATCGCCTGCCCGACCTTCGGCCGTGACATCCCGAGCTTGGCGGCGCCCGGGAAGCCCGCGCCGTCCGAGAAGAAGTTGAACTTGTTCTTGCCGTCGCGGTCGTGGACCGCGAGCAGCGCATAGCGGCCCGCGCGCGGCACGCGGATGCAGATATCGACCGAACCCGCTGCCGGGATCGCTACCCGGACCCGGCGAAAGACCTTCCCCGCGGCATTGAGCTTGATGTCGGGCGCGAGGAAATCGGCCTCGTTCGCCGGGTAAAGCTCGAGCTTGAGGACACCCTTGCGATCCTTCAGCCCGCTCAGCGTCGCGAGGATCGCGGGTCCGCCACCGCCGACACAGGCGGCCGCATCCTGCCCGAGCACCTGCCCCCGCGCAGGGGCTGCCAGCGCGGAGCCGGCGAGCAGGATCGAAGCGATCGCCGTGACGATGATGGGATTCATGACCTGTTCCTGACGATCAGCCCTTGCAGGCCGAAAACGACGATGAAGGCGGCATGGACCAGCAGCACCGCGGCGGCGGTGAACGCGATCAATTCCGACAGGGCTTGATCTTGCCCGATGAACAGGATCGCAAAATTGGCGAAAAGTAGGTCCTTGTTGGGCAGCAGCGGCAATCGCGAGAACAGCAGCCGCCCCGCCGACAGGAACAGCCACATGCCGACCGACACGCTGGGCAGCGCGAAATGCCATGCGAGCGCGAGGAACGAGGCGCTCGCCACGATCCGCAGGCACTGCATGCCGAACACCCACCAGAGCTGCTGGCGGGTCAGCGAGAACACCTTCTTGGAAAAGATCAGGAACGGCAGCGAGGTCCCGAAGATCACCACCAGCGATCCATAGACGTAGCGCATCATCTCGGGCGGGATCAGATGGCGGCCAACCGGCAGCGCGACTGCGATCATCGCGAGCGTTATCGTGTTGCCCGCGATTGCGGACTGGATCGAGACGTCCTTCACCGCGCCGAACGGCGCCGCGACGATGTGCGCACGCGCCCGCGCCCAGGCGTAGAAATAGGTCTCGCCGGAATAGCCCATCACGACGTCGTTCGCGATCCGCTTCTTGATCAGCGCGACGAAGCCGGCCGCGGGTATGCCCCAGAGGCGTCGGAATATGCCGAAGTCGATCAACGGCATCGTCAGGTAGAGCGCAGCGAAGGACGCGTAGAATAGCGGGTTGCGCGGTACCGCCCGGCTCAACCCCGCCAGCCCGGAACCGAAGAGTTCGCGGCCGAGCCCGACCAGCATCGCGATCGTGACCAGTGCACCGATGATCGCCGGCCACCGGCTCCGAATCGTCTTCAGCGGCTCGAGCCCCGCGATTTCGGGGGCGGGCGCCAGGATCTCGGTGATCGGGTGCTGATTGGTCTGGTTGATCTGCACCCGGTGGTCCGAATGATGGAGGGGCGGCACATAGCGTTAAGCGCCCGCGCTTGCGAGCGTTTATCTAGGCCTGACTTCCGCCATGATCTGGCGTGTGCCAAGGCGGGAGACAAGATGTCCGCCGCGCATATCTTGACCTACGCCCGGACGCTCTCGGGCGGCGGCGTCGAACGCTCGATGCTCCGGCTCGCCGCGGGCTGGCTGGATGCGGGGCGCCGGGTCACCCTCGTCGTCGGCGACCCGTCCGGACCGCTGGCGGCCGAACTGCCCGCTGGCCTGCGGCAGATCGAACTCCGCAGCACTGCCTACCGTGCGCTCTTCGCGATGCCCGGTATCGTCCGCGTCGAGCGTCCCGACATCCTGTTCTGCGCGGGCAACTATTATACCGGCATCGCTGCATGGACGAAGCTGCGGCTGGGGCGCACGTCGCCGCCGATCGTCGCCAAGATGTCGAACGCACCCGAGCGCGACGATCAGGGTGGCGCCTTCGCGGCCGCCAACCGGCTCTGGCTTCGCCAGCACCGGCTCTTCCTCGATCATCTCGTCGCGATGACGCCCGCAACCGCGCGGGCCGCGGAAACGGCGCTTGGGATGGCGGGGCGGACGAGCGTGATCGCCAACCCCCCGGCGCGGCCGATCGCCGGCGCGGCGTTGCCGCCGCTGCCCGATCGCCCCTTCGTCCTCGGCGTCGGGCGACTGGCGCCGCAGAAGCGCTGGGAACGGTTGATCGCGGCAATGCCGGCGCTGCCCGACGAAATCGCGCTCGTGATCCTCGGCGAGGGCGCGATGCGCGACGCGCTCGAACGGCAGATCGCTGCGCTCGGCCTCGGCGACCGGGTGACCTTGCCGGGACACGCCGCCGATCCGCTGGCTGTGATGGCGCGAGCGACCATGCTCGCGCTGGTCTCCGACTTCGAGGGCGTTCCGGGCGTGCTCCGCGAAGCATTGTCGGTCGGTACTCCCGTCGTCACCACCGATTCCACCGCCGCGGTGCACGAGATCGTCACGTCGCCCGTTCTCGGCAGCGTCGTGCCGCGCGACGATCCCGCGGCGCTTGCGACCGCGCTCGTCGCTCGGCTGGCGATGCCGCGGCCCGACCCGGTCGTGCCGCCGGGCGCGGACGCCGCCGCGCGCTACCTAGACCTGTTCGACCGCCTCGTCTGACTCCTCGTCGCCCCGCTTCGCCTCGCGCTCGGCGCGGCGTTCGAGCGCGACCTTGATCAGCGCGGTCATCGGATCGGCCAGCGCCAGGCCCAGGATCCCGAACAGCGCGCTGGCAAGGATCTGCGCGCCGAGCGTCAGCGCTGGCGGCAGGTCGACGGTACGCTTGGCGACCATCGGGATGACGACGTACCCGTCGAAGGTCTGGACGACGAAGTAGGTGGCGAGCGCGGCGAGGCCGGTGTCGACGCCGGCGCTGAACCCGACCGCGACCATCAGCACCCCGGTGACGAACGCGCCGACATTGGGGATGAAGGCAAGGATTGCAGCGATGATGCCGAGCACCAGCGCCATCGGCACGCCGAAGATCTGGAGAATGATGAAGGTCAGCACGCCCTCGAACGCCATCCCGAGCAGCCGACCGGCGAGCAACCGCCGCATCGTCTGCCCCATGCGATCGAGCACCAACGCGAATTCGCGGCGGTTCGCGACCGGCACCATCCATTCGAGCCCGCGACCGTAGAGCCGTGGCTCCATGGCGACGAACAGCCCGATGACCATGATCATGAACAGGCTGGTGAGCGCACCGAGCGCAGTGCCGACCCACGAAGTCAGCCGACCAACCGACCCCAGCGCCTGGCGCATGATACTGTTGATGTCGGACGATCCCGGCATCACGCCCTTGGCGGTCAGCCATGCCGTCGCTCGGTTGAACTGCTCGACCAGCGTCGACTGCAATTGGGTGAACTGCTCGATCAGCTGCACGCCGGTCAGATAGAAGGTGCCGATCAGGAACAGGACCACCAGCACGACGACGATCAGCAGCCGCAGCCCGCGGCCGACCGGCATCGCCTTGCCGAGCAGCCGGACGCCCCCGTCGAGCATCGCCGCGAACACCAGCCCGGCGAAGATGATCAGCAGCGGCTGCACCAGCAGCACCGCCAGCGCCATCGCCGCCGCAAGCCCGAGCCACACCGATGCCTTCTTCAGCTCGGTCCTGACCAGCGGATCGTGCACCTCGTTCGGGCTCGGCTCCTGCACCGGCCGCGCAGTCTCGGCCATGCTATTTGCTTTCGGCTGGATGGAGCGAGGTGCCGGCGCGCCCGCCGCGCAGCGACGTCCACCAGGTGAGCGGATTGAGCGTGGCGTCGCCGTCGAGCGAGAAGGTCACGAATTCGGCTCGCCCGCCAAGATTCTCGTACGGCACCGGCCCACCGAGTCCGAGCTGGTCGAGCCGGAAACGGCTGTCCGCCGATCGGTCGCGGTTGTCGCCCATCAGGAAGACATGGTCCGCTGGGATGACCCGCTCGGCGTAATCGTCGCCCTCGCTGTTCGGCTCGAGGTCGATCGTATCGTAGCGCCGACCATTGGGCAGCACTTCGGTAATCGTCGGCAGATGGCAGATCTCGCTGCCGTCGGGCTGCGGCCGGCGCGCGCCGGGATATTCCAGCGTCGAGCACGGGCTGTTGGTGTCGACCGGAATGTCGGTATAGCGCAGCGGCCCGCGGCGGACCGCGACCCCGTTCAGATAGACCACGCCGCCGCGCACCGCGAGTCGATCGCCGGGAAGACCGATCACGCGCTTGATATAGTCGTTGCGGGTACCGGGCGGCGTGACGATGACGATGTCGCCGCGCGTCGGAAGCGAACCGAAGATCCGACCCTTGCGAAACGGGATCGCCACGCTCCAGCTGTCGGCAGGCTTGCCGAGCGCCAGGCTGTTGACGATCGCGACCGGGTTCGGGATCGTCGGCGAAACGAACGACCAGCCATAGGCGAATTTGGATACCACCAGCCGGTCGCCGATCCGGAGCCCCGGCAGCATCGACTCCGACGGGATGTAGAATGGCTTGGCCACGAAGCTGTGGAAGCCGAGCACGATCAGGATGAGCCAGAAGATCCCCTTGATCTCGCCCCACCAATCGGTGCCGCCACGCTTCTTCTCGGTCGCGGGCAGCGGCCCGCCGTCCTGCACTTGGGGCGCCTGATTGCCGTCCAACACCGCTTCCTTCATAGCTTCGCGTCCGCCGCGCAGGGCACCGCCTCGACGATCACGAAGGCCTGCGCCCAGGGATGATCGTCGGTCATGGTGAGATGTACGCGCGCGGCGTGGCCTTGCGGTATCATCGCGTCAAGCCTCGCCTTCGCGCCGCCGGTAAGCGACAGCGTCGGCGCGCCGCTCGGCGCGTTGACCACGCCGATGTCCTTCATGAACACGCCGGCGCGAAAACCGGTACCGACCGCCTTGGAGAACGCTTCCTTGGCGGCGAACCGCTTGGCGAGAGTCCCCGCCTTGGTGAACGGCCGCCGCGCTGCCTTCGCGCGCTCGACTTCGGTGAAGACCCGCGTTTCGAACCGCGCGCCGAATCGGTCGAGCGACGCCTGGATGCGCTCGATGTTGCAAAGATCCGAACCGAGGCCGACGATCACCGCGCGGCGTCCATTGCGTCGCGCATCTGCCGGACCGCCTGCGCCATGCCGACGAACAGCGCCTCGCCGACCAGGAAATGGCCGATGTTGAGCTCGCGCACCTGAGGGACCGCAGCGATCGCGGCGACATTGTCGTAGGTCAGGCCGTGTCCGGCATGGACCTCGATGCCGTTCTTGGCGGCCAGCGCCGCCGCGTCGGCGAGCCGACGCAGTTCGGTCGCGCGTGGTTCGCCCTCGAGTTCGGCATAGCGACCGGTGTGGAGCTCGATGACGGGGGCGCCGAGCCGCAGCGCCGCCTCGATCTGGCGTGGGTCCGGCTCGACGAACAGCGACACGCGGATGTCCGCATCGCGCAACGCGGCCAC
>DATLME010000381.1:0-4432 GCA_035537395.1 Sphingomonas sp. | reverse complement strand
GACAATGTCGCCACGGAGACGTTCACCTCCGGCAGATTCGCGTAGTGGACGGTCAGCCCGGGAATCGTGGCGCCGCCGAGATAGCGGTCGAGATCGCGATCGAGCTGCTTCAGGTCGCCGAACGCCTTGGTCGCCGCCTCGATCGACGGCGTGCCCGCGTTCATCAGCCCGATATAGCGTTTGAAGCGGTCCATCCGCCCGGCATCGAACAGCAGATAATGCGTGAGCAGCCAGCCACGGCCATAGATGCCGGCACGCTCCACCTCCGACAGCTTGTAGCGGCGTGGATCGAACAACCGCTCGATCGAGATCCCGCTCGTCCCGAACAGGCCATAGGCACGGTGCTGCGCAGCGACCCCGACGGTAGCGGAGGTCTTGTCGAGCCGCGTCGTCGAAACGAACTCGGCATAGCCTTCGGTGAACCACGCCGGGTAGGCGATCGTCGAATTGCCGAGCAGCAGGTGATGGCCATATTCGTGGAACAGCACGATCTGCGGCTTCAGATCGTTGTCGCCACCGTCGCCCTGCCCCCGACGCGGCGTGAACGCCACCGATCCGCTCGCGCGCGGCACGTAGAAGCCCGCGACATTGTCGTTCCGCCCGAGCAGCTTCTGCACCGCCGGTACGCTCGGCAGGACGTAGATGGTCACCGGATTGCTGGACTGGCCGGGGACCTCCTCGAACCGGTGAAAGCGCCGGACGATCGCGTCGAACCGTTCCAGTCTGGTCGCGAGGTTACGGATCCCGGCTTCGCTGTCGTCGGCATAGACGATGAAGTGCGAAGACCGTGCCTCGCGCCATTCGGCGCCGGCAAGCGAACTGCTGCCCAGCGCGAACGCTGTCACGATCGTGCGAAATCCTTGGCGTCCGACCGACATCGTCTTGACGTTTCCTCGAACAATGTTGCGGAGAGACTAGATCGGCGGTTCAAGTCTTGCGAGAAGTTTCGCCGCGTTGTGCGCGGTTCGGATTGGGCTCCGCAACGTCGCCAAGATCCGGGTCCGCTTTGATCGCAAGTCCCGGGGTGCGGCGGATGCGACCGCACGCTAAACCCGCAACATGACCCGTCCCGCCCCCATCGACCCCGACGCTGCCTGGACCGCGTTCGAAGCTCGCGATCGCAGCTTTGACGGCCGCTTCGTGGTCGCGGTCCGGACGACGGGGATCTATTGCAAGCCGAGTTGCCCTGCCCGACACCCCCGACGCGAGAACGTCGCCTTCCACTCTGACTCCGACGCGGCACGCTCCGCCGGGTTTCGCGCTTGCCTGCGGTGCAAACCCGACGAGGTCGGCCGCGATCGCATCGCGGTGGCCGAGGCGCTGGCAATGCTTACTGCCGCGGACCCGCCGCCCGGGCTCGAGGCGCTGGCAGCCCGCGTCGGCTATGCCCCGCATCATTTCCACCGGCTTTTCAAGCGGGCGACCGGAGTTACCCCGGCCGCTTATGCCCGCGGGCTGCGCAGCACCCGCGCGGCCGATGCCTTGTCCAGGGAGAGCAACGTGACCGACGCGATCTACGATGCGGGCTATAGCGCGCCGAGCCGCTTCTACGACGGCGCCGCCCAGCGGCTCGGCATGGCGCCGAGCGCGTGGGTCCGCGGCGGCGCCGGCGAAACGATCCGCTGGATCTCGGTACCGACCAGCCTCGGATCCATGTTCGTCGCCGCCACCGAACGGGGCCTGTGCCGCGTTTCGTTCGATGAGGACGAGACCGCGCTTCGCCTCCGCTTTCCGCGCGCCGAGATCATCCCTGGCGACGAAGCTTTGGCGGCGCTCGCCGCCCGGGTCGTCGCGGCAGTCGAATCCCCCGAGCGCGACCACGATCTCCCGCTCGACATCCGCGGTACCGCCTTCCAGGAAGCCGTCTGGCAGGCGCTGCGCACGATCCCCAGCGGCGAGACGCGCACCTATAGCGAGCTTGCCGCGATCGCCGGCAATGCCGGTGCGGTGCGCGCCGCGGGCAGCGCGTGCGGGCGCAACCCGGTCTCCATCGTCATCCCTTGCCACCGCGCCCAGCGCACCGATGGCACGCTCGGCGGCTACGCCTATGGGCTGGACCGCAAACGCGCGCTGCTCGCCCGCGAGGCACGCCCGGCGGACCGCGCGGACTGACGCACTGCGCTTCGCCACGCGCCGATGTGATTAGTTTGGTTTATCAAATCTCAAGCCTTCGCGCCTAGTCCTGCCCCGTTCATGAGAGGTATCAGGGCATGAGTGCGTTCGGTCGTCGCAGTGGAGTAGGTAGCGGGCAATCCAGCCGTCCCGCGTTCGGCGTCGCCCGTCCGATGCAGGGCGGCGGGCTCCAGCGCCCCGACGCCGACGCACCGGGATCGCAATTCCCGCCGATCGAATCCATGCCGATGCCCGGCGAGTCATCGCCGCCGCTCGACAATGGCGGCGGGATCATGGGCGTGACCACCGGCGATGCGATGGCGCGGCTCACCGAGCGCCAGAACGCCAGCGGCGATGCCGGCAACAGCCGCGTCGAGGGGTTCGAAAGCTCGATCCACAAGATCAAGGAACAGGTGCTTCCGCGCCTGCTAGAGCGGGTCGATCCGGAAGCCGCCGCGACGCTCGGCAAGGACGAGCTCGCCGAGGAATTCCGCCCGATCATCGGCGAGGTGCTCGCCGAACTGAAGCTGACGCTCAATCGCCGCGAGCAGTTCGCGCTGGAGAAGGTGCTGGTCGACGAGCTGCTTGGGCTGGGGCCGCTCGAGGAACTGCTCGCCGATCCGTCGATCTCGGACATCATGGTCAACGGTCCCGACCAGACCTTCATCGAGCGCAAGGGCAAGCTCGAGCTCGCACAGATCCAGTTCCGCGACGAGGAGCACCTGTTCCAGATTGCACAGCGGATCTGCAACTCGGTCGGCCGTCGTGTCGACCAGACCACCCCACTCGCCGACGCCCGCCTGAAGGACGGCAGCCGCGTCAACGTCATCGTGCCGCCGCTCTCGCTGCGCGGCACCGCGATCTCGATCCGTAAATTCTCCGCCAAGCCGATCACGCTCGACATGATGGCGGGTGGCGGCTCGATGAGCCTGAAGATGGCGACCGCGCTCAAGATCGCGGGCGCGAGCCGGTTCAACATCGTCATCTCGGGCGGTACCGGCTCGGGCAAGACGACGATGCTCAACGCGCTGTCGAAGATGATCGACCCCGGCGAGCGCGTGCTGACGATCGAGGACGCCGCCGAGCTTCGCCTGCAGCAGCCGCATTGGCTGCCGCTCGAAACCCGCCCGGCCAATCTCGAGGGCCAGGGCGAGATCAGCATCCGCGATCTGGTCAAGAACGCGCTGCGTATGCGCCCGGATCGCATCATCCTCGGCGAAATCCGTGGCAGCGAGTGTTTCGACATGCTCGCCGCGATGAACACCGGTCACGACGGCTCGATGTGTACCCTCCACGCCAACAGCCCTCGCGAGGCGCTGGCGCGGATGGAGAACATGGTCATGATGTCCGACATCAAGGTGCCGAAGGAGGCGATCAGCCGCCAGATCGCGGATTCGGTCGAGCTGATCATCCAGGTCAAGCGCCTGCGCGACGGTTCGCGGCGCGTTACCAACGTCACCGAAGTGATCGGGATGGAGGGCGCAGTGATCGTCACCCAGGAGCTCTTCAAGTTCGAATATCTCGACGAGAGCGCCGACGGCAAGATCATCGGCGAATACCGCGCGATGGGCCTGCGCCCCTATACGCTCGAAAAGGCCAAGCAATACGGCTTCGACCAGGCGTATCTGGAGGCGTGCCTGTAAGATCGCGGCCGACATGTCCCGTAACTCCAGCCGTCACCCCGGACCTGTTCCGGGGTCCACCGTGCCGCTCCTCCAGCGCGCGCTGATTGCGGACGCCGATGAACCGCGGAACAGCTCCGCCCTGACGAAGACCATCATCCGCCTCCTCCGCGATCACCCGCTCGCCCTCCTCCTCCTGCTCGCGGCAGCCCTCCGCACGCTTGCCGCGATTACTCCGGGCTTCCACCATCCCGACGCGATCTACCAATATCTCGAGCCCGCAAACCGGCTGCTCACCGGTGACGGTCTCGTCACCTGGGAATGGCGCGCGGGCATGCGCAGCTGGTTGCTGCCAACGCTGCTCGCGGTGCCGATGGCGCTCGGTCGGTCGCTCGATCCGAGCGGCGACCTCGCCTTGCTGCTGCCGCGCATCGCCGTTGCGCTCGCCTCGCTGTCGATCGTCTGGGCCGGCTGGTCGCTCGGCGAGCGGGTCTCGCGCGGGGCAGCCCTTCTCGGGGCGCTGGTCGCCGCGACCTGGTTCGAGTTGGTTCATTTCGGCGCGCAGACGCTGTCGGAACCGGTTGCGAGCGCTGCGTTCCTCCCGGCCGCTATTCTGACGACCCGTGATCGCCCATCGCGTACCGCGCTGGTCGCCGTCGGCGCATTACTCGCATTGGCGACGCTGCTCCGTCCGCACT
>DATLME010000380.1:0-37138 GCA_035537395.1 Sphingomonas sp. | reverse complement strand
AACGCCCCAAAACGGGGGCGAGATTTGCCTTGCGGCACCGCCCGATCTAGCCAGGCGGCGGGAATCGGCGGCGACGTCGCAGGGAGCGACGCCGTTCGCTGGCTGCGCGATGGGGGTCTCGCAATGACGGCGACACGTGGCGAGATCGAGGGCACCACGCCGCGGCGACGGTCCGGCGCGCGCGATGCAGTCGCCTGCTGGGCGATCGTCGTCGCGTCCGTGCTGTTGTGGCAACTGATAGCGTATCGCGGGTTGATCGCGCTCGCCGCGGAATGGCAGTTCGACACGTTCGGGCGCTATTATCCCGCGCTTACCTATGTGCTGCTGGTCGTGGTGCTCGGCTCGCCGATCCTCTGGTTGATGCGATTGCGGGACGCGCCCGCGGCAGACGGGGTTGCCGCCAACCCGGCCCGTGCCGAGCCGCTGGCCGGTCCTGGCGTGGTCCGCGCGCTCCTCGCGCTGGCGATCGGTTGCGCGACGGCGAGCATGGCTGCCGCGCTGGCGATGCTCGCGCAACCCGATGGCGAGGGCGCCGCCGCGCGTGTCGCGATCGGGTCGGCTGCCGCCGCCGCACCCGCCGCCGGCGCCACCGTGCTGGTCGGGGACATCGTCGCGGATCGCGTCGCGGGGCTCAGCGAGGACGTGTTCATCGCGCGGCGATCGTTCCGGTTCGTGCCGATGATCGCACCCGGCGGGCGCGAGGAACCCATCCGCTATTTCGCTGAGATCGGCGCCGGCAACACGCTGGTCGCGGCACGCCGCGACGGGGCGTTGACCGGGATCCTCGCACATGACGCGCTGCCGGGCGAGCTGGTGCGGCTGTTTCGCTATGCCGGGTTCGAGATCGCGGCCGATTATCACGTGCTGTTCGCGACCCGGGAAAGCCTGCAATGGCCGTACCGCGTCCTCGCCGTCGAACTCGCGCTGGTCGCGCTGCTGTGCGGCGGCGGAGCACTTGCGCTGCATGGTCGGCGCGAGCGCCGAGGCCGGATCGCCGCAGGCGGCAAGACGCTGCCGCCGAATTAACCACTTCCCCCCATCGGCGCTTCAGTTTTCGCCGCTAAGTCATTGACCTGTGATGGCGATCAATCTCCTCAGGCCGTCGTGGCTGGCAGCGGCAAGTTTCGGCCTGATCGGGATCGTCGCGCCGGGTGGCGGTGCCGTCCCTCGCCCGCTTGCGCCCCCCGCGCCTGCCCTGTCCCACGCAACGACGCAGCGCCCGCCCGCCGCGCTGACCGCGCGCAAGGGAGCCGACGGCTTGTTCACCGTCACCGCGCTGGTCAACGACGTTCCGGTCCGGTTCGTCGTCGATACCGGCGCCAACGTCGTCGTCCTCACCGCCGCGGATGCCCGCCGCGCGGGGGTCGATGCGGGTGCCGGCTCGCAACGGCTGCAAACCGCCGCGGGCGGCACCGAGATGCGCTGGGCGACGCTCGACGCGATGGATCTCGCCGGCCGTCGCCTGACGCGGACCCGCGCGGCGATCGTCACCGACGGATTGAAGATGTCGCTGCTCGGCCAGAATGCGCTGGCGCGGTTCGAATCGGTCACGCTGACCGGGGATCGTCTCGAACTGCGCTGACGACGACGCGGCGCCGCCTCGCGGAGCGGCGGAGCGTGGTCCCGACCAAACCGAAGCCGAGGATCAGCATTGCCCAGGTCGCCGGTTCGGGCACAACTGCGGCCGGCTCGGGCGAGTCGGCCGGTATCGGGCTTGGCAGAGGCAAGGTCTCGGCAGCGACAGCCGGTCCGGCACTGCTACCGGCTCGGGTTCGGGGAAGAGGATGGGCGCGGCGGCCGGCTCTGCCGGAACCGGCGGATCGGCTGCTGTGGGCGGCGTTAAAACAGGTCTGGCTGATGATTCCGGTGCGGGCACCGCTGTCGCGGGTGTCGGCAGGGGCGCTGAGATCGACGCCGGTTCGGTCGCAGGTATCGCCGATGGGGCCGGCGTGGCGGCATCGGAACCGCCTGCGCGGCCGACCGGGCCGGTCCCTCCACCGGAAAAGGCCGGGACGCTGCTCGCTGGGCTGCCCGATCGCGCCGGCCACGGCGTGCTGCCGTCCGAGGTAGCAAGCACAATCGGGTCCGAGACCAACGGTATTGCCGACGGCGAGAGCGTGGCCATGGACCTGTTTAGGGTCGGCGCCACACCGCCGCCGACGATCCGCCGCCCACCGGCCAACCGATCGGACGCGCCCGCGGGCGCAAAGACGCGCGCCAACACGTCGCCGCGCAACCGGCCGATCCGCTTCAGCGTCCCCACCGTCGGCGGCGGCAGCGCTACCGCGCCGAACGCTGACGGCGAGCCACCCTCGTCCAGAAACAGCGCGCGCTCGTGGCGCGGCGCGAAGGCCGCGAGTGCGACGATCATGACGAGGCCGCCCGCGACCAATAGCTGGACGCGTCGTTCACGGAAGAAAGCCGGATTGGTTGACGTCGTCATTGATGGAACCCCCCGATTCGCCGCCTTTATAGGAGTGCGCCGCGCCGGGGAGCGCCATGCCGAACGCGACCGCAGCCCGATCCGCTTGCATTTCGGGCACATGCAGGCAAAAATACAACACAGGGCAAGATCGGATGCGGTGCATCCGCGTGCCCTGGGGGAAATGCCCGATGTCGATCCTGGCTTTCGGCCGCGCAATGGCCCGCGGGCTGCCGTTGCTCGCGTTGATCGCACCGGTGGCATGTGCGCCCGCGGCACTCGACGACGATGGCAGGATTGTCCGCGCGACCTTGCGCGTGCTCGTCCGCGATCGGCCCGCGACCGCGCCGGCCTTGTGCATCGACAATCGAACCCGCGGCGAACCGCTGGCGATCTTTCGCACGATGCGGGCGAGCGGCAACGAGCATGAACTGCGCTGGCGCCACCCCGCGGCGCTTCATGCCGCCACGCCGGTCACCCAACGCGCCTTGTTCGAGGATGCGATCGGCCGCAACCGGCTGCGTATCGTCGAGCCGCAATCGACCGGCGCGACGCTATCTGCTGCCGACCAGCGCAAGTTCGATACCGCGGCGACCGCGCTGGCGATCATGGGAAAGAGTGACAGCGTCGCGCTCGACACCGGGATGGCCGTACCGGGTGCGTCGCCGCGCTGGTGGTTGCTGAACCGGATCCACACCGGGTGCGACCGGGTGCATGTATTGTCGAAGATCGTTCGCGACGCGCAGATCGGGTTCGTGACGGTAAGCGCGGACCATTGGGGAACGACCTATGCGGTCGAGCGTAACGGTGCCGATTGGCGCGTCACTGCACAATGGAACAGCTGGCTCTACTGAGCCCCGCCGAGCCGACGCCTCATTGCCAGATCGCGTGCGCCACCGCACCGATCGCCATCCATGGCAGCGCCGCACCTGCCATCAGGATGACGCCGCGAAATCGACGGATCGTCTGCTCGCCCGCATCGAGCGCGGGATCTTCCAGCGGCGCCGGGGAAGTCCCGAAATCCGCGCGGACGATGGTGTCGACGGTCTGCGCGCGCGCGATTTCGGCGGCCGCGATCGGCACCACGAATTCGCAGCCATCGTGATCGTCGCCGTGCCGCACGACGCGTGCATCGCGGCGTCCGATCCCGGAGATGCCGACGGACAGCACCGCGCCGAGCGCAAGTTCGCCCGCGCCGGTCATCCGGAAGCCGGTAGCGGACAGATCCTCGATCAGGATGTCGACCGGACGCTGGTCCGGCTTGCGCAGCGTCGCGTCGAGATTGACCGCCTGCCGGTCGGCGGCGCGTTCGTCCCGATAGAGCTTTGCCGCCAGTGCCATGTCAGTCCCTCGTTCCAGTAATGGCTTCCTTGCGCCCATGCTGGTTAGGGGACCGTAAAGATGGGGGAACCGGGCAAGCTCAGATCGGCGTCCGGCTGCGTCAAATTGGGGCAGCGCCACCGGCGAGGCGCCGAACGCGTTGATGAATTGCGTTGCGTGGGCGCTTACCATGATCGCGGACGATGATGTACGCACCCCTCCCCAAGCCGATCGACTGGGCCGCCGAAGCGACGCTGTATCGCTGCGAGGACGGCAGCGACTGGCGCGGTGTGCTCTGTGGCGAGCTTCATGCGCTGGTGCAGGCGGTGAATGCCGCGCACGACGATCCGTGGAACTTCTACATCGAGCTGGCGAGCGGCGGCCAGTTCGTCGGCAACGAAATCCGCTTGCTCGGGGTCGACGCGACCCGGCCGCGCGGCATCCTCGACCAGGGCTGAACCGTAGCGTCTCGGCTACCGGCTGCCGCACATGACCCATAACGCGTCAGGGCGCGGACGTTGCCGCCCGCGCCCTGTTCGGTCGCACGTCCCCCGCCGCGCGCGGCGGGGTTGCGCTACGGTCAGCCCCCGCTGAGCGCGATACGCCGTACCTTGTCGGTGAAGCGCTGTTCCGACGAACGGATCGCCCGGCGAATCGCCACACCGACGAGCGCGAAGCCAGCGAGCATCATCGCCCAGGTGCTCGGCTCGGGCACCGGCGACACGGTGTTGACCGTGACGTTGCCGAGCTTGAAGCCGTCGATACGCCGGTCCGCGTTGGTGAAGGCGGCGCCGATCAGCCACAAATTGCCCGCTGCGCTATCGCCGAGATTGAGCGGGCGATTGCCGCCGTTAGCGCCGCCGAGCGACAGCGCCGATCCCGAGAACATCGCGGCCAGCGCGCTGCCGCTCTGGTTGTCGAGCGCGAGACCCATGTTCCACGGCGTGGCCGAACCGCCCCATGCGATCGACGCGTCGGTGTCGGTGACGCCGCCGAAGCTGAAGCCGTTGAAGGTCGCCGCGGTCAGCCGGACCACCTGGTCGAACTGGAGCAGGACGAAGTCGATGCGGTTCTGATTGTCGATGACGTGGGTGTTGCCGCTGCCGGTTTCGTCGCCCGAGGTAACGCCGAGGCCACCGCCATAGCTGCCGAGGAAGGAGTCGCGCACCGTCGAACCGTCATAGCTCCAGCCCGTCGCGCGGACGTTGACGGTGCTGCCGTTCGCAGTCTTCGTATAGATGCGCGAATTGCCGTCGGTACCCGACGTCGCCGAGTTCCCCGTCATGGTGATCACGAGCTGCGCCGCCTGCGCAGGCATCGCCGTCATCAATGCCGCTACTGCCGCTGCCCCCAACATCCGCTTCATCACTGCCTCCTCTAGTTCGATGGAAGCAGTATCCAGATGAACACGATGTTCATCAATATCGTTTGCAGGTTGGTAAGTCCCGAAGCGGCACGGATCATGGTTAATAGTCGCGCGTTAAGTGTACAAGGTGACGAAGTCTTGGTTAACGCGCCTGTCGGTCTTCCCGGTATCGCGACGCGGAGACCCGCCGGCCTTGGATTTAGCGCAGCGTACGCGCGTGCTTGCCGCCGTAACGCTGGCCGATATAGTTCGTCAGCCGCTGCATCTCGCTCGACGCGGCGCTCGCCGACTCGGCGCAGCAGGGCAGGCCGCTGCCCCCCTCCCCCGCCGCGCGCATCTCGACCTTGTGGCAAAGGTCCTCGATGTCGGCGCGGGTCAGCAGGTTCTTCTCGCGCATCAGGCAGAGCAGGCTCTGCAGGATGATGAGGCTTTGTTCGCCCTGGCCGATATCCGCATGATCCAGCGCTGCCGCGGCGGATTGCATCGCGGCCGTCGTCCGGTCGGCGTTCATTGTCGAACCCATGATCGCTCTCCCAAGCTTTATCTAAGGAGAGACTATGCCTTTCACCGCAGCATGCAACCGGCAACGCGCCGGCTGCGCCTGCCCGCTAGCGCAGCCCGCCGCCGAGCGATCGGTAGACCTCGATCAGGTTGTTGCCGCGCGACAGGCGGGTGGTGACGAGCTGCTGTTGCGCGGCATAGGCGGTCCGCTGCGCATCGAGCGACACGAGGAACGAGTCGACCCCGGCGCGGTAGCGTGCCTCGGACAGCCGCGCCGCGGTGGCGGCGGCGGCGGCACGCGCGGTCTGCGCCGCGACCTGCTCGTCGATCGTGCCACGCTGCGCGAGCGCGTCGGCCACCTCGCGAAACGCGGTCTGGATGGTGCGCTCGTAGGTCGCGACCGCGCCCTGCTGCGCGGCGCGCGCATAGTCGAGGTTGCCCTTGTTGCGGCCGCCGTCGAACAGCGGCAGCGAGATGCCCGGGCTCGCGGTATAGGTCCCGGTGCCGGCACCGAAGAGCCCGCCGAGCGCGGTGCTGATCGTACCCAGCGTCGCGGTCAACGAGATCGACGGAAAGAACGCCGCGCGTGCCGCACCGATATTGGCGCTTTGCGCGATCAGCCGATGCTCCGCCTCGAGCACGTCGGGGCGGCGCAGCAGGATCGACGAGTCGATCCCGCCGGGCAGCGCCTCGCGGGTCGCCTCGCCGCTGCCGAGCCCGTTCGGCAGCAGCGTCGCCGCCACCACCGTACCGACCAGCAGGTTGAGCGCGTTCTGGTCCTGCGCGATCCGCGTCTGCGCGGTGGCGATGTCGTTGCGCGCGGACTGGTAATTGGTCTCGGCCTGCTTGGCCTCGAGCTCGGACGCGACGCCGATGCGGAATTGCGCGCGGGTCAGTTCGAGCGTCTGTTCGAACGCCTTCAGCGTCTCGCGGGACAGGCGCAGCTGGTCCTGGTCGGAGGCCAGGGTAAGCCACGCGGTCGCGATCTCGGCAATCAGGCTGATGCGGGTCGAGCGCTGCGCCTCCTCGGTCGCGAAAAACTCCTCCTGCGCGGCGCGGCTGAGATTGCGCACCCGCCCGAACAGGTCGAGCTCGAACGAGGAGAAGCCGATCGATCCCGAATAGATCTCGAAGTTCGAGGACGGCGTACCCACCCCGGCGCCGCCGCCCGTCGCGCCGCCCAGGCTCGCCGAGTTGTTGGTGTAGCTCGCGGAGCCCGACGCGCTCGTGCTCGGGACAAGGTCGGCGCGCTGGACGCGATAGTTCGCGCGCGCCTGGAGCACGTTCGCGGCGGCAAGCCGGAGATCGCGGTTATTCTCGAGCCCGAGCGCGATGACCTGCCGCAACCGCTCGTCGGTGAAGAAATCGCGCCAGCCGATCGCGGTGAGATCGGGCGCGTCGGACGCCGCCGCCGGATAGACGCCACCGCTCGGCAACGCCGCGGGCACGGCGCCGACCGGACGGACATAGGTGGGTGCGAGGTTGCACCCGGCGAGCGCGGTGCTCGCTGCAAGGGCGACAAGAGGGTGAAATCGGAAGGTCACGGCAATCAGGCTCCCTGCGCCGCGTGCGGCGCGGCGTGGCTATCGTCGGGCTCCGCCGCCGACCCGTTGTGACGGCCGAACAGGCGCAGGACGACGACGAAGAACATCGGCACGAAGAAGATCGCGAGCACCGTCGCCGACAACATGCCGCCGACCACCGCACGTCCGATCGCATTCTGCCCCCCCGCGCCTGCCCCGCTCGAGATCGCGAGCGGCAGCACGCCGAAGATGAAGGCAAGGCTGGTCATCAGGATCGGACGAAGCCGCAGCTTGGCCGCCGCGATCGCCGCATCGAAGGCGTTCATGCCGTCGCGCATCCGTTCCTCCGCGAATTCGACGATCAGGATCGCGTTCTTCGCCGACACGCCGATCGTCGTGATCAGCCCGACCTGAAGGTAGATGTCGTTGCTGAGCCCGGTCAGTGTCGCCGCCAGCAGCGCGCCGAGAATACCGAGCGGCACCACCAGCATCACCGAGATCGGTACCGACCAGCTTTCGTACAGCGCCGCGAGGCACAGGAACACGATCAACAGCGACAGGACGTAGAGCGTCGACGCCTGCCCGCCCGACAGCCGTTCCTCATAGGACAGGCCGGTCCATTCGAAGCCGGTGCCGGGCGGCAACTTGGCGTGGATCTCCTCCATCGCCTGCATCGCGTCGCCCGACGACACGCCGGGTGCGGGGGTGCCGAGCAGTTCCATCGCAGGCTGGCCGTTGTAGCGGGTCAGCTGCACCGGTGCCTGTGCCCAGGTCAGCGTCGAGAACGCGCTGAACGGGGCCATGGTGCCGCTCGCGCCGCGCACGAAGATGCTGCCGATGTCCTCCGGACGGAGGCGGAACGGGGCATCGTTCTGGATGTACACGCGCTTCACGCGCCCACGATCGATGAAGTCGTTGACATAGGCACCGCCCCACGCGGTCGAGATGGTGGCGTTGACCTGGCCGAGATCCAGCCCGAGCGCACGAGCCTTGTCCTGATCGATCTCGACCTTCAGCTGCGGGGCGTCGTCAAGCGCGTTCGGCCGCACGCCGGCGAGCCGCTTGTCCTGCGACGCCATGCCCAGCATCATGTTGCGCGCCTGAAGCAGGCGCTCGTGCCCGATTCCGGCCTCGTCGATCAGCTGGAAGTCGAACCCGGTGGCGTTGCCCAGTTCCTGCACCGCGGGCGGCACGATCGCGAAGATCATCGCGTCCTTGAACTGTGCGAAGGCGCCCATCGAGCGACCGGCGATCGTCGCGGCGCGGTTCTCCGCGCCCGAACGCTCTTCCCAGTCCTTCAGGTTGATGAAGGCAAGGCCGCTGTTTTGCCCTGCGCCGGCGAAGCTGAAGCCGTTGATCGTGAACACGCCGCGGACATTGCCGCCTTCCTTGCTCAAAAAATGCTCGCGGACGAGATCGAGACCCTTTTCGGTGCGGCTCGACGTCGCGCCGGCCGGACCCTGGACCAGCGCGATGACGATGCCCTGGTCCTCTTCGGGCAGGAAACCCGTCGGCAGCCGGACGAACAGCACCGCCATGCCGACGCAGATCAGCGCATAGACCAGCAGCGAGCGCTTCCAGCTTCGCGCAGTGCGCCGGACGCCACCCTCGTATTTGTCCTGGCCGCGCTCGAACTTGTCGTTGAACCAGCGGAAGAAGCGCGCGAGCAGGCCGTTGCCCGACGCCTTGGCGGGATCGTGCGGCTTCAGGATCGTGGCGCACAATGCCGGGGTCAGGATCAACGCGACCGTGACCGACAGGACCATCGCGGTGACGATCGTGATCGAGAACTGGCGATAGATCACGCCCGTCGAGCCGCCGAAAAACGCCATTGGCAGGAACACCGCCGACAGCACCAGCGCGATGCCGACCAGCGCGCCCGTGATCTCGTCCATCGACTTGCGCGCGGCGTCCTTCGGGCTGAGATGCTCGGTGGTGATCAAGCGCTCGACATTCTCGACGACGACGATCGCGTCGTCGACGAGCAGGCCGATCGCCAGCACCATTCCGAACAGGGTCAACGTGTTGATCGAAAAGCCCGCGACCGACATCACCGCAAACGTGCCGAGCAGCACCACCGGCACTGCGATCGTCGGGATCAGCGTCGCACGGATGTTCTGGAGGAACAGGAACATCACGAGGAAGACGAGTATGATCGCCTCGATCAGCGTCTCGATCACCTGCCGCACCGACAACCGGACGAATGGCGTCGAATCGTACGGGTAGACGACCTTCACGTCGGGCGGGAACTGCTTGGCGATCTCCGCGACCCGCGCCTTCACCGCATCGACGGTGTCGAGCGCGTTGGCGCCGGGGGCGAGCTTGATGCCGATGCCGGCCGCCGGCTTGCCGTTGTATTTCGACGCGAAGCCGTAGCTTTCGGCGCCGATCTCGACACGCGCGACATCGCCGAGCCGGACGATCGAGCCGTCGGTGTTGCTCTTCAGCCGGATCGCGGCGAACTGTTCGGGCGTGGTCAGCCGGGACTGGACCGACACCGTGGCGTTGAGCATCTGCTCGCTGGGCGCGGGCTGGGCGCCGATCTGGCCCGCGGAGACTTGCGCATTCTGCGCCTGGATCGCGGCGGTGACATCGCTCATCGCGATCGAAAAACTGTTGAGCTTGAGCGGATCGACCCAGATCCGCATCGCATATTGCGAGCCGAACACCTGGGTGTCACCGACCCCGTCGACGCGGCTCAACGGATCCTGGAGCTTGGCAACGGTGTAGTCGGCGAGATCGATCCCGCTATGCGATCCGTCTTCCGAATACAGCCCGAGCACGAGCAGGAAATTGCTGGTGGCCTTGGCGACCTGGATCCCCTGTTGCTGGACCTCCTGCGGCAGCAACGGAGTCGCCGCCTGCAACTTGTTCTGGACCTGGACCTGCGCGATGTCGGGATCGGTGCCCTGTTCGAAGGTCAGCGTGATCGTCACGGTGCCGGCGGACGACGAAGACGACGAGAAGTAGCGGAGATTGTCGATCCCCTTCATCTGCTGCTCGATGATCTGCGTCGTGGTGTTCTCGAGCGTCTGTGCGTCCGCACCGGGATAGGTTGCGGTGATCGAGACCGAAGGCGGCGCGATCGCGGGGAACTGCGCAATCGGCAGCGTGCGGATCGCGAGCCCCCCGGCCAGCATCAGGATGATCGCGATCACCCAGGCAAAGATCGGGCGATCGATGAAATAACGGGCCATGTCTGGTTACTTCGCCTGGTTCGGGGTGGCCGCGCCGGGCTGTCCTTGCGGCGCCGCGGGCTTGGCGTTGGGGTTCCACACGCTCGCCTTCACCGGCATTCCCGGGCGCAGCATCATGCCGCCTTCGACGATCACGCGATCGCCGGGCTTGATCCCCTCGGTGACCAGCCAGCTGTCGCCCACGGTCCGGGACGTCTTCAGGACCCGCGGCTCGACCTTGTCGCCGCGCCCCACGACCATCACCGTCGCGCTGCCGCGCTCGTCGCGGCTGACGGCACGCTGCGGCACCAGCATGGCCTGCGACTGCACGCCCTGAACGAGTTCGGCACGAACATACATGCCGGGCAGCAGCAGCTTGTTCTTGTTGTCGAAGATCGCGCGGATCGTCTGCGAGCCGGTGCTCGGGTCGACGGTCACGTCGGCGAACTTCAACACGCCCTCGACGGGGAAGGTGCTGCCGTCCTCGAGCTTCAGCCGCACGCGGGCGTTGCCGCCGCGTGCGATCTGCCCCGCCATCACCTGCTGGCGCAGCCGCAACAGGTCGACGCTCGACTGGCTGACGTCGACGAAGATCGGATCGAGCCGCTGGATCGTCGCGAGCGCGGTCGTCTGCGCGGTCGAGACCAGCGCGCCGGTGGTCGCGACCGATCGCCCGATCCGGCCGGAGATCGGGGCGGTAATCGTCGTCCGGCGCAGATCGATCTCCGCCGTCCGCAATGCGGCTTGCTGCGCTGCAACATCCGCCTGCGCCTGTTGCGACGTGGTGATCGCGTTTTCATAGTCCTGCCGCGCGATCGCGTTGATCTTCACCAGCTCGCCATAGCGACGCACCAGTGCCGCGCTGGACGCGATCGATGCCCGCGCGCGCGCCAGCGATGCCCGCGCACTCGCGACCTGCGCGGCGTAGGGCGCCGAGTCGATCCTGTAGAGCGGCTGCCCGGCGCGAACCGTGTCGCCCTCCTCGAACAACCGCGCCAGTATGAGCCCGTTGACTTGGGGCCGCACCTCGGAGGTCTCGTAGGCGGCGGTCCGCCCGGGCAGCTCGGTCGTCAGCGTCACCGGCTGTTCACGCACGACGACGTATCCCACTTGCGTCGGGCCCATCTGCGGTTGTTCGGGCGGCTTGCCTCCACATGCCGCAACCGACAGGAGAAGCAGCGGAGAGATGGTGCGAAGAAAGGACATGCCGGATCTGCCGTGTTGATGTATGTGAGTGAGCGATCACTCTCAATATGCTGCTACTGCGAACAAGCGCCGCCAGTCAAGGCGGTTCGATAACGGGAAGAAGGATGACGGTGTCGATCGATAGCTGCCTTATAGAACCGCTGGTGACCGGCCGGGCCGCGGCGCGTCGCCGCAAGGTGATCGACACGGCAAGGTTGTTGTTTTCCGACAATGGCTTCCACGCCACCGGTATCGCGCAGATCGCCAAACAGTCGGGTGTCGCGGTCGGCCAGATCTATCGGGACTTCGCCAGCAAGGAAGAAATCGTCGCAGCGATCGCGCACTCCGATTGTGCGAGCTTCATGGCGGGCGAGTCGCTGAAGGAAGCGGTCGCGCGTGGCGACTCGGCATCGGTCCGCGCGTGGATCCACAGCTTCGTCGATCCCGAGGAGAAGGCGGACGACGGTCGCATGTTCGCCGAGATCCTCGCCGAGTCTTCGCGCAACGAACGCATAGCGCGCATCTTCACCGCGGTTCAGGACGAGGCGCGCGGCAACATGATTACCGCACTCACCCTCTTCGCGCCCGGCGTCGCGATGAGTGCGCGCCGAGCCAACCTCGCCGACACGATCCTCACTTTGTCGCTCGGCCTGATCCACCACCGGCTGATGCACCGTAACACCGACATCGCGGCGCTGACCGCCTCGCTGACCGCGATCGTCGACCGGGAGATCGCGAGCCTCGAACAATCGGGGGCCGACGCGGCTGCCGCCGCGTGACCGTCGGTCGCCGCGAGCCTAGGCGCCCGCCTCCACCGTTTCGCTGATCGTCTGCGCCGGGACATTGTCCATCGTACGGGCGATCGTGCTGAAGGTGCCGCCGTCGATGCGAATCTCGTTGAACGCGGGCGGCGAACCGCGCGTACGTTTGGACAGGGTGCCCGCGCCGATCATCCGCAGCGTCCACCCGCCGCGCTCGACCGGAACGTCGAACGGATCGTGGACGTGCCCCGACAGCACCGCATGCGCACCGGCGGCGGCGAGCTGCGACAGTGCGCCGTCGCCGCCGCGAGTTCGCGCGGTGCCGGTGGTGGGGCCCTCGATCAGGGGATGATGTGCTGCCACGAAGATCAGATTGCCCGCGGGCGCGGTCTTGATCATCGCGAGCGCCCGTTCGAGCGACCCCTGGCTCACCCGCCCTTTCGACCAGTTCCATCGCCATTGCGCACGCGCCGTCGTCTTGAGCGGGACGATCGTCACCCCCGCGATGTCGAGCTGGGTTTCGATCATCTTCTCCACGGCGGCGTAGCGCTGGTAAGGCGCGAGCAGGCGGCGGAACGGGTCCCAGTAATAGGGGATGTCGTGATTGCCGACTTCGAGCGTCACCGGGACCTTCAGGCTGCGGAGCCAGTCGCCCCCCCGCTGGAACTCCTCGCGCGTGGCGCGCATCGTCAGATCGCCGGTCATCACCACCGCATCGGGCTTCTCGGCGACCACTCGCTCGCCGAACCACGCAATGGCGGCCGGATCCTCGGCGCCGAAATGAACATCGCTGACGTGAAATAACTTGATCATGATCCGCTGAACGCCGCTTGCGCCGAAAGGGTGCCAGCCCGGCGCGACCGGCGCCAGTGCCGACGTTGCGAGAGAAATCCAACGGATCCCGGCGGAAGCCGCATTCTCCATGCGCGCGCTCGAAAATTCGGCTTGCTTGCTCGCGCCAGCCGAACGATGGAGCCGCCTCAACGACAGGGTGATCGCCGATGCTTGCCTGGTTCCAGGCGATGATGCCCAAGCAGGGGCGTTTCTTCGACCAGTTCGAGGCTCATGCCGCGACTCTCGTCGCGGGGGCCGCCGCGCTGGACCGGCTGTTCAGCGGGCAAGGGACGATCGCCGAGCACATCGCCGAGATCGTCGACCGCGAGCACGAGGCCGATGACATTACGCGGGACGTGCTGCAGGACGTTCGTCGCGTCTTCGTGACGCCGTTCGATCGCAGCGCGATTACCGACCTGATCGGGGTGATGGACGATTCGATCGACCAGATGAACCAGACCGCGATGTCGATCGAGCTCTACGAGGTGACCGAGTTCGCCCCTGAGATGCGCGAGATGGTCAAGCTGGTAGTGGAGGCCGCGCGGGTAACTGCCGAGGCGATCCCGCTGCTGCGCTCGGTCAACGGCAATGCGTCGGAGCTGCATACGCTTACCGCGCGGCTGGTATCGCTCGAAGGTCAGGCCGACGAATTCCATGCCGCCGGGTTGAAGGCCTTGCTGAAGGCGACCGCGCACGAGCCGATGCGGTTCATCGTCGGCCGCGAGATCTACAGCCATCTCGAGCGCACCGCCGACCGGTTCGAGGACATCGCGAACGAGATCCAGGGTCTCGTGATCGACCATGCCTGACATGACCACTGCCGTCTCATGATCCTGTCGATGCCGTTGCTGGTCGCGCTGATCGGCGTTGCCCTGCTGTTTGATTTTCTCAACGGGCTCCACGACGCCGCGAATTCGATTGCCACGGTGGTGTCCACGCGCGTGCTGAAGCCGCACCACGCGGTGCTGTGGGCGGCCTTCTTCAACTTCATCGCCTTTGCGGTGTTCGGGTTGCACGTCGCCGAAACGATCGGCCGGGGCATCGTCCACGTCGACGTGATCGACGCCCAGGTGATCTTCGGCGCGCTGACCGGCGCGATCGTCTGGAACGTCATCACCTGGTATTTCGGCATCCCCTCGTCGAGCAGCCACGCGTTGATCGGTGGCTTGCTGGGTGCCGGGCTCGCCAAGGTCGGGCTCGGCGGGGTCGTATGGTCGGGGGTACTGAAGACGGTTGTCGCGATCTTCGTGTCGCCGATGGTCGGGCTGATGCTCGCGCTCGCGCTCGTGCTGCTGGTCGCCTGGACGAGTCTCAAGCTCACCCCGCTCGGGGTCGACCGGCGGTACCGCAAGCTCCAGCTGATCTCGGCGGCGCTCTATTCGCTGGGGCACGGCGGCAACGATGCGCAGAAGACGATGGGGATCATCGCGGTGCTGCTTTATTCGCAGGGCATGCTCGGCGCCGAATTCAGCGTGCCCTTCTGGGTGGTGATCTCGTGCCAGGCGGCAATGGCGCTTGGCACCATGTCGGGCGGCTGGAAGATCGTCCACACGATGGGTTCGAAGATCACCCGGCTGACTCCGGCGCAGGGCTTCTGCGCCGAAACCGGCGGCGCGATCACGCTGTTCATGGCGACGATGGGCGGGATACCGGTTTCGTCCACCCACACCATCACCGGCTCGATCGTCGGCGTCGGTGCGGCAAGGCGGCTGTCGGCAGTCCGCTGGAACATCGCCAGCCGGATCGTGGTCGCCTGGATCGTGACGCTGCCCGCCGCGGGCGTGATCGCTGCGCTGACCTACTGGCTGACCGGCCTGATCGCCGGCTGATCCTTCCGGGCACCATGCCGTGCCGGCAGCGTTTATCCGATCGGATCACGCGAACGGAACGAGCAGACATGGCCAAGGAAGTTGAAATCAAGCTCGACTTGCAAGCGACGGACGTCGGGGCGGTAAACGAACTGCTCAGCGGACAGCCCAAACGCACCCTCCAACGCTCGACCTATTACGACACTGCCGACGCCGCGCTCGCCGATGCGGGTTTTTCGCTCCGGATCCGCACTGCTGGCAATCGAGCAGTGCAGACGATCCAGTCGCGCGGGACCGGAACCGCGGTGCTGTTCGCGCGCGGGGAATGGGAACGCGAGGCCGGCGACGCTCCGGTGCTCGACTCGACAACGCCGCTCGCCGGACTGCTGTTGGATCGGCCGCATCAATTTAGGGAGCGGTTTGTTGTGGTGGTGGAGCGCTTCGTTTGGCGTGTCGAACAGGATGGTGCGCGGATCGAGGTGGCGTTCGACATCGGTGAGGTGGTCGCCGCGGATCGCCGCTCGGCGTTGTGCGAGATCGAACTGGAACTGATCGACGGAGACCCGGCCGCCCTGTTCGCGCTGGCGAAGCGGATCGATGCGGTGGCGCCCGCCCGGCTCGGCGTGCTGACCAAGTCGGATCGCGGCGATCGGCTGCTCGGCGCGGCGCCGGGCGCCACGCGGGCAGAGCCGCTGATCCTGGCCGCCGACTCCAGCGCCGCCGACGCATTCCAGCAAGCCGCCAACGCCTGTATCCGGCAGTTCCGGCTGAACGAGATGGTGCTGGAGCGCCACGCCGACGATGCCGCGTTGCATCAGGCGCGGGTGGCGCTGCGGCGGCTCCGCTCGGCGCTTTCGATCTGGCGCGACCTGCTGGACGATCCGGTCGGCGAGACGCTCCGGGGCGAACTGCGCTGGCTTTCCGGCGTGCTCGGGGCCGCCCGCGATCTCGACGTGCTGATCGCGCGCACCATGCCCGGCGCCTTGCAGGACCGACTCGTCGCCGACCGGGCCGACGCCTATGCCGCGGTGACCGCCGCGCTTGCCTCCGACCGCGCGCGCTCGACGATGCTTGCGACGGCCGAATGGATCGCGACCGGCCGATGGCTGTCGGACCCCGCAACGCTTGCCGACCGCGAGCAGCCCGCGGCACTGTTCGCCGCGGCCGCGCTCGCGCGCTATCGCCGCAAGATCAAGCGGGGCGGCCGCGACCTTGCCATCGCAGGCGACGAGGCGCGCCACGAAGTCCGCAAGGACGCCAAGAAGCTGCGCTACGCCGCCGATTTCTTCGCCTCGTTGTTCCCGGCGCGCAAGCAACGGCGCCGGCTCGACCGGTTCGTCACGAGGCTGGGCCGGCTCCAGGACCGGCTCGGCACGTTGAACGATCTGGCGACCGCACAGACGCTGCTCGCCGATCACGCGATCGACCCCGCCGATACTACCCTGCTCGGCGCCCGGCATCGCAAATCCGCGCTGATCGACAAGGCCGAGCGCGCTCATGCGGCATTGATCGACGCCCAGCGCTTCTGGTGACGGCGCGTCGCCGCGAAGTGTGCGCGTCGCCTTGCATCTGCCCCCGTTGGATGACCTAATCGACCCCGAACTATTTTTACGGGTTGGCCGCCTTGCCGCGTCGGATAGGTTGGGAAGGAGCGCGTATGACAGGTGCCGCAAGGCATGTGGGGCTGGATGAGGTGTTCGCGCAATACCGTGTTCCGCTGCTGCGCTTCTTTCAGCGCAGAGTAGGACCGAGCGACGACGCCGACGATCTGGTCCAAGACGTCTTCAGCCGTCTTGCAGCGCAGGATCTGGCATCGATCGAGAACATCCAGGGTTATCTTTTCCAAGTTGCCGCCAATGTCATCCGCGACAAGGCCCGCCGTGCTGGCGTAAGGCATATGATGACGGCAACGCCCGAGAATTACGATATAGAGGACGAGGCCGGCTTTTCGCCCGAACGCATCCTGCAAAGCAAGGAAGCGCTTCAGACGATGATCGCGGCAATCTACGAACTTCCGGAACAGGTACGCATCGTGTTTAGTCATTACCATTTCGACGGCGTGGCGCAGGTCAAGATAGCGCGCCGCATGGGCCTTTCACTCAGCACCGTCGAGAAGCACATGGCCAAGGCCAACGCACACCTGCTTTACCGATTGCGGAAAGTGCGATGAGCTGGCTGGTCAAAGACGCGGACGAGGCGGCAGCGGCATGGGACGCGCAGCTGCGCGGGACCAAGACTTCGTTTCGCAATCACCATGCATTCCAGACCTGGTTGCAACAGGATCCCGAACATCAGCGCGCGCACGATCGCCTGCAGGCCGCGATCCGAATGCTGCGGATGAACGCGGATCTGCCCGAACTTAGTGCGTTGCGCGACGAGGCACGCAACAGCGTCGAGGCGAGCAAGCGGCGGCGCTGGGCATCGGTGTTCGCGGTTGCCGCGGCACTGGCGATCGTCTTTCTTCTCGCGATCGCGACGCCGCGAACCGCACCTGGTGCCGCGATCCTCGCGCGGCTGCATGGCGAGCAACTCTACGCGACGACCCGTGACGAACGTACCCGTATCGAGCTGGCGGACGGATCGGTGGTGACGCTCGATGCCGATACCCGCATCGCGGTGCGGCTCGGCGCTGCCCGGCGCGAGATCAAGCTCCAGAATGGACGCGCGTTGTTCAAGGTCGCCAAGGATCCACGGCGCCCGTTCGTGGTCCGTGCGGGTGAGCGGACGATCACGGCGCTGGGAACGCTGTTCGACGTCAGCCTGTCGCCGCGCGAGCTTCGGGTGACGCTTGCCGAGGGCTCCGTCGCGGTCAAGCCACTCGCCAGCGGGCGAGGCACGCCGCCGCAAATCCTGAAACCGCAGCAGCAGCTGGTGGCGTTCGCGGGTGCGACGAAGCCGACGCTGCGCACCGTCGATGTCGACAACGCACTGGGCTGGGCGGACCGCCAGATCTTCTTCGAGGACGAACCGCTCGCCAGCGCGATCGACGAGATGAACCGCTATGCCGGCAGCAAGATCGTCATCGACCCCTCGGTGGCCGATCTCCGCATCAACGGCATGTTCCGGATGAGCAACCAGCAAGGTTTCGTCGACGCGCTGAAGATCGCGTTGCCGGTCGACGTGCGGCGTGACTCGCAGGGTCGGCTGCTCGTCTCCCGCCGTGCCGGCAGCGAAGGATCGGACATGTAGCGCAAGACGGCGACGAACGACGCGCGGGTCGGCCGGTCGCCGCCTGCTTCGAAACGATGATTGGAGAGCGACGCCGATGCGAACGACCCTGACCTATGCGGTGCTGACTGCGTGCCTGCTGCCTGCCGCCGTCGCAGCGCAGGAAAACCCCAGTCCGGCGCGGCTGAAGGCCGATGTCGAATCGCTGGTTGCGTTCGGCACGCGCCACACCCTGTCCGATCCCGACGATACCAAGCGCGGGATCGGCGCTGCCCGTCGCTGGTTCGCCCGCGAGCTGGACAAGATCGGCACTGGCTGCGGCAAATGCATCACGACCTCGACGATCGAGCGCGTGTTCACAAACGAGCGGACGCCCAAGGGCGCGCGCGTCGTCGACGTACTGGCGATCCAGCCGGGTCGCGATCCCAATCGTGTCATCATCGTACAGGGGCATATCGACAGCCGAGTTACCGACGTGATGAACTCCACCAGCGACGCACCCGGCGCCAACGACGACGCATCGGGGGTCGCGCTCGTGATCGAGGCCGCACGCCTGTTGTCAAAGAAGAAGTTCGACGCGACGATCGTCTACGCCGCCCTTTCCGGCGAAGAGCAGGGCCTGCTGGGTGGTCAATTGCTTGCCGAAACCGCGAAGGAGCGCGGCTGGGTGGTGAGTGCGGTGCTCAACAACGACATCGTCGGCAACACCGTCGGCCAGAACGGCACCCGCGTCGCGGACCGGGTCCGCGTGTTTTCGGAAGGGATCCGCGCGTCGGAGACGCTGCCGGAGCAACTGGCGCGGCGCGCCAATGGCGGCGAGGACGACGGCCCCAGCCGCGCGCTCGCCAAGGCGATCGACCAGGTCGCCAGGGACTTGCCCGGTAGCATCGACGTGTTCGTCGACCGTCGCAACGATCGCTTCGGACGCGGCGGCGATCACGAGCCGTTCCTTCGGCTCGGCTACCCGGCAGTCCGCTTTTCCGTCGGCATCGAGAACTATAATCAGCAGCATCAGGATCTGCGGGCCGAGAATGGCATCGAATATGGCGACACCGTCGACAAGATGGACTTTGCCTACCTCGCCAAGGTGACGGCCATCAACGTTGCAACCATTGCCCGGCTGGCCGCCGCGCCCGCCGCTCCTGCCACCGTCACGCTGCAGGGTGCGCTGGGCAGCGACACGGCGGTAACCTGGGCTCCGGTCGCAGGCGCGAGCGGGTACCGCGTCCATTGGCGACGCAACGACGCACAGGATTGGCAGGAGCATCGCGACCTGCCCGCAACCGCGGCGACCACGACGTTGAAGAACGTGATCGTGGACGACACCTTCATCGGCGTCTCCGCGCTTGGCCAGAACGGCGCCCAGAGCATCGTCACCTTCGGCGGCCGGATCCTCCGCAACGGCCGGTAGATCCCGACCGTGCCGGCGATGGCCGGCACGGTGGGTTGCGACGTGCCTAGATCTTGAAGCGGAACCCGACCCGGTAGCTGCGACCGAGGAGATCGTAGATCGGCGAGGTGCCGAACGACGTGCCGCTGCTGGGGATCGGTTCCGGATCGCGATCGAACAGGTTCTCGACCGCGGCGAACAGCGTCACCGTGCTGCCGCCGATCCTGACGTCGTAGTTCTGCGCGAGATCGAAATACCATACCGGATCGACGCGGTTGAATTCCGCAGGGATGCCGGTGCGGCTGGTTTCGGCAAGGTTGGTGATCGTGCCCGACCCCAGATAGCGGGTGGTCAATGTCGTCCGGCTCGGCCCCACCGCATAGGTCGCGTTGAAGAATCCGCGCCATTTGAGGCTGTTGAACGTGCCGAGCGTCGGCGGCTGGTTGTCGCCGGGCAGGTTGGTCTCGTCGGCGAGGCGTTGCGACACCAGAAGGCGGAGGTTGAGCGAGCCGGGCAGCTGGTCGGCGATCTTGCTCAGATCGGTGCGATAGCTGAACTCATAGTCGATCCCCTCGACCGCGACATTCTGCGCGTTGATGCCGCTGGTGAAGAGGGTCGCGCCCGACAGCCCGACCGCCCCCGGCACCGGCACGATCGACTCGCAGGCCGCGTCGTTTTTCGGCCGGTTGAAGCCGTAGCAGAGATCGATCAGCAGCTGGCCGCCGACCCCGAAGATCGCGTCCTTGATGTCGATCTTGTACCAGTCGACCGACGCGCTGAAGCCGGGCAGCCAGCCCGGTTGATAGATGCCACCTGCGGTCCAGGTGTCGCCGATCTCGGGGAGCAGATTGGGATTGCCGCCGGTCAGCGTGATGTTCGGTACCATCGGGCTGTTGGGCTGGCTGCGATCGAGGAACGCGTTGACGAACTGGCTGGTCGGGGCGAACAGATCGCCGAGATTGGGCGCTCGGATGTCGCGCGAGCGGGTGCCGCGCAGCCGCAGATCGCCGAGCGTATAGGTGCCGCCCAGTTTCCACGTCGTCACGACACCGCTGGTCGAATAGTCGGTCCGTCGCACGGCGCCGTTCAACTCAAGGCTGCCGACCGGGGTATCGTCGAGCAGCGGCACCAGCAGCTCGCCGAAGAACTCCTTCACGTTGTAGCCGTTGGCGCCGGGCTTGAAGTTGCCGACGTTCCAGCGCGACGCGATCGACAGCGCGTCGGCGGTCGCCGAGAAGTTCTCCTTGCGATATTCGAAGCCGGCGGCGATCGACACCGGCCCCGCCCAGGTCGAGAACGGGCTGTACTGCCCGTCGATCGACCAGACGTGCTGGTAGACGTCGAGGTCCTGCCGGGTCCGGAAACCACTGTCCTCGCCGGTGACATAGGCGATCGCGGCGGCGCCTAGCGATCCTTCGCCGAACACGTTCAGCGGCACGCAGCCATTGGTCGGGTTGGCGATCGTCGAGCGGCAGATCGGAGCGCCGGCGGCAACGCCCGGAACGCCGCCGCTCGCAGGGTTGCCCGTCGCGTCGAGCGCGAGCGCGAAACGATCGAGGATCACATTGTTGTCGCGGGTGTACCAGATCTTGCTGTGGCCCCGCTGGTAATAGGCACGCCATTTACCGCTCTTGAGGAAGCTGCCCTCGAGCGCGACGAGGATGCGGTCCTGCCGGCGGTTATAGCCCGCTTCCCCGATATGTTCGCCGGGCCGGTTGATGACGTCGTAGAACAGGCGGTTGAGCCGGAACGAGGTGACCCCGGCCTGATCCATCGCCTGCTGCGTCACGATCGGGATGAAGGGATTGTCGCGGGTGATGGTAACCGCCGATGCGCCCGAGCGGTTCAGCACGGCAGACCAGTTGACCGTGTCGTTGCCGGCGTAGCTGGCCTCGACGATCGCGTTGATGTTGCTGGTGACTTCGTAGCTCAGCCGGCCATAGACGCTCCAATGCTCGTCGTCGGGCAGCAGCGCGCCACGGATCGACTGCGGTTCGAGCGTGCCGCCGGCCTGGGTCTGGCCCTGCTGGATCGGACCGAACACGAAGGATTGAACCGTGCCGTTGGGCCCGAACGCGGTGCCGCGAAGCGGGCCGGCGTTGATGACGCCACCCGGCGTGCTGTTGAACCCGGCATCGGTGCGCACGATCTGCCCGGCCTGGCCGTTGGTCGCGGTCCAGTTCGGATTGTCGAGCAGGCGCAGCCCCGGCTGGAACCAGTCGCGCGGGTTGTCGTAGAAGTCGATCCGGTCGCCCTTGAAGTAATTGCCGCTGAGCAGCACATGGCCGCGCCCGCCCCCGAACGACGCGCCATAGGCCAGGTCGCCGCTGACGATCCGTCCGTCGTTACGGTCGGTCTGGCCGTAGTTGAAGGTGCCCTTCATGCCGGTGAACTTGGTGTCGAGGATGAAGTTGACGACGCCGGCGACAGCATCCGAACCATAGGCGGCCGAGGCGCCGCCGGTGACGACGTCGACTCGCTGGACGAGGTTCTGCGGCAGCAGGTTGATGTCGACCGCGGGCACCAGCCCCGACCCGACCACGCGGCGGCCGTCGAGCAGCACCAGGGTGCGGACCACGCCGAGCCCGCGCGCGCTGATCTGGTTGGCGCCGCCGGTCGCGTTCGCGAACAGCGTCGTCGAGCGCGGCGAATTGCCCTGCCCGATCGACGGCAGCTGGTTGATATAGTCGGCGATGTTGGTCGGGTTGCGCTCCTGGATGTCCTGCGCCGACACGACCGTGGTCGGGGTGGGTGCGTCGTTGCCGTTGCGCACGATTCGCGAACCGGTGACGACGATGTCCGATGCCGCTTCGGGCGGCGTCTGCTCGACTTCGGCGGCGACCGCCGGTTCGGGCGCGCGCGGACGCGCCTGTCCCGCCGGCGGCGTCGCTTCCTGGAGCGCCCCGGCCTGGTAGCTGACATTCTGGCGCGCAACCGGCGGCGTGGCGATCCGGTGCAGGGTGAGGATCGCGCCTCCCTCGGCGCGCAGACCGGTTCCCTGCAGCAGCGCGTTGAGGGCATCCTGCGGCATCAGGTCGCCACGGATACCGCGCGTGCGTTTGCCCGCCACGAGGTCGCTCGAGAAGATGATCTCCCGGTTGGCCTGTCGCGCGAAGACGTTGAGCGCGCGTGCCAATGTGCCGCTGGAGATGTCGAACTTGCGGAGCTGCTGCGCCCCTGCCGCCGGCGTCGCCACCGTCATCGCCAATGCCGTGATTGCTGCCGAGCTCAAGCTCAGTCCTGCCAATCGGCCCCCGTTGCGCATTATATGCCCTCCCTGTTGGCATTGCTCCGCTTACAGTCGTGAGACGCATCATCGCCGCGATCCCGCCGGAAAAATGTCACACGAGCTGGGGGGATCGCTGATTCTCGGGCCGGAAACGCGTTCAGGCCTTGGCTTGCGGCCGATCGGGCCTTAGAAGCCGCCCGCGGACATTGTACCGCGCCAGTTGAAAGCCCGTTAGTATGCAGATCGTCGTCCGCGACAATAACGTAGACCAAGCCCTTCGCGCACTGAAGAAAAAGCTCCAGCGGGAGGGGGTTTATCGCGAGATGAAGCTTCGCCGGCATTACGAGAAGCCTTCGGAGAAGCGAGCGCGTCAACACGCCGCGGCAGTGAGCCGTGCGCGCAAGGCCGATCGCAAGCGCGCCGAACGCGACAAGTAAGAGACGTGCCCGTGCCACCGCACGGGTCGTTCTGCCGGCGCGGTCGGAAACTGCACCGCTGAGGCCGGGTTTTGCGGCACGGCGTGTGCGATCCCGGGGCGGGCTTCGGGCCCGTCCGTGGCCCACGCCCGTTCACCGCGCATGACCTACCGGAAGCTGGCGATCGCCGCCGCCCTGATCGCACAATCGCCGGCGACGCTCGCCGCGCAGACGGTTGCGCTCGGCGCCGACCTGGAACGCTTCGCCTATCCGCTACCCGTGAGCTGGTTTGCCGGCGCGTCCCAGGGTCGGCCGGTCCGCATGGCCTATCTCGATGTCGCGCCGACCGGTCCCGCCAATGGCGAGACGGTCGTGCTGCTTCACGGGAAGAATTTCTGCGCCGCGACCTGGGCGGACACCGCCGGCGCGCTCGCCGCCAGGGGTTACCGGGCGATCGCGCCCGACCAGGTCGGCTTCTGCAAATCCTCGAAGCCTGCGGGATATCAATACAGCTTCCATGCCCTGGCGGCACTGACCCGCAGCCTGCTCGACCGGGCCGGCGCCGGGAAGGTCGTCCTGGTCGGCCACTCGACCGGCGGCATCCTCGCGGTCCGCTTCGCGCTGCTGTACCCGGAACGCGTCGCCAGGCTGGTGCTCGTCAATCCGCTGGGCCTGAACGACACGCTGGCGGAAGGCGTCCCCTACGCCGATCTCGGCGACCTGCGCGCCGAGGAAGCGAAGACCGACGCCGCGTCGATCAAGGCCTATCAACTGCGCAACTATTATCATGGCGAATGGCGACCGGCCTATGATCGCTGGGTCGCGATGCTGGCCGGCCAATATGCCGGCCCGGACGGCGACATCGTCCGCGACGCGCAAGCCCGGCTGTCCGACATGATCCAGACCCAGCCCGTGGCCGCCGAGCTGCCGCGCCTACGCGTGCCGGTGACGCTGATCATCGGCCAGAAGGACACCACCGCGTTTCGCGCGAACACCGCGCCTGCCGCAGTGCGAGGGTCTATCCGAAGCGTGCCTCGCGCTGCCGAGGAGGCGGCAGGGCGCATCCCCGGCGCCCGGCTGATCCGGCTCCCCGATCTCGGACACTCGCCCCAGGTCGAGGCGCCCGAACGGTTCCTCGAGAGCCTTCGGATCGCAATCGGGTCGTGACCGGCAAGCCGGGCGGGTAAGAGCCCGGCCGCCGTTCCGATCAGCGCAACTGCACGCGGAAGCCGACGCGGAATTGCCGGCCGAGCAGGTCCGAATAGGTGCTGTTCGCTGCGAGCCCGGTCTCCGGTACCAGCAGCGGCCAGCGGTCGAACAGGTTGGTGACGTTCACGAATAACTCCGCCCCGCGCGCGCCATCGCGCCCGCCGACCTTCTGGGTAAGGTTCAGGTCGACGTAGAACAGCCCGGAGACATGATTGTCGTCATAGGTCGGAAACTGGGCGGTCGAGACCGGGCACGCGGTGCTGCACTCGATCGCGTTGGCGAGATACTTGCCGGCGCTGACACCACGGCCGACCACCGTACCCGAGAATGTCGGGGTTTCGTAATTGATGCTGCTACGGAAGATCCAGGTCGGCGTACTGGCCTGGCCACCGTTCGCGCCGACGGTGTTGACCGGCACGGTTCCGGCAATGCCCGCGTCGGACAGGTTCTCGATATAGCGAGTGGCGCTCCCCTTCAGCGTGACGGCCCCTGCGCCGCCGATCGGCAGGCGATAGGCCAAGTCGAAATCGATACCCCGCACCAGCTTGCTGACAAAGTTGAACGGCTGGGTGCGGATCAGCAGATAGGGATTGTTGGGCTGGGAACGGACCGGATCGTTAGTGATCGCGTCGCAATATTCCTGGCGCCCTTCACTGCAGCGATTGACCGTTTCCTGGGCGCTGAGCGAATCGATCGCGCCTTGGAGGTCGATGCGGAAATAATCAACCGACGCGGTGAAGCCACGCAGGAACCGGGGCGAGAGCACGGCGCCGATGTTCCACGAGTCCGCCTTTTCGGGGAGCAGATTGGGATTGCCGGTGGTGAGCCCGGAATAGCTGAAGAATTGCGGGCCGTTGGCGAGGTCCGGGGTAAAATCGGGATTGCGCACGGAGTCGCTGTTCGCGGTACCCGCCTGGAAAAGCTCGTTCAGATTAGGCGCGCGGATGTCACGAGACCGCGTGACGCGGAACCTGATGTCCTCGACTGGCGCCCAGGTGGCACCGAGTTTCCAAGTGGTGACATAGCCCGAATTCGAATAGTCGGTCGCGCGCACCGCGCCGTTGAACTCGAGGCCCAGCCCGAGCGGCACGACCGTTTCGAGATAGGCTTCCTTCACGTTGTATTTGCCGGTGAACGGCAGATAGTTCCCGACCGACCAGAGGTTGGTCGTCGTACCGTTGGCGTTGATCACCGGTTGGAACTCGGTCGGAACGCTGCCGCGGATCTTTTCCTCGCGATATTCGCCACCGACCGCGACGCTGACATCCCCTGCCCAAGTCGAAAACGGTGTGATCGACAGATTGGCGCCGACGACCGTCTGCTCGAGCCGCTGATCGCGATATGGATCGCCCAGAATATACGAGACGGCGGCCGGATTGGCCACGCCGACGCCGAGGCGGTTCAAGGGGACGCAGGCGGGGTCGTTATTGGTCGTGCTGGCATCGACATTGTTCAGGCACTGGACCGAACCCACCGCATAACCGCCAGTGTTGCCGGCCGGCGCCAGCGCCGAAGCGGTCGCATTGGCCGTACGCGTCAGGTTCTGAATATTGCGGAGCTGCTCGCGCAGGTCGGACCGGCCATATTGACCGAAGATATCCCACCGCGCCGAATGGCCGAAGGCGTCGAAATTGCCTTCCGCGCCGAGCACGAAACGCCGAACCTCGCGTTCGTTGTTGATGACGCGGTAGGGAAGGTCGGCACCGGTCGACGTGACACTGATGCTGGTGACGCCAGCGAGCCGCGCCGCGCCGAGCGTCTGCAGCGCGTAGGCGTTGCAGGAAACCGGGGTGGGGACGGTCGTGCAACCCGTCGTATTCAGCGTGAACGAGCCGAGGTTGGGGCCCGCGTTGAAGAACACTTCCTGCTTGTTGTACGAGCCCTCGGCGAAGAGTTCGACGCCGTCGGCCACCTCAAAGCTGAGACGACCGAACGCGCCCCAGCGATCGTCCTCGGGGCTGAGGCCGATGCGACGGCCCGAATCGTTGACGAGATAGTCACCACCCTGGGTCCGCGTGACCACTGCCGCACCGCCCAGGTTCGGCGAGTTGAAGCTGCCGTATTGGAACGGCGTGACCTGTCCGTTCTGGCCGAAGTAAAGGCCGCGCAGTCCATTTGCGGTACCGCCGGCGGAGCCGGTGATGAATCCGCCTGGCGTCTGGTTCGCCACACCGATGCGGCGCAAGGTGGTCAGGTTCTGCGGGACGCCGGAATTCGCCGCCGAATAGGCCGGGTTGGTGACCGCGACGTAGCCGGTGTGGTTCCAGGGGCGATCAACCGGATCGACCTGGAAGATGCCGTCCTGATGGGCGACCTCGGCATTGAAGATCACATGACCGCGACCACCCGCAAAGGCCGTGCCGCCGCTGATGCTGCCGGAATAATTGTAGCCGTCCCCCTTGTCGGTGACGCCGGTGTCGGCTCGGACCCGCAGCCCTTCCAGCTTCTTGTTGAGGACGAAGTTCACCACGCCGGTGACCGCGTCCGAGCCGTAGGCCGATGAGGCGCCACCGGTGACCACCTCGATCCGATCGACCAGCGCCTGGGGGATGGTGTTGATGTCGACCCAGCCGAAGATCGTCGAACCGACCGCACGGCGGCCATCGACGAGGACCAGGACGCGGCCTTCGCCCAGGTTGCGCAGGTTGAGCGCGTTGATACCCGCCGAGCCGTTCGAGATGTTCAGCCGCGAGTTCGCCGGCCGTGTCGATCCCGCGAGCGCGGGCAACTGGTTCACGAAATCGGCGATGTTGTTCGACGGCGAACTGTTCTGGATTTCCTCGGCCGAGATCACCGTCAGCGGAGTCGGCGACTCGAAGCCGCTGCGCGCGACGCGCGAGCCGGTCACGATGATCTCGCCGTCGCGCAGCGAGCGTTCCTCGACGCTTTCGGGCGACTGGACGTCGGCGACACCCGAGGGTGCTTGCGCCGCGTCGGCACCGGTGGTCTGCGCCCAGCCAGGCGCCGCCAGGGTCGATGCGATCGCAAGCGCCAGCAGGCTGCACACGCTGCCACGGGCCGACATACGCCGCGGGATTCGTCCTGAAACTGTCATCATAGCCCCCTATTTGTCGCTCGATCCTGGAAGCCGCGCCCGTGACGAGCGGTGGAACCCAGTCTCCTCCTCGGCGTACCCGCGTCGGCCTCTATCGAACCGTCCGCAATCGCCCTTCGGCCGGCAAGGTGCGCGTGCCCGACGGCAAGCGTCAATAGCTGGCGTTCACCATTTTTTGCCTGCCATAACTGGGGCCTATGGGCGTCGTCATACGCCGCACCTATGACCGGCATCGGGATTGTCATAGACCAAGGCGTTCTGTCGTCGGTGGGCGAACCTACGTGCCGCGCCAGCAGGGGATAACACCGATGCTCGACCGTCGATCGTTCCTGCTCGGCTCGTCGGCGATGCTGGCGCTTGCATCCGGTCGCCGCGGCTGTGCAGCTCCGCAGGCTCAACCCGGCTCTGCGCCGACTACGTCGCGCTTGCTCGCGGCGCGCGGGCTGGCGGCACCGGTGGAGATCGTCGACGACCGCTACGGCGTGCCGCACATCCGCGCGGCGTCGATCCCCGACGCGTTCTTCGGACAAGGCTATGTGGTCGCGCGCGACCGGCTGTTCCAGATCGATTTCAGCCAACGCCGCGAGCTGGGGCGGATGGCCGAAGCGTTCGGCAGCCAGTTCGCCGCACACGATGCCGCCGCACGGTTGTTCCATTTTCGCGGCGATCTCGATGCCGAACTGCGGCGCGTGCCCGACGATGTGCTGGCCTGTGCCCGCGCCTATGTCGCCGGCGTCAACGCACGCATCGACGAGGTGACCGCCGATCCGTCGCTGCTGCCGCTCGAATACCGCATCCTCGCGGTCGTGCCGTTGCGCTGGGACCTCCGCGACCTGGTGCTCGCGCGAAGCGCGTCGATCGGCAATGCGGACGACGAGGTTCGCCGCGCGCAGCTCGCCGCGATCGGGCTGCTCGACTATGACGCCGTGATCGCACCGCTCCGCCCCGCGCACCGGATGCACATACCCGACGGACTCGATCTTGCCGCGGTGACCGAGTCAGACCTCGGCGTCCTCCAGCTCGGCCGATTGCCGTTCGGTCCAGAGACACCGACCGCGGATCCGGCGGGCGCGATCGATCGCGCCAATGCCGGCAGTAACGCGTGGACGGTGGCGCCGTCGCGCTCTGCGACCGGTCGACCGATCCTCGCCAACGATCCGCATCTCGGCATCGGCGGCTTCGGCCCGCGCCACGTCGCGCATCTGAGCGCGCCTGGGCTCGACGTCATCGGCGGCGGCGCGCCCGGCCTGCCCGGGATCATGCAGGGCCATACCGACCGTTTCGCCTTCGGGCGCACCAACTTCCACATCGACCAGCAGGACCTGTTCGTCCTCGAGCTTCATCCCGACGACCCGGAGCGCTACCGCCATGGTGGTGGCTGGAAACGGTTCGATCGGTTCGACGTGGCGATCCCGGTCAAGGGGGCGGCACCGCACAACGTCACGATGCGCCACGCGGTGCAGGGGCCCGTGGTCTCTCACGATCCCGCGAAACGCCGCGCAACCGTGCTCGGATCGATCGCGATGCAGGCGGGGGGAAGCGGATCGTTCGCGATGATCGCGATCAATCTCGCCAAGGACTGGAAGAGCCTGCGCGAGGCGTTCAAGCTCCACCCCTCCCCGACCAACTTCCATTATGCCGATGTCGACGGCAACACCGGCTGGCAGGTGATCGGCTTCGCGCCGGTGCGCAAACGCGGCGACGGGCTGTTGCCGCTTCCCGGCGACGGCCGCTACGACTGGAACGGCATGCGCGACTTCGCCGCGCTCCCGAGCGAATACAACCCGGCCAAGGGGTGGTTCGCCTCGGCCAACCAGAACAACCTGCCCGCCGACTGGCCCGCCGATCGCGTCCCCGCCTATTCGTTCCGGGACCCCTATCGGTACGACCGGATCGTCGACGTCCTGTCGCACCAGCAACGCCACAGCATCGCCGACAGCGTCGCGCTCCAGCAGGATACGCTGTCCACCCCTGCCCGCCAGCTCTTGGACTTGCTGCCGTCGCGGCCATCGGAAGCCGCGCGCGCTGCGGCGGCGATGCTGCGCGGCTGGGACGCGCGGGTGACCGCCGGCAGCGGCGCAGCGGCGCTCTACGAGATCCTGTGGCGCGACCTGGGCCAGCGGATGCTCGCGGCGATCGTACCGGCGCGCGCCAAGGCACTGGTTACCGAGATCGCACCGTCGGTGTTGCTGGGCCTGCTTGCGCGACCAGATGCGCGGCTCGGACCCGATCCCGCAGCCGCGCGTGATGCCATCCTCGATGCGGCGCTTGCCGCTGCGTGGGTGGCGGCGACCGAACAGCTCGGCGCGAGCCCCGCGACGTGGCGCTGGGACACGCTTCACCAGGTGCGGATCCAGCATCCGCTCGCGCGGATTCCCGCGATCGCGGCCGCCTTTCCCGACATCGCCGGCGCGGGATCGGGCGGCGATTCGTTCACCGTCATGGCCCGCTGGCTCGGCAGCGGACCCGGCTGGCGGACCGGTGGCGGGGCAAGCTACCTGCAGGTGATCGATGTCGGTGCCTGGGACAATTCGCTGATGCTCAACCTGCCCGGTCAGTCCAACGACCCCCGCTCGCCGCATTATCGCGATCACTATGCGCCCTGGATCGCCGGCAGGCTGCGGCCGATGATCTTCAGCCGTGCCGCGGTCGACGCCGACGCCGCCGCGCGAACGACGCTGCGCCCGCAAGGAAACCGGCCATGAGGATACTGCCCGCCATCGGCCTCGCCGCGCTGGTCGCGACGACTGCGCCCGCGCGCCCCGACGCGCCGCACCGGGTCGATGTCGTCATCGCCGGTGGCACGATCTATTCGGGTGCCGACGCTCCCCCGATCGTCGGCGACGTCGAGATCGCAGGCGACCGCATCGTCTATGTCGGGCCATCGCGGCGCGCCTCCGGCGCGCGCACGATCGACGCGCGGGGCAAGATCGTCGCCCCCGGCTTCATCGACGCACATACTCACCCCGACACCTATATTCGCGCCGCCGACGCCGCCGGGCGGCTCGCCCTCCCGTGGCTCGCGCAGGGCGTGTCGACGATCGTCTTCGGGGTCGATGGGGGCGGCACGCCGGATGTCGCGGCCGACGCCCGGAAGCTGGAAGCGAGCCGCATCGGCGTCAACGTGGTGCCGTTCGTCGGCTTCGGTGCGATCCGCGGGCGCGTGCTCGGGCAGGCCGACCGGGAGCCCACACCGGCAGAGCTGGCGCAGGAACGATCGCTCGCGGCCAAGGCGATGTGCGAAGGCGCCTACGGCCTGTCGACCGGACTGTTCTACGCCCCGCAGAGCTTCGCGAAAACCGCCGAGGTGATCGCGGTCGCTCGGGAGGCGGGAAGCCGCGGCGGCATCTACGACACCCACCAGCGCGACGAATCGAGCTACACGATCGGGCTGATCGCGAGCACCCGCGAGGCGATCGAGATCGGTCGCGAAGCGAGGATGCCGGTTCATTTCGCGCATCTGAAGGCGCTCGGCGTCGACCTGCAGGGCCAGGCACCGCAACTGATCGCGACGATCGAGGCGGCGCGTGCCGCGGGCCAGGACGTCACCGCCGATCAATATCCCTGGCTCGCCTCGGGCACCAGCGTGGACGCGTCGCTGGTGCCCGGGTGGGCGCTCGACGGCGGCTATGCGAAGATGATCGCGCGCTTCGACGACGCCGCCACCCTGCCGCGGATCAAGGCCGCGATGACCGAGAACCTCCGCCGCCGCGGCGGCGCGGAGTCGATGCTGCTGACCTCCGCGGGCCAGCCCTGGACCGGCAAGACGCTGGCCCAGATCGCGGCAACGTGGAACCTCGCGCCGATCGACGCCGCGATCCGCATCCTCCGCAAGCCGAACCGGGCGGGCACCGCACCTGCTGGCGTGAGCGTCGCCAGCTTCAACATGGCGGATCGTGACGTCGACCTGATCATGCAACAGCCCTGGGTGGTCACGAGTTCGGACGGGTCGGACGGTCACCCGCGGCAGTTCGGCACGTTTCCGCGCAAATACCGCCTGTATGTGCGCGAACGGAAGGTCATCAGCATGGCCGACTTCATCCGTCGCTCGACCGGGCTGACCGCCGACATGTACCGCATCGAGCGGCGCGGCTATCTGAGGCCCGGCTATCATGCCGACGTCGTCGTGTTCGATCCCGAGCGCTATGCGCCGGGCGCGGACTATGTCCATCCGACGGTGCCGAGCCGCGGCGTGGCCGCGCTCTTCGTCAACGGCCGGCTGGCGCTTGCCGACGAGACGCCGACCGGCGTCGCCGCCGGCCGCGCGCTGCTCAGACCGCGGCCGGCCGGCTGTCCCGGACCATAGCCGTGGGTTATGGTCGCTTCGGCGAGCGTGGCTGGTCATGCGCTTGCGAAGAACCTTATTCCTTGTTGCCCCCTGCCCGCTTCGAAAGTGCGCGATGATCCCCGGCCCCTATCTGCTCTATCTCGGTCACTCCGACGACGAGGTCGGGATCAAGACGTCGCGCGGCCTTGCCGCGTTTCGGCGCGACGACTGCATCGGCGAGTGGCGCCACGACGATTGCGCGTTGACGCTCGGGCTGCCGCGGATGGGCGTGGCGGAGGCCCGGGCGGCTGGTGCGCGGACGCTCGTGCTCGGCATCGCGAACGCTGGCGGAACGCTGGGCGACGCGCTGGTCGATGACGCGCTGACTGCCGTCGCGAACGGGATGCACGTCGCTTCGGGATTGCACCACCGGCTGCGCGACGAGCCGCGGCTGGTGCGCGCCGCGGCGGACGCGGGCGTGACGCTGTTCGATGTCCGCGACCCGCCCGCAGACCTGCCGGTCGGCAACGGCAAACCCCGCCCCGGCAATCGCCTGCTGACCGTCGGCACCGATTGCTCGGTCGGCAAGATGTACGCGACGCTGACGCTGCACGATGCGATGCGCCGCCGCGGTATTGCCGCAGACTTCCGCGCCACCGGCCAGACCGGGATCCTGATCGCCGGCCGCGGCGTGCCGCTCGATGCGGTCGTGGCCGACTTCATCTCGGGTGCGATCGAGGTGCTGGCGCCGGCGCGCCACGACGACGGCTGGGACCTGATCGAGGGCCAGGGCTCGCTGTTCCACCCATCCTTTGCCGGGGTATCGACCGGATTGCTCCACGGCGCACAGCCCAAGGCCATCCTGCTCTGCCACGATCCCTCGCGTCCGCACATGCGCGGGTTGCCGCATTTCGGGCTGCCGGATCTTGCGGACTGCCTTGCCGCGAACCTGTCGGTCGCGCGCCTCACCAGTCCGGACGTGCAGGCGATCGGCGTCGCGCTCAATACGGTGAAGCTCGACGAGGAGAGCGCGCACCGGCTGTGTGCCGAGACCGGCGAGCGTCTCGGGCTGCCGTGCACCGACCCCTATCGCTTCGGCGCTGACCCTTTCGTCGATCGGATGCTGCAATGCTTCGCACCCTCAACGCCGTCCATCAGCGCTTCGACCTGAGGGCACCCTTCCGCATCGCGCGGGGGGTGAAGACCGTCGCCGATGTCGTCACCGTGACCATCCGGCAAGGCTCCGTCGAAGGCCGTGGCGAGGGCGTCCCGTACCCGCGTTACGGCGAGACGATCGAGGGCGCCCTCGCCGCGATCGCCGCCATCGCGCCGTCGATCGAAGGCGGCGCATCGCGCGAGGCACTGGCGCGCGCGATGCCGGCAGGAGCGGCGCGCAACGCGGTCGACAACGCCTTGTGGGACCTGGAGGCACGGCTGGCGGGCACCAGCGTCGCCGCGCTCGCGAACCTCGCGGCGCCCACGGCCGTGCCGTCCGCCATTACGCTGGCGATCGACACACCGGAGGCTATGGCCGCCGCGGCAGCGCGCGTCGCAACGGTGCCGCTGCTGAAGGTGAAGGTGGACCGCGAGAATGCGCAGGCGCAGCTCGACGCGGTGCGCGCCGCCGCCCCCCTGCCCCGGCTGATCGTCGATCCGAACGAAAGCTGGACGATGGCCGAGGTCGAGCGCTTCCAGGACCTGCTGGTGGCGCACCGCGTCGACCTGCTCGAACAACCGTTGCCCGCGAAGGAGGACGCCACACTTGCGGGCTTCGCCTCGCGCGTGCCGATCTGCGCGGATGAGTCGCTCCATACCGCGGCGGATCTCGACACGCTCATCGGTCGCTACGCCTATGTGAACATCAAGCTCGACAAGACCGGCGGCTTGACCGAGGCGCTGGCACTGGTCGATGCTGCACGCCAGCGAGGGTTCGGGTTGATGGTCGGGTGCATGGTCTGTTCGTCGCTCGGCATCGCGCCCGCCCTGCTGATCGCGGCGCAGGCGGCGTTCGTCGATCTCGATGGACCATTGTGGCTCGCCGACGATCGCGCCGGCGGCGTCGTCGACAGTGCGGGCGTGTTGACGCCGCCGGTGCCCGGATTCTGGGGCACGTCCGCTTGCTGATGCCGCGCGTCCCGGTCGGCATCGACACCGGCACCGCGCGTCGATGAACCTTCGCCACATCGAGATCTTCCACGCGGTCTATGTCAACGGGTCGGTCAGCGCTGCCGCGCGCGCGCTCAACGTCTCGCAACCTTCGGTCTCCAAGACCTTGCGCCATGCCGAGACGCTGCTCGGCTTCGAGCTGTTCCAGCGGATAAACGGCCGCCTCGTCCCGACCGACGACGCGCACGCCATGTTCGGTGGCGTCGCGGACATCCAGGACCGCGTCCGCGCGCTACGCGAGGCGGGACGCAACCTGCGTGCCGGCGCCGGCACCACCTTGCGCATCTCCGCGCTGCCGAGCCTGGCGCTGGGCGCGCTACCGATGGCGGTGTCGCACTTCCTGAAGCAGCGCCCGGAGGTCCGGTTCGATCTCCAGACGGTCCATCACGACGATCTGCTCCGCAAGCTCTACGAGCGCGAGACCGACATCGCGATCGCCTATGAGGCACCGCGGGGAGCGCCCCTGGGGCAGAGCTGGCACGGCGAGGGCGAGCTGGTGATGCTGTATCGCGAGGCCGACATGCCCGATGCGCCGCCGCGCGTCGAATTGTCGCAGCTTGCCGGGCGCCCGTTCATCACGCCGGCCGCAAGCGGCCCGATCGGGCATCTGTTCAGCAACGAGATCGAGCGGCTCGGGCTGGAACTGAACGAGGTCGCGTCGGCGCGGACCTTCTACATCGCCGCCGCGCTGGTCCGGGCGGGAGTGGGGATGGCGGTGGTCGACAATTTCACCGCGGCTGCCTGGATGGCACCGGGGCTGGCGGTGCGATCGCTGAAGCCGTCGCTCACCTTCGACATCAACGCGATTCATCTCCTCGACCGCCCGCCGAGCGCGCTGGCTACCGAGTTCCTCGCGGTGCTGAACACCGTCATCGAAAGCGAATGATGCCCCTCATCCTTGCCCTGTTACTCGCTGCCGCACCGCCGGCGGACCGTGCCGTCGACGCGGCGTTGGCGAGCGCCGGCCCCGGCACGCGTGTGGGACTGGTCGTCGTCGACGAAGCCGGCGAAGAAGTAATCGCCGTCAGGGCGGACGACCGCTTCGTTCCTGCCTCGAACACCAAGATCTTCACGACTGCGGCGGCGTTCGCGACGCTCGACGTCGCTGCGGCCGACGGTGGCGGTGGCGCATCGGTGCGGCTGGAAGGTCGCGACGTGGTCCTCGCGGGCCATGGCGACGCCCGCTTGTCCGGCGCCGCGGGATGCACGGTCGATTGCCTCGCCGAGCTGGCGCGCGCGGTGGCGGCGAAGACCCGCGTGGTCGGCGACGTGATCGGCGACGACACCGAGTTCCCCGACGAGCGCTGGCCCGCCGGGATGAGCTGGAACAACCAGGTCGGTCAGTACGGCACCGCCATCTCCGCGCTGTCGATCGACGACAATGTCGTGGTGCTGACCGTGACCGCGCGGGGTATCGGCGAGCGACCTGCGATCGCGGGCGACACTTATTACAAGGTCGACAACCAGGTGGTGACGGTGCCCGGTGGCAAGGCGGCGATCGTCGCCACGCGCACGCCGGGAAGCGATCTCCTCCGCGTTACCGGAACGATCCCGTCGGCAGGCGCACCGGAAACGCTGCGGGTCGGCGTCGACGATCCGGCGCATCGGGCGGCGTGGCTGCTCGCGGCGATGCTGCGTGCGAACGGGGTGCAGGTGACGGGCAGGCTCGCGGTGCGCCATCGTCCGCTCGCGCCCGGCGACGATCCCGAGACGCGGGGGGCGGCTCCGGTCCCCCGTCCGGCACGCGCGCCGGTGCTCGCGCGGCTCGTGCCGCCACCGCTCGCCGAGGACCTGCTCCATACCAACAAGGTGAGCCAGAATCTCCACGCCGAACTGCTGCTGCGCCGGGTCGGTGCGGTGCGGGGCAGCGGATCGGTGGCGGACGGGCGCGCGGCGGTGACGGCGATGCTGGACGGCGCGCAGGTGGCGCGCTGGACCTATGATCTGGCGGACGGATCGGGGATGTCGAACTACAATCGGATCACCCCGCGCGGGACCGTTGCCTTCCTGCGCTGGACGCAGTCTCAGCCCTGGGGTGCGGCGTGGCGCGCGACCCTGCCGGTCGGCGGGATCGACGGCACGCTGGCGCGGCGCTTCAAGGGCACGCCGCTCGACGGCAAGCTGTTCGCCAAGACGGGCACGCTGAACGCCGCCAACGCGCTGTCGGGGTTCCTAGTGACCGCCAAGGGGCGGACCTTCACCTTTTCGGCGCTCGCCAACGACATGCCGGGCGATGCCTCGGCAACCGGCGCGGTCGACAAGGCCCTGCTGGCGGTCGCCGCCGCCAACTGAGCGCCCCCGCGGGCCGCCGTTCAGCCCGCCGCGTCCCATGCGGCGATCAGCGCATCCCCGGTCGCGGGACGCAGCTCGAAGATGCCGCTGTCGGTATGCCGGCTGGGGTGGACGCGGTTGGTCAGCAGCGTCCAGGCGATCCCGCGCGCGAAGTCGATCCACAGGCCGGTGCCAGTGAAGCCGGTGTGGCCGATCGTTCCGGCGGAGCAGGCCTGCCCGCCCGACCAGCCGGCGTGGCGGATCTCCCAGCCGGCGGTACGGTGGCCGCCGGGCAGCGGCGTGCGGATCGCGCCGAGCGCCGCGGGGGTGGCGCCACTGCCGTCCAGCAACCCCTGCGCGAAGCCGAGCACGCCAGCGACCGTCCCGAACAGGCCCGCGTGCCCGGTGCGACCGCCCAGCGCGTGGCAATTCTCGTCGTGGACTTCGCCCTTCAATACCCGTCCGCGCCAGGTGCAATGCTCGGTCGCGACCGCCGGTCCGGGCGGCGGCCCCCAAGCCAAGCCTGCGCCGAGCGGCAACGCGCCGAGATCGCCGCCGGTGAGCCGCTCCACCGCGATCCCGAGCAGGATGAAGTTGATGTCGGAATAGACCGGCGGACCCTGCCGCCATTCGCGCTGGAGCACGAAGGCGCGGAGCCGGGCCGGATCGTCGCCATAGGTGTAGATCGGCTCGACCGCTGGCAGGAAGGTCCGGTGGACGAGGCAGTCGCGAAACGTCAGGCGCCGTTCGGCGGCGCCCGCGACGTCATATTGGCGGAGATCGGGGATCGCGTCGGTCAACGGCCGGTCGAGGTCGATCCGCCCCGCGTCGGCGAGCGCGAGCACGAAGCTGGTGGTCGCGATGACCTTGGTGAGCGAGGCGAGGTCGAACCAGTGCGCTTCCGTCAGCGGCTCCGGCTCGGGGGTGAGGGCGGCCATTCCGGCGACCTTCACCCAGCGTCGGCCGTCCGCCCGAACGATGCCGAGGGCGGCGCCCGGAACGCGCCCGTCGGCCACCGCCGCCGCGGCCGGCTCGAAAGCGGCCTCGATCATCGGTCGTCGGGCCTCGGCC
>DATLME010000379.1:0-2165 GCA_035537395.1 Sphingomonas sp. | reverse complement strand
GCGGTCGACGCCTTCGACAATTGCCAGGTCGAGGTGAGGTAGCCGCCGTCCTTGTTGCTGTCCGAATAGCCGATCATCACTTCCTGGTGCCCGCGCGCAGCGGCGATCGTCGCGACCTCGGGCAGCGCGAACCACGCCGCCATGATCGCGGGCGCCGCCTCCAGATCCCCGATCGTCTCGAACAGCGGCACCGCCATGATCGCCGCGGTCGCGGGGTCGCCCGGCCGGTACAGCCCGACTTCCTTCAACAGCAGGTTGATCTCGAGCAGGTCGGACACCGACTGCGCCATCGACACGATGTAGTTGGTGATGCACCCCGCGCCGTACGTCGCATGTGCGTCGGCCGCCGCCGCGACGATCGCGAGCTCGGACGCGGTCTCGTCCGAATAGGCGGTGTAGCGGCTGGCGAGCGGCCGTGCGTTGGCGAGCTCGCCGCGCAGCAACGCCACCCGCGCCGGCTCGTCGAGCGCAAGATAGTCCGGCTCCACCCCGCCGACGCGAAGCAGCTCGGCGACCACGCGCTCGTGCACCGCGCTGTTCTGGCGCAGGTCGAGCGTCGCGAGATGGAAGCCGAACGTCTCGACCGCACGGATCAACCGACCCAACGCCCCCCCGCTGCGCAGCGCCGCACCCGCCGACAGCGCATGCGCGAGCGCGACCAGATCGGCGCGAAACGCCTGCGGGTCGGCATAGCGGTCGCCGCGCAGCGGGCCCGGCCGTGGTGCCGCGCGCCCGGTCAGTGCCTGGTGGGTCGCGGCGAGCCGCGCATAGATCCCCGACAGCGCGCGCCGATAGGGCTCGTCACGCCGGCTCTGCGCGGTGTCGCCGCTCGCCTCCGCCAGCCGCTCGACCGCGGCGTCCACCGCGGCGTGCTCGGTCGAGATCGACAGCTCGGCGCCCAGGGTGTGGACCGCATCCATATAATAGACGAGCACCGCCTCGCTCGCCTTGGCGAGCGCGGTCCGCAGCGACTCCGCGGTGACATAGGGATTGCCGTCGCGGTCGCCGCCGATCCAGCTGCCGGGCTTGAGGAAGTTCGGCACCCGCCCCCCGAACGCCCGGTCCCAGCGCTGGTAGAGCGCGGGCAGCGCCGGCAGGAACACGTCGCGCAGATAGCTGAGCGCGGTCTCGACCTCGTCGGTGACGTAGAGCCGTTCGCGGCGCAGCACCCGGGTCTGCCACAGCAGCGCGATCTGCCGCAGGATCGCGTCGTCGACCCGGTCGCCCTCCGGAGTCTCCTCGCGGCCGAGATCCTTCAGCGCCATCAGCTGCGCGATCCGGTTGCGATGATCGATCATGCTCTTGCGGCGCACCTCGGTCGGGTGCGCGGTGAGCACGGGGGCGACCAGCGCATGCGCGAGCAGATCGGCGACCGCGTCGTGATCGAGCCCCTCGGCGGCAAGCGTCTTCAGCGCGGACGCGAAATCGGCCCCGCCCTCTGCCGCGATGCCCTGTCGATCCTCGGCAAGGTTGGCCAGCATCGAGAACAGCATGAAGCCGCGCACGAAATCGAGCGTCTCGTCGAGCCCGAGCTGCTCCAGCCCGAGATCGAGCGCGGCGGCGCCGTGATCCTCGGCAGTGCCGTCGTCGCCCTTGCCGCGGTGGCGCTCGACCGACGCCTTCCTGATCGCCTCGGTCGCGTCGAACAGCGCATCGCCGCCATAGCTGCGGATCACCTCGCCGAGCTGTGCGCCGAGGAAGCGGACATCGGCATTGTTTTCGATGCGGGGAAGTGTTGCCATGCGCCGATGCTGCGCTGCGGTAGGCGCGCGGTCAACCGTGCAGCGTGGCGGACACCCGTCATGCCGGACCCGTTCCGGCATCTACCGCCGCGACACAACATGACGGCCGTGCAAGCCGGACCGTGGACCCCGGAACAAGTCCGGGGTGACGGGGAGGTGGAGCGGCCGGGCGTCCAACACCCCCAACCGTCATCCTGACGAAAGTCAGGACCCAGGGCCAGGAACGTCGCGCGTCGCAACCAGGTCCCCGGGTCAGGCCCGGGGTAACCGGATGGCCAAAGATCCCAGCCAAACCGGTCGTCAGCTAAAAGCAAGCAACGCTCACCCGATCACCCGTCATGCCGGACTGGTTCCGGCATCCACCGCCGCGACGCAAAATGACGGCTGTGCAAGCCGGACCGTGGACCCCGGAACAAGTCCGGG
>DATLME010000378.1:0-9634 GCA_035537395.1 Sphingomonas sp. | reverse complement strand
GAGGTTGCCGAGAAACGCCTGGGGCTCGACGCCGAGTTGGGGCAGCTTGTTAACCGCCGCCGCGGGCAGCACCGCTTCGTCGCGCCAGCCCGCCATGTGCATGACGAGGTCGCCGGCCTGCACCCCGTCGGCGCGCGATTCGACGACTTCGCCAACCGATCCGCCCTCCATCGGCGCGTCGAGCGCGAACGGCGGGACATAGCTTTTGACGTCGTTCATCCGGCCGCGCATGTAGGGATCGACCGACAGCCAGCGGTTCGCGACGCGCACCATGCCGTCCTCGAGCGGCGGCAGGTCGAGCGGTTTCAGGGCGAAATTGTCGCTGGTCGGCGCGCCTTGCGGGCGGCTCATCAAATGCCAGGCGCGGGCCATTGCTCATCCCCTTGTTGCGGCCGGCCAGCCCTTCGCACGAAAGCGGCGGCACAAAAAAGACCCGGCCGCGTTGGGGGGAGCGCGGCCGGGCCCCATGGCCCCCCGGAGGACGGGGGCAGACGTCCGCCTGGCGGGATGGCCGACGGCCGCCCGGCAAAGCGTCGCCAGTCGATTGGTGCAAGAACGCCGGGTGCGAGGGCGGCGTTCCGCCGAATGCCCACCGCGCGGCAGGTTTCACGACGGACGGAAAGCGTCGTGCGGCGAGCGATTGCATGGGGGGAAAAGCACGGCTATTCAGCCGCCTGCCTGGAGCCCTGACCCAGCGGGCTCGAACGCTTTATTGCCGGCGCGGGGCTGTAGCTCAGATGGGAGAGCGCTGCAATCGCACTGCAGAGGTCAGGGGTTCGATTCCCCTCAGCTCCACCACCGCGCCCGGATCATAGTGCGTGCAGCACTGCCGAACGGATGAGTACGGACGCGATCACGCGATCGTCACTAAGCCTCGGCCGTTCGCAACGGTTCCGTATGCATCCGGGGGTGGAAATGGGCCGCTCGCCCGATCACCGACTGCGTGTACTTCCTACATCGGCGGAGGAACGCTCCGGTTCTTTTACCAGCATCTCCCAATGACAAATATTGGAACTGCACGTCGTGGGTAGCCGCTATTCGGAGGGCAGTGCCACATATTCATTCCCGATGTGCTTATCGGGATCGTCCAGGTTGAATGCTGAGATGCCGATCAGTTCGGATTTGGTCGTCACTTGCCGGATGCTGTAGCCGAGTTCATCGAAAAATTGCCAGATCTCGCCGGCGCGGACGCCGTTCGCGTCGGCCGCATCTGCATGCACGCGAGTGATGTTCGGCTTGAACCCGGTGAAGTTGGGATTGACCTCGAAGAAACATGCGGGTCGGTGATCAACGAAGGTCTGTCGCAAGCCGCGCAGAACCTGCGTTTCCGCGCCCTCGACGTCGATCTTGATGACGGACACTCGGTCGACGCCAAGTTCTGCCAGCGCAGCATCGCCGCGGCGTACGACGATCGCCCCACTTGCCCTCCGACCGGAACTCGCAAGCGTGCTGGCCATTTCATCGACAACGCCCTCCGAGTAGAATGGAACGAGCGCATCTTCGTCGCCAAGCCCCATGCACAGGACCTGTGCGTTGTTCAGCGCGTTGTCGACGATGAAGCGTTGAACGAAGAAGCAACATCCCACCTGCGGCTCGAATCCGACATATCGCCGATCTGGGTCTGCCTCCAGCACCTTCATCAGGGTTTGGCCTGTGTTTACGCCCACATCGATGAATGCGCCCGGGCGTGCCTCGAGCACATCGCGGATCACTACATTCATGTGCGGCTCGTGATGGATCCATGTGGTCAGGCCGTTGGCGATGTAACCGCGCACTCGAAAATCTCTACGACCGAGGGTCAGAGGCTTGCCGGCTTGGTGGCGAAACCGACGCACGTGATCCAACAACATGATTCTTTCCTTGTCGCGGCAGTTCCTATTTGTGAGGTGTTAATTAGGGGTATGCGGACATCTTGTGAACAGCGGCAGAGTGGTACGGAAGAGCGACACGGGAACTGCGATGACCGACGTATCTCGATCCGCACTTTGCGTCGGTCGCATGATGCTTAAGCGCGGCCGACGACCGCGGCGCCCTGCCGTTCCGGCACCGATGCACCCCGGCGCGGCGATCGCGCGTTGACCGACGCATGACCGCCGACCCGATCCCCGCCGCGACCCTCGTGATCTTCCGCGATGCCGGTGGGCACGCACCCGAATTGCTGCTCGTGGAGCGAGCCAAGGCGATGGTGTTCGCCGGCGGGGCGCTGGTGTTCCCCGGCGGCCGCATCGATCCGGGGGATCATGCGCTCGCTTCCCTGATCGGTGCCGGCGACGAAGCGGCCGCGCGGATCGCCGCGATCCGCGAGACGATCGAGGAAGCCGGGTTGCCGATCGGCCTCGATCCGCTGCCCAGCGCGCAGGCGCTGGCGGCGCTGCGCGGCGATCTCCACGCGGGGATGCCGTTCGCCGAGGCGCTGGCCGCGGCCGGCGCGACGCTCGATCTGACGGCGCTCCACGATTTTGCGCGCTGGCTGCCAGCCCACGCGCATATGCGGATCTTCGACACCCGCTTCTATCTCGCCCGGCTGCCCGCGGATGCGCCGCGCGCGAGCGTCGACGAGACCGAGAACGTGCGGCTGCTCTGGGCAACCGCGGCGCAGGTGCTTGCGGATGCCGACGCGGGTCGGGCGACGATCATCTTTCCGACCCGGCGCAATCTCGAGCGTCTTGCTCGCTATGCCTCGTTCGAGGAAGCGGTAGCGGACGCACGCGCGCATCCGGTGCGTACGATCACCCCGCATGTCGAGGACCGCGACGGGGTGCCGCATCTCTGTATCCCCGAAGACCTCGGCTACCCGGTCACCGCCGAGCGGATGACGAGCGCGATGCGCGGTTGATGCGCGCGCTGCGCCGGACGATGGGGTGGCTGGTGGCGCTCGCGCTGCTCGCGGCCGCTGCGTTCATGACGTGGGCCCTGCTGCGCGGGCGCCCGCAGGATCTGCCGTGGACGCCGCTCGATCTGGGTGCGCCCGTCGGCATGTTCACCGCGCGCAAGCTGGTCGCGCTCACCGACGATTTTGGACAATGCCGTGCGCTGCTCGAGCGCGCCGGGGTGCGCTACACCGTGCTGCCGGTGCGCACCGAGGGCGCGCGATGCGGCTATGCTGACGGAGTTCGCTTCCTGCCCGGCGGCGCGCGGCGGATCGGCTACGCACCCGCGACGCTTGGTGTCGCCTGCCCGGTCGCGGCGGCGCTGTCGATGTGGGAATGGGAGGTGGTGCAGCCCGCGGCGCAGCGCCATTTCGGGCAGCGAGTCCGCGAGATCGAGCATTTCGGCAGCTATAATTGCCGCCGCATCTATGGCCGCGACGCCGGCACCTGGAGCGAGCACGCCACCGCCGACGCAATCGACATCGCCGCGTTCCGCCTTGCCGACGGCCGCCGGATCACGATCGTCGGCAACTGGCGCTCACCCACCGATGCCTCGGCCTTCCTGAAGGAGGTGCGCGACGGCGCGTGCAGGCTGTTCGCCACCACCCTGTCCCCCGACTACAACGCCGCGCACCGCGATCACCTGCATCTCGACCAGGCGAACCGCGGCGCGATGGGCTGGCGCGCGTGCCGCTGACCGCGATCAGGTCGACAGCGTCGCCGACCCGGTGTCGACCTTCTCGACCCAATGCGGGAAGAAGGCGGGCTGCCGGTTCGACCAGCCCGACGCGGTCGCCGCGGCTTCGCTGATCGACTGGAGCAGCTTGCGCCGCAATTCCGGGTGGAGGTGGGGCAGCGCCGCCGCGGCGCAGAACGCGCTCGGCAGCCACGGCCGCACCGACGCGCCGATCAGCCGTTCGTAGAGGAACCGGAACGCCGAGAAGCTCGTCAGCCGCCCCTGGCCGAGATCGAACGCGACCAGCGTCACCAGCGGCGCGAGGAACGGCTCCACGGCCTGCAGGTCGGCATCGTCGGGCACCATGTCGCGCAGGTCGGGAAGCGCCTGGTAGATCCGCGCCTGTGCCCGGATGCTCGCCGATTCGACCACGTCGCGCGACCACCGCGTCATCGCGTCGTCGCGGTCGAGGCCGACGTCGAGCGCGCGGCGGATGTAGCGCTGCGTCGCGGCCGGGAACCCGGCGAATTCCTTCATCTCGGCCAGTGTCATCGCGCCTTCGGCCGGCTTCATTCTCGAACCCATATCCGTCACCCCGCCCCAGTGGAACCGGCCGACTATGCGCCAAGGTGGTTAACACTAGCCTTAACCGCAGCGCCTGCCGATATTCACAAAAGCATCACGAAAGCTGCTGCGTCGCAACATGGCTGCGATGAAGCGAGTCAGACGGCGTCGCAATGAGCACGTGGTGAGGTTTTCGAGCAACAATGATGCGCGTTAGTGCTCGTTGCCGGCGGAGGCGGCTCCGCCGGGCGCGTCCGTCACTCGCCGTCGCGCAGCTTGCGCTCGGCATCCTCGTCGAACCCCGACGACGGCGCGGGTTCGCCCGACCGCGGCTGGGTGGTTGCGGGCGGATCGCTCGCGTCCATCGACTCGTCGAGCGCGTTGTCCAGCCGCGCGTCGCTGCTCTCGGGGTTCTTCTCGAGCCGGCGCGCGATCGACTTGTCCTTGCCGGCATCGTCCTGGTTCGGCGCGACGCTCAGGCTGTCGAGCGCTTTTTGGTCAATTCCGGTCATGCCATAGTCCCCATTCTGCAGCCGTGTTGCTGGCTCGTGTCTGAAACGGTCGAGGCGAGCGAAGCGTTCCTCGCGCGCTCACACCGCAGTGACGCGTACCGACTGGCGGCGCATCTCGGTAGGCCCGAACGCGGTCATGAACGCGATGTCGGTTGCATCGCGACCGACACAGACCCGTGCGATCTCCCCGCACCCGGCCATCCGCGTCGCATCGACCAGGTGCCAGCGCCCCGCCAGCCAGAGTTCGGCGACCGCATGGAAATCGGGCGGATCGACCCGCGGTGCATAGGCCGACACGCACCGTGCCGGGATCCCGCCGGCGCGCGCGAGCGCGACCAGCAGGTGCGCATAATCGCGGCACACTCCGGAGCGCGACGCGAACGTATCCAGCGCGGTCGTCTCCCCCGAACTGACGTTGCACGCATAATCGAGCGAGTCCGCCACCCAGTCGGCGAGCTGCGCGGCAAGCGCACCACCCTCCAGCCCGGCGAACTCCCGCGTTACGAAGCCCTCGAACCGGTCCGACTGGCAATAGCGGCTGGGCAGCAGATAGGGCACGAGATCGCCCGCCAGCAGCCGCACCGGCGTCGCCGGCAGCGTCGCGATCTCGACGCCCGCGCGGTCGATATCCACCGTCGCGCGATACTCCGCGTGCCAGGCGCCATGTCCATAGCCCCAGCAACGCTGGCCGATCCCGTCTTCGCCCACCACCGCGGTGATCGGCGAATCGCTGAACACGCTCAGCGATTCCGCCACCAGTCGCTGGTCCGGCATCGCTGCGGCCTCGATCTGAAGGAGGACGTCCGCACCATGCGCGAAATGATATTCGAGATCGACCTCGATCGAGAGCCGCATCGTCCGTCCCCAGCGGGCAAGCGCCCGATCAATCATGAAAAAGGGCCCGGCGGTCGCCGCCGGGCCCCATGTTCTTCGAACCTTCGTCGCTGCGATCAGTTCCGGCTGGAACCGAACAGACGGAGCACGAACAGGAACATGTTGATGCAGTCGAGATACAGCGTCAGCGCCGACATCACGATCGCCTTGCCGACCATGTCGGTGCCGGCAACCTGGAAGTACAGGCTCTTGGTCTTCTGCGTGTCGTAGGCGGTGAGGCCCGCGAACAGCAGCACGCCGACCGCGCTGATCACCAGGCCGAGCGGCCCGGACTGCAGGAACATGTTGATCAGGCTCGCGACGATCAGACCGACGAGGCCGATGATCAGGAACGTGCCGAGCGCCGACAGGTCCTTCTTCGTGGTGTAGCCGTAGAGGCTCAGCGCCGCGAAGCCCGACGCCGTGGCGAAGAACGCGCCGGCGATCGAGGTGCCGCTATAGACCAGGAAGATCGTCGACAGCGACAGACCCATCAGGATCGCGAACGCCCAGAACAGGATCTGCATCGTCGAGGTGCTCATCCGCGCCTGACCGAAGCTCATCGCGAACACGACCGCCAGGGGCGAGAACATCAGGATGTACTTCAGGATACCGCCGCCCATGAAAACCTGGGCCGCGGGGGATGCTGCGCCGCCCCACGCGAAGGCTAGCGCGACGATGCCAGTCAACAGCACGCCCGAAGTCATGTAGTTGTAGACGGACAGCATGTACGACCGCAGGCCCGCATCGAACGCAACGTCGCGCGTCGCGTCGGCGGACCGTGCCTGGAACGGCGAAGCGTTCGGGCGGGGGTCAGACCAATTTGCCATGGGGTGATCAACTCCTTCGTCCGGCACGGTGCCGGTTGCAGCAAATATCGGCTTTCGCCCTCGTGTTTTCAAGCAAAACCGGATTATTGCTGGCCGTCCAGCAACGGAACATTACAAAGCGCGCATGCCCAGGCTGTTCGTCGCATTGCGCCCTCCCCCGCCGGTCCGGTCACGGCTGCTTGCGGCGATGGGCGGGATCGGTGCGGCGCGCTGGCAGTCCGACGAACAACTCCATCTCACGCTGCGTTTCATCGGTGCGGTCGAACGTCCGGTCGCGGAGGATATCGCCGCAGCGCTCGCCAGCATCCATTCGGAAGCACCGGTGGTCGCGCTCGCCGGCGTCGGTCGTTTCGCGCAGCGCGGGCGCACCGACACGCTCTGGGCGGGCGTGACCCCGGCCGACCCCTTGCGGGCGCTTCATCGCAAGGTGGATCATGCCTGTGTCCGCGCCGGGCTGGTGCCCGAACGCCGTGCCTTCGTCCCGCATTTGACCCTCGCCCGCCTCCCCCGTGGCGCTGCTGCCGAAGTCGAGATCGACCGCTGGCTCACCGACGAGGCCGCACTGGCCAGCGCGCCGTTCGCCTTTGCGCATCTTCTGCTCTACGAAAGCCATCTGGCACGCGACGGCGCGGTCTACGAGCCGGTGATGCGGTGGCCGCTGGGAACCGCGGACGACGCCTGGGGTTCGTGACCAAGCTATCAGGGAGACGATCGATGCGGTTCATGGTGTTGGCGAGCGGGGCGGCGTTGATCGCCCTGGCGGGCTGCGACGACAAGCTGGAAGTGGGCGCTCCGCTCGCGAGCGGAGCGACGGCGACCGCGATGCTGACGACGGCCGCGGGTGCCGGGGTGGGTCGCGCCACCGCAACCGAAGTCACCGGCGGACTCCGCTACACGCTGGACGTCAACGGCATGCCCCCCGGCACCCACGGCGCGCATATCCATCTCATCGGCCGCTGCGACGCGCCGGGGTTCACCACGGCGGGCGCGCACTGGAACCCCAACGGCATGCGCCACGGCACGATGAACGCGCAAGGCCCGCACGAGGGAGATCTTCCCAACCTGATCGTCGGCAATGACGGCCGCGGCACGCTGGGGATCACGATCCCGGGCAGCACCATGGCCGGCCTGCTCGACGCCGACGGCGCCGCGGTGGTCGTCCACGCCGATGCCGACGATCTCAAGACCGATCCGTCCGGCAACAGCGGCGGCCGCATCGCGTGCGGTGTCCTGACCCGCAGCTGATCCCCCACCGTCATTCCGGCGAACGCCGGGACCCGGAGCCAAGCAGCGGAGCGCTTGGAACCTTGGACCCCAAGTCGAGCCGGGATGACGGGAAGGACGGGCAATCCCCCTCCGTCATCCCGGCGAACGCCGCGAGCGGCAGAACCTAGATCACTTCCCCCGCCGCCCGAGCACGGTCCTCGCGAGTCCGCTCCGCCAGCGGCACGAGCCGGTACGCCGCGATCGCCGCCGTCAGCGTGATCGGCACGCTCAGCAACAGCGACAGCATGCCGATCGACAGGCTGCTCGATAGCGTCGAAACGCGTCCGGCAAGATAGGGCCCGAGCGCAAGTCCGATCAGCGTCGTCCCGATGAAGAAGGTCGCGGTCGCGGTTCCGCGCATCCGTGGCAGCACCAGGTCTTGCGTCGTCGCGGCCGCTGCCCCGAGTGCACAGCTCGCGGTCAGCTGCGCGATGAACAGGCCGATGTAGAGGACCGTCGTCGAGCTTGCGGTAAACGCCATCGCCAGGAACGGCGCCGGCACGACCGCGCCGAAGATCACCACGATCAGCCGCCCTGCCGGATTGGTGCTACGCAGCCGGTCGGCAACGATCCCGCCGAGCGTCACCCCGAGGAACCCGGACAGTGCACCGCTCGCGCCGATGAAGAAACCCGCCTCCGCCGGCGACGCCCCGAGAACCCGCAATGCGTAGGGCGCGGCCCAGAAGCTTGCGGCGTAGCTGAGGAAAGCATTGAGCCCGTACGCGACGACCGTGCACAGGAAGGCGGGTGTGCCGACGATCAGCGCGAAAGTCGGCAGGTCGCGGCGCTTGAGCGCATTCGCCCAGGAAAACACCGCATAGACCCCGATGCCGATCGCCACCCATTGCGGCCATGGCTCGCCGATCGCGATCAGCCCCGCGACCGCCCCGACGACGACGACGAGACCGACCACGTTGATGATGAACGCGCGCGCACCGCCGGCCGCTGCGCCGATCAGCGTCAGCGGCGGCAGGATGGTCACTAGTTCGCCGAGGAACGCGCGAAACGGTGCCGGGTGCTTCTCGGGTTCGGGCAGCCCCTCGACCGCGCCGCGGATCGGCTCCTTCAGGGTCGCGATCCAGATCGCCACGACCAGTCCCGGCAGTCCGACCGCGAGGAACGCCGCCTGCCAGCCGACCAGCCCCAGGGGCCCGCCGCCGGGATAGGCCTTGTTCCAGCCCTGAACGATCATCCCGCCGATGAACAGCGAACAGCCGCCGCCGACATACAGCCCCGCCGAATAGATCGCGAGCGCGGTCGCGCGGAGGCGCTTGGGAAAATAGTCGGAGATCAGCGAATAGGCGGACGGGCTGGCGGTCGCCTCGCCGATACCGACGCCGATCCGCGCCGCGGCGAGGTGTCCGCCGGTCTTCGACAGACCCGACAGCGCGGTCATCGTCGACCATAGCGCCAGCCCGACCGTCATCAGCCGCACTCGGTGCCAATTGTCCGCAAGCCGCCCCAGCGGGATCCCGAAGAGCGCGTAGAACACGCCAAAGGCGGTGCCGTACAGGAAGCCGAGGTCCTCGTCCTGCAGCTTCAGGTCGCGCTTGATGTCCTCGGCGAGGATCGAGATCACCTGCCGGTCGACGAAGTTGAGAACGTAGACGAGGAACAGGATCGACAGCACGTACCAGGCGTAAGGCGAGGTCTTCTGGTCTTCCGCAGCGATGCCCGACATGCTCTCTCCCCAGCGCGCGAGGCCAGAGGTATCAGAGCGCCGCTGGCACGCGAAGGGGTTTCGTGTCGGCCAAGAACCGGGCTTGCTCCTTACCCGTCCGTCATGCCGGACTGGTTCCGGCATCCCCGGTGCCGCGTTCATCGCGTTCGTTGCTTGCTGGGCGGGTTGGACCCCGGAACAAGTCCGGGGTGACGGGGGTGGCTGCTACCCCGGCTGGCCCCTCCCCCGTTATCCTGACGAAAGTCAGGACCCAAAGCCACGAGCGCCGGGCTGAGTAGCCCTGGGTCCCGGGTCGAGCCCGGAACGACGGCTGCGATACAGCCTACCCTCTTCGTCATGCCGGACTGGTTCCGGCATCCACG
>DATLME010000377.1:0-2254 GCA_035537395.1 Sphingomonas sp. | reverse complement strand
GACGCGTTCGGCCATGACGCGCAGGGATGGCGAGGCGCGGTCGTAGGGCAAGCAGTCCCAGGCGGGGAAGGTGATCACCTCCAGCTCGGGCGCGAAGAACGGGGTGGTTTGCGCCAACGCGCGCATGGCGGCATCGTCGGGGGCGATGAACACGGCGCGGCCGGCGGCGCGCGTCAGGTCGGCGAGCAGCAGCGGCTGAAAGCCCGTCGGAACGCCGGCCAAGGTGAGTGAGCGCTTGGCGGAAAGGATGGTCGAGAGATCGGGCAATTTCTACTTTCGTCGTCCCGGCGACGGCCAGGGTCCCGCTTCCATGCGGCGGGTGGGGCACGGCCCCGGCATGATGCCAGGGCGACGGATCAGTTGGGCAGTTTCACGAAATCGAGCGAGCGCATCGTCTGCATCATGGCGCTGTCCCAATGCGGGGGGCAGGGGATCGAACCAATCGCCCAGCCCATGATGTCCACATCCTGCTCCTCCAGCAGCGCCTCGAACCAGTCGAGCTCCGCCGCGCTCCACTTGGCGCCGTGCATGTCGAAGAACCCGCCGATCATCAGGTCGGCTTCCTTCGTACCGCGGTGCCAGCTGCGGAAGCGCAGGCGTTTGAGGCGAATGTCGTGATCCATGCGGAGTCCCATGCAAGATTGCCCGGCGGGCGCTGGCGGCGCCGGTCGGGTTCGGTATAGCTGCCAGATAGTCATGCGACCCGACATCCTCAATCCGCTGTTTGCCGAAGTCACCACGTTGAAGGGCGTCGGCCCCGCGATCGCCAAGCCGCTCGACCGGCTCGGGCTCGCGCGCGTGGTCGATGTCGCCTTCCATCTGCCGAGCGGCTGGGTCGACCGCGTGTCCCGCGACGAGCTCGATGTCGCCGACGCCGGCCGCATCATCGCGATCACGCTCACCCCGCGCGACTATCGCGGCGGTAACGGCCGCAGCCCGACCCGGGTTCAGGCCACCGACGCCAAGGGCAACTATATCAGCCTCGTCTATTTCGGCGGGCACCCCGGCTGGGCCAAGAAGCTGCTCCCGCTCGGCGAGCCGCGACGCGTCTCCGGCCGGCTCGATTCGTACGGCCAGGAACTGCAGATCGTCCATCCCGACCTCGGTGAGCCAGGCGAGGAATTTCGCGAGCGCGAGCCGATCTATCCGCTGTCCGAGGGGCTGACCTCGCGCCGCGTCGGCCAGTTCGCGCAGGACGCGATCGCGCGTGCGCCCGATCTGCCCGAATGGATCGAGCCGGGGCTGAAGGCCAAGCGCGACTGGCCCGGATGGCGCGACGCGCTCGCGCGGATCCACGCCGACCCTGCCGATGCGAAGGCGCGCGAGCGGCTCGGCTATGACGAGGTGTTCGCCAATCAGCTAGCGATGACCCTCGTCCGCGCCGACACCCGCAAGCGCCGGGGCCGCGCGCTGGCGGGCGACGGGCGGCTGCGCGACGCGCTGCGGCTGCCCTATGAACTGACGGGCGCGCAGGCGCGGACGGTGCGCGAGATCGAGGGCGATCTCGCGCAGGAAGCGCCGATGCTGCGGCTGCTCCAGGGCGATGTCGGCTCGGGCAAGACCCTCGTCGCAGCAATGGCGTTGCTGATCGCGGTCGAGGCTGGCGGGCAGGGCGCCTTGCTCGCGCCGACCGAGATCCTCGCACGCCAGCATTACGAGACGCTGCGCAAGACGCTGTCGGGCCTGCCGATCGAGATCGCGGTGCTCACCGGGCGCGACAAGGGCCGCGTCCGCGAGGCGACGTTGATGGGCCTCGCCGCGGGGACGATCGACATCCTGATCGGCACCCATGCGATTTTTCAGGAGGCAGTGACCTACAAGGATCTCGCGCTCGTCGTGGTCGACGAACAGCATCGGTTCGGGGTCGCGCAACGCATGCTGCTTCAGGACAAGGGCCGCGCGCCGCACCTGCTGGCGATGACCGCGACTCCGATCCCGCGCACGCTGACGCTTGCGCAATATGGCGAGATGGACGTCAGCCGGCTCGACGAAATGCCCCCCGGCCGCCAGCCGATCGAGACCCGGGTGATCTCGGAGGATCGGCTCGACGACGTCGTCAACGCGCTCGGCCGGCACCTAGCGGACGGCGGCCAGGCCTATTGGGTCTGCCCGCTGGTCGAGGAGAGCGAGAAATCGGATCTCGCCGCCGCGGAAGCCCGCGCCGAAACGCTGTCGGCGCGGTTCGGCGACAAGGTCGGGCACGTTCACGGCCGGATGAAGCCCGCCGAGAAGGACGCGGTGATGGCCGAGTTCT
>DATLME010000376.1:0-9920 GCA_035537395.1 Sphingomonas sp. | reverse complement strand
CAGAACATGCGTGAAGCCGCCATCGTTTCCACCGCCCGCACCGGCATCGGTAAAGCCTATCGCGGCGCGTTCAACGCGACCGAAGCTCCCGCGCTCGCCGCCCATGTCATGAACGCCTCTGTCGAGCGCGCCGGTATCGATCCGGTGCGGATCGACGAGGTATTCTGGGGCGTCGGCGGGCAATGGGGCACCCAGGGCGGCAATGCCGGGCGGATGGCGGTGTTCGCAGGCGGGCTGCCGCGCACCGTGCCGGCCTTCACGCTCGATCGCAAATGCGGCTCCGGCCTCACTGCAATCGCGATGGCCGCACGCACAATCATCTGCGGCGAGGCGGACGTGGCGCTCACCGGCGGCATGGAGTCGATCAGCTACACGGTGAACAAGGACGCACCCCGCTACGTCAATGCGAGCGTCACCGACAAGGAACCCGCCGCCTATATTCCGATGATCGAGACCGCCGAGATCGTCGCCGAACGCTACGGGATCACCCGCGAAGCCCAGGACGCCTATGCCGCGATGAGCCAGCAGCGCGCCGCCGAGGGTATCGCCAGAGGCGCGTTCGCCGAGGAGATCGCGCCGATCACCGTCGACAAGGCGCTGTTCGACAAGGAAGGCAATCGCACCGGGACCGAGACGGTCACCGTCACGCAGGACGAGGGCATCCGCGCGGGCACCACCGCCGAGGGTCTCGCCGGGCTGAAGACGGTATGGCCGGGCGGAGCGTTCAGCGGCCCCGGCAGCAGCGTCACCGCGGGCAACGCGAGCCAGCTGTCGGACGGCGCATCGGCGCAGATCCTGATGGACCGCGCCACCGCGCTCGCCGAGGGCAAGGAGATCCTCGGCCTGTATCGCGGTTTCCAGGCAGCCGGGTGCGGACCCGAGGAAATGGGCATCGGCCCGATCTTCGCGGTGCCCAAGCTGCTGGAGCGGGCCGGCCTGTCGGTCGGCGACATCGGGCTTTGGGAGTTGAACGAGGCGTTCGCGTCGCAATGCCTGTATTGCCGCGACCATCTCGGCATCGATCCCGACAAGTACAACGTCAACGGCGGCGCCATCGCGGTCGGCCATCCGTTCGGCATGACCGGCAGCCGACTGGTCGGCCATGCGCTGATCGAGGGACGCAAGCGCGGGGTGCGCTATGTCGTGGTGACGATGTGCACCGCCGGCGGCATGGGCGCCGCCGGCCTGTTCGAGATCGTCTGAGGAACCGTAGAACATGGCGACACTCATCACGGGGGCTTCTGCGGGGTTGGGGGAGGGCTTCGTTCGCGCGCTGGCCGCCGACAAGCACGACCTGATCCTGACGGCACGGCGGGGCGACCGGCTCGACGCGCTCGCCGCCGATATGCGCGCGACCCACGGGATCGGCGTCCATGTGTTCGCCGCCGATCTCGCCGACCCTGCCGCCCCGGGCAAGCTGATCGCCGACATCGCGGACGCAGGGCTGCGGATCGACACGCTCGTCAACAATGCGGGCTTCGGCGCCCGGGGCGCCTTTGCGGAATTGCCGCTCGACCGCCAGCTCGGCCAGATCGACCTCAACTGCCGGGCGTTGGTCGCGCTCAGCCATGCGGTGCTCCCCGGCATGATCGCGGCGGGCGGCGGTGCGATCCTCAACGTCGCCTCGACCGCGGCGTTTCAGCCGGGGCCGTGGATGGCGGTCTATTATGCGACCAAGGCGTTCGTGCTGAGCTTCTCCGAGGCGCTGCACGAAGAGGTCAAGCCGCAGGGCATCCGCGTCAGCGCGCTCTGTCCCGGCCCGACCCGCACCGAATTCGCCGAGGTCGCCGGCATGGGCGACAGCGAGCTGTTCAAGCGGTTCGGCAGTTCTGCCGATGCGGTGGTGAAGGACGGACTCGCGGCGCTGAAGGCGAACCAGGCGGTGAAGGTGTCGGGTGCGATGAATGCGGTGATGGCGTCGTCGATCCGGCTGACTCCCCGTGCGCTCGCACGGCGGATTGCCGGATCGCTGCAAAAGGCGCGGCAGGGCTAACCGGCGCGGCTCGCGCGCAAGCTGTCCCACGCGTACAGCGCGCACCCGGCCCAGATCAGGGCGAACGCCGCCATCTGCGCCGGACGCACGACTTCGCCGAACAGCAGCACCGCCTGGAGAAATTGCAGGGTCGGCCCGATATACTGGAGCAGCCCCATCGTCGAATAGCGCAGCCGACGCGCGGCTGCGGCGAACATCAGCAACGGCGCAGCGGTCGCCGCCCCCGCCAGCACCAGCAAGGCATCGAGCCCGCGGTCCTGCCCGAAGGCGCCGGTGCCGTTCGCGCCCGTATGGAGGATGATCGCCAGGCACAGGGGGGCCAGCAACAATGTTTCCACGGTCAGCCCGCCGAGCGCGTCGATCGCGACGACCTTGCGGATCAGCCCGTACAGGCCGAAACTCACCGCGAGCGTCAGCGCGATCCACAGCGCGCCGCCGCCGAGTGCCATGACCAGCACGCCGATACCCGCCACCCCGATCGCCACCGCCTGCCAGCGCCGGATCTTCTCGCCGAGCACCGCCATCCCCAGCGCCACGTTGACGAGGGGATTGATGAAGTAGCCAAGGCTCGCTTCGAGCACATGGTTGTGCTGCACCGACCAGATATACACCAGCCAGTTGACCGCGATCAGCAACGCGCTTGCCGTCAACAGCAGCAGCGTCCGGCCCCGCGCGGCTGCACGGATCGTTGCCGTGCGGCGCAGCGCGACCACGATCACCGCGAGCAGCAGTACCGACCAGACCACACGGTGCGCGAGCACCTGCAACGCGGGCACGCCGTTCAACAGCCGCAGATAGAGCGGCAACACGCCCCAGAGCGTATAGGCGCCTATCCCGAGCAGCAGCCCGGTGCGGGTCGAAGCGGTAGTGGCCATGCGCGCGCTGTCGCGTGGGCGGGGACGGAGCGCAAGAACGATCGGCTTTGCGGGCCACAAGCGCGCACGTGAGCCCCAACCTACGGACGTCACCCCGGACCTGTTCCGGGGTCCACCGAGCGCCCCAGGCGAAGCAGGCGGGGGAGACGTGGATGCCGGAACCAGTCCGGCATGACGAAGGCGGTGATCAATCAGCGAAAAGCAGCACCGGCGTTTCCAGATACCGCTTCAGCGACTGGACGTAGCTCGCGGCGTCCCAGCCATCGACGACGCGGTGGTCGCAGCTGATCGACAGGTTCATCAGCTTGGCGCGGACCACCTCGTCGCCGCCCATGCCATTGTCGCGAAACACCGGGCGCTCGACGATCTTGTTCGGGCCGATGATCGCGACTTCGGGGCGGTTGATCACCGGGGTGGTCGCGATCCCGCCGAGCGGGCCGAGCGACGTGATCGTGATCGTGCCGCCGCCCATCTCGTTCGGCGCGAGCTTGTTGGCGCGCGCGGCCTCGGCCAGACGCGTGATCTCGGTAGCAAGCTGCCAGACGTTGCGGTCCTGGGCGTCGCGGATCACCGGTACGGTCAGCCCGGCGTCGGTCTGCGTCGCCATGCCGAGATGGACCCGCCCGCTGCGAGTCACCACGCCGGCCTCGTCGTCATAACGAGCGTTGAGCATCGGGAAGTCGGGCAGGCTGCGGCAGATCGCGACGATCATCAGCGGCAGCATCGTCAGCTTCGGACGCTGGCCGCGATTGGCGTTCAGATCCGCGCGCATCGATTCCAGCGCGGTCACGTCGATCTCGTCGACATAGGTGAAATGCGGGATGGCGCGCTTCGACGCGGCCATGTTCTCGGCAATGCGGCGGCGCATGCCGATCACGCGGACCTGCTCGTCCTCGCGCGCACGGCTCGCGCCCGGGGCCTGGTAGCCCTGCCCTGCGCCATAGCGGAGGAACGCGTCGAGATCGGCGTGACGGACGCGGTCGGTGTCGGACTTTACCTGTGCGAGGTCGACGCCGAGCGCGCGGGCGCGGTCGCGGACCGCGGGGGAAGCGAGCGCGTGCGACTTGGTGGCACCCTCCTGCCCCCCCGGCGCAGGCCGGGGCCTAGTTGGGAGATCCGCGGCAACGGTGGGCTGTGCGTCGTCACGAACGTCCCCCACCTGGGCCCCGGCCTTCGCCGGGGTAGTGGAAGAAGCCAGGGGCAGCGGTGTTTCCACCACCTCCTCGACCCCGGGGTTCTCCGCCTCGTACTGCTCGGCGGTCTCGACCTGCGCGGCCGTCGCGGGCGCGGCCACGACTTCGTCGTCGCTCACCGCCGCATCCGTCTCGATCACCACCAGCGCAGCGCCGATCGCGACCTGATCACCGACCTCGCCGGCCAGCTCGACGACGACGCCCGACACCGGCGACTCCATCTCGACGGTCGCCTTGTCGGTCATCATGTCGGCGATCTGCTGGTCCTCCTCGACCCGCTCGCCGACCGCGACGTGCCACGCGACGATTTCGGCCTCGGAGATGCCTTCGCCGATGTCGGGCAATTTGAAGGTGAAGCGCGCCATGTCGATGCCAGTCCGTTCGTTTCGAGCGAAGTCGAGAAACCGTCGCCACCCCCGCTTCTCGACTTCGCTCGGAGCGAACGGGGGTGGGTAGATCGGGGTGGCTAGTCCCGCATGATCTTCTTGAGCGCCTCGCCGATCCGCACCGGGCCCGGAAAATAGGCCCATTCCAGGCTGTGCGGATAGGGCGTGTCGAAACCGGTGACGCGTTCGATCGGCGCTTCCAAATGGTAGAAGCAGCGTTCCTGCACCAGCGCCGACAATTCGGCGCCGAAGCCGCTGGTCCGCGTCGCCTCGTGGACGATCATGCAGCGCCCGGTCTTCTTCACCGATGCCTCGATCGTCTCGATGTCGAGCGGCACCAGCGTGCGCAGATCGATGATCTCGGCGTCGATCCCGGCCTCGGCGATCACCGCGGCGCAAACATGCACCATCGTCCCGTAGGCGAGGATCGTCAGCGCCTCGCCTTCGCGGACGATCCGCGCCTTGCCGAGCTCGACGCGGTAATAGCCGGTCGGCACCGCGCCATCGGGGTGCTTTGCCCAATTTTCGGTCGGGCGATCCCAATAGCCGTTGAACGGACCGTTGTAGATCCGCTTGGGCTCGAAGAAGAGAACGGGGTCGTTGTCTTCGATCGACGCGATCAGCAGGCCCTTGGCGTCGTAGGGCGTCGACGGGATCACCGTCTTCACGCCCGAGACATGGGTGAAGATCCCCTCGGGCGACTGGCTATGCGTCTGCCCCCCGAAGATGCCCCCGCCGAAGGGCGAGCGGATCGTGATCGGCGAGGTGAACTCGCCGGCAGATCGATACCGCAGCCGCGCGGCTTCGCTCACCAGCTGGTCGAGCGCGGGGTAGATATAGTCGGCGAACTGGATCTCCGGGACCGGGCGAAGGCCGTACGCCCCCATCCCGACCGCGACGCCCATGATCCCGATCTCGCTGATCGGAGTGTCGAAGACGCGGGTCTTGCCGTGCTTGGCCTGGAGCCCCGCGGTGGCGCGGAACACGCCGCCGAAATAGCCGACGTCCTCGCCCATCACGATCACGGTCGGATCGCGTTCGAGCATCACGTCCATGGCGGAATTGATCGCCTGGATCATCGTCATGCGGACGGTGTCGGTTGCGGTGTCGGGTAGATCGGTCATGTCAGTCATGCGCACCATTCAACCAATTCGTCGCCCCGGACTTGTTCCGGGATCCACGTCGCAACGAACCGCCGGCCGGTGACAGCTCGGCACGGTGGACCCCGGAACAAGTCCGGGGTGACGCATGAGGGGTTGCGGCCCATCACGCCTTGCGATCCCATGGGCGGCCCGACGCGGTTTCTTCCGCCATCATCTGCGCCTGTTGCTCGCGGAGATGCCAGGGCATTTCCTCGAACACGCCGTCGAACAGCGTCTCGAGCGGCTGGTGCAGGCCGTGGCCGAGGATGCCGTTCTTCTCGGCCTCCTTCTGCGCTGCCTTCACCTCTTCCGCGACTTCCTTGTCCTGCGCGGCGTGGCGATCCTCGTCCCATTCGCCGATCGCGATCAGATGGTCCTTCAACCGCTTGACCGGATCGCCAAGCGGCCAGGCGTTGGGCTCGCCCGCAGAGCGATACTGCCCCGGATCGTCCGACGTCGAATGACCCTCGGCCCGATAGGTGAAATGCTCGATCAGCGTCGGTCCCTGATTGGTCCGCGCGCGTTCGGCCGCCCATTGGGTCGCCGCGTAGACGGCGAGCGCGTCGTTGCCGTCGATCCGGAGCCCGGCGATGCCGTAGCCGACCGCACGTGCCGCAAAGGTCGTCGCCTCGGCGCCGGCGAACCCCGAAAAGCTGGAGATCGCCCATTGGTTGTTGACGACGTTCATGATCACCGGCGCGCGATAGACGCTGGCGAAGGTGCAGGCGGAGTGGAAGTCGCCCTCTGCGGTCGACCCTTCGCCGCACCACACCGCGGCGATCCGCGTGTCTCCCTGTGCCGCCGACGCCATCGCCCAGCCGACCGCCTGCGGATATTGGGTCGCAAGATTGCCTGAGATCGAGAAGAACCCGGCTTCCTTCACCGAGTACATGATCGGCAGCTGCTTGCCCTGGAGCCGGTCGCCCTTGTTCGAATAGATCTGGTTCATCATGTCGACGAGGCTCCAGCCTCGTGCGATCAGCAACCCCTGCTGGCGGTAGCTCGGGAAGCACATGTCCTCATAGTCGAGTGCGAGCGCCGCCGCGACCGCGACTGCTTCCTCGCCCAGCGCCTTCATGTAGAAGCTGGTCTTGCCCTGCCGCTGCGCCCGGAACATGCGCTCGTCAAAGGCGCGGAGCAGCGCCATGCTGCGCAGCATTTTGCGCAACATATCCGGGGAGAGTCGCGGGTTCCACGGACCGACGGCCTGGTTCTCGTCGTCGAGCACCCGCACCAGCGTGTACGAAAGATCGGTGAAGCTGCTCGCCGCGTCCGCGGTATCGGGGCGCCGCTGCGCACCCGCCGGCGGCACGTCGACGGCCGCGAAATCGACGGTGTCGCCGGGCCTGAACTTGGGTTCGGGCACGTGCAGCGTCAGCGGCTGCAAATTGGCACGCGGGGTTTCGCCGGCCACTATACTCTCCACACGGGCCTGCAGATTCGCGGCCGACATTTCCGAAAAGCCTCTCGGACCTTTGTAATAAAATTTCAAGCGGGTTTGCTCGGTGCAGAGCTACTTACCCGCCGTCACCCCGGGCTTGTCCCGGAGTTCACGGTGCCACGAACCATGCATCCGCGGCGACGTGGACCCCGCAACAAGCGCGGGGTGACGGGGATGATCACTCCACCGTCTGTTCGATCACCCCGAAGATCGGACGGTGACGATCGTCCTCCGCCCAGATCTTCACGACGTCGCCTTTCTTGAGGAACGGCGTCACCGCCGCGCCACCGGCGATCGTCTCGACCGTGCGCACCTCGGCGAGGCAGCTATAGCCGACACCGCCCGCGGAGACCGGCTTGCCCGGCCCACCATCTTCGCCGCGGTTCGATACCGTGCCCGAGCCGATGATCGTTCCCGGGCCGAGCGCGCGGGTTTTTGCGGCGTGCGCGATCAGCGTGCCGAAGTCGAAGGTCATGTCCTCGCCCGCCTCCGCACGGCCGAGCGGCTGGCCGTTGAGGTCGACCATCAGCTTGCGGTGGAGCTTGCCGTCCTGCCACCAGTCGCCGAGTTCGTCGGGGGTGACGAAGACCGGCGAAAACGCGCTCGCGGGCTTGGACTGGAAGAAGCCGAAGCCCTTGCCGAGCTCGCCGGGGATCAAATTGCGCAGCGAAACGTCGTTGGTCAGTCCGACCAGCCGGATCGCCGCCAGCGCCTCGTCGCGCGAGGCGCCCTGCGCGACGTCGCCAGTGACGACAACGACCTCGGCCTCGAGATCGCAGCCCCAGCTTTCGTCCGCGAGCGGGATCGCGTCACGCGGGCCCAAAAAGCCGTCCGAGCCGCCCTGGTACATCAGCGGATCGTGCCAGAAGCTGTCGGGCATCTCCGCCGCGCGCGCCTGGCGGACCAGCGCGACATGGTTCACAGAGGCCGAGCCGTCGGCCCATTGATAGGCGCGTGGCAGCGGCGATGCGGCGTCATGTTCGTGGAAGCGGCGCATCGGAATCATCTCGTGCGCGAGATCGGTCGCCAGATTGGCGAGATCGGGGGCGATGCGATCCCAATCGTCGAGCGCGGCTTGCAAGGTGGGTGCGATATGCCCCGCATCGGCATACCAGGCGAGATCCGCCGACACGACGACGAGCTTGCCGTCACGGCCGTGCTTCAGGCTGGCGAGTTTCATGCGGTCTCCTAGGGTTGCTTTGCGGCCCTTCTATCGGGGTGGGGATGACCCGTCACCCCGGACTTGATCCAGGGTCCACCGTGCCGCGCTTCCCAGCCGCCGATCTCCGGGAACAGTGGATCCCGCAACATGTCCGGGATGACGCGCGAGGCGGGCGCCATAACATTTGTTACCTTGCTCTTGACCTGTCTCGCGATCCCCAGCACCCTGCGCCGCATCAAGAGAGGAAAGCCATGTCGCTCGACACCCTGCCCGGCCGGTTCGCGTACAACGAGGATCACGAGGCGTTCCGCCAGACGGTGCGCAGCTTCCTGCAGAAGGAGGGCGTGCCCAACGTCAACCAATGGGAAAGCGACCGGCTGGTGCCCAAGTCGTTCTGGCAGAAGGCCGGCGCGATCGGCATGCTGTGCCCGACCGTGCCCGAGGCCTATGGCGGACTGGGGCTCGATTTCGGCTACAACGCGATCGTCGACGAGGAGATGAGCTACCAGGGCGTGCCCGCCGGCTTCTCGCTCCAGTCGGACATCGTCGCCGGCTATATGGAGCATTATGGCTCCGAGGAGCAGAAGCGCGAATGGCTGCCGAAGATGGTGTCGGGCGACATCATCACCGCGATCGCGATGACCGAACCCGGCACCGGCAGCGACCTCCAGGCGATCCGCACGACGGCGCGCAAGGACGGCAATCACTACGTCATCAACGGCAGCAAGACCTACATCACCAACGGCCAGAATACCGATCTGACGCTCGTCATCGCGAAGACCGATCCCGATGCCAAGCCGGCGTGGCGCGGGATGTCGATCATCCTCGTCGAAAGCGACCGCGAGGGGTTCCGCAAGGGCCGCAAGCTCGACAAGATCGGGCAGGATGCGGCCGACACCAGCGAATTGTTCTTCGACGACGTCCGGGTGCCGATCACCAACTGCCTCGGCGAGGAGGGCAAGGGCTTCATCTACCTGATGAGCCAGCTGCCGCAGGAGCGGCTGACGATCGCGGTCGGGACCCAGGCCTCGGCACAGCGCGCGTTCGACGACACCGTCGCCTTCACCAAGGACCGCAAGGCCTTTGCGGGCATGGTGTTCGATTTCCAGAACACCCGCTTCGTGCTTGCCGACCTCAAGACCAAGCTGCAGGTCGGCTGGGCGCATCTCGACTGGGCGATCGCGCGGCATCTGAAGGGCGAACTCACCAACGAGGAAGGCGCCGCGGCCAAGCTCTGGCACACCGAACTGCAATGGGACGTGATGGACAAGTGCCTCCAGCTCCATGGCGGTGCGGGGTACATGAACGAATATCCGATCGCCCGGATGTGGCGGGCGGCGCGGGTCAGCCGGATCTATGGCGGTACCAGCGAGATCATGAAGGAGCTGATCGGGCGCAGCCTGTGACCGAGGCACCGTCGCGCACCTTCGCGTGGACGGTCGGAGACGGCGACGGGATGTCCGCGATACCCGTGCCGTTCGATCCGCGGGCGGCGTTCGGCAAGGTGCAGGCGCCGGTAGCGGTGACGCTCGGCGGCTTTACCTACCGTAGCACGATCTCGACGATCGGCGGTTCGCCCTGGGTGCCGCTACGGCTCAGCAATCGCGCGGCGGCAGGAGTATCGGCGGGCGACACCGTCGAGGTGACATTGACGCTGGACTCCGCGCCGCGCGAGGTTGCGGTTCCGGCTGATCTCGCCGCGGCACTGGCCGACGCAGGCGTGCGTGA
>DATLME010000375.1:0-2731 GCA_035537395.1 Sphingomonas sp. | reverse complement strand
GCCCGTCGCTGGTCGAGGGTCTGTATCGACCACGCCGGGACCGCTGGCGGCGCAGCGGAGTCGAGCAGTTCGGGGAGGATCCGCTCGGTCGTTTCCCAATCGCCGCGCACCGCGCCGACCACCGCAGCGCGATCGATTGCGGCGTTGATCGCGTTGCGGTTCACGACGGACGCCAGGAACCCGTCGCGGTTGACGATCGCGAGGCCGAACAGCCCCACCGCCGGATCGATCCGGATGTTCCGCGGGGCGACCGTCGCGACCGCGAGCAGGGGCCAGTCGACGAAGGTGCCGCCGAGCAGCAGATCGGAATCACGGTTCGCATAACGCGCGATCGCGCGCGCAGCCCGCTCGCCAATCAGGCGGACATCCTGTTCGGGGCGAGTGACGCGCTGGTCCTCGGGATCAGCACGCCCGGGATCAAAGGCAGGGCGGAGCAACGGGCTGCGGCCCGGCTGCGCGACCCGCATCGGTCCACCGCCACCGGCACCGGCATCGGCGCCACGCCGGCGGAAGAGCGCGAGTTCGGGCTGCGCGAACAGCTTGAGCAGGTCGGGGCGGGGGCGCTTCAGGCGGATCTCGATCACCTGGGGCGTCATCACGACGATCTCGTCGATCGCGGTGAGGAATGGGCGCAACGGATTGTTCGATGCCGCCGCGAGCTGCCGGCGAAGCAGCGTCACGACCTGCTCCGCGGTGATCTCGCCGCCGTCGGGCCAGGTCGCCTCGCGCAGTCGGAAGATATAGCTGGTGCCGTTGTCGATCACGATCCAGCGTTCGGCGAGACCCGGCTCGATCTGGCCGCCCGCGTCGAACCGGACCAGTCCCTCTGCGGTGGCATCGGCCAGGACCCGCGAAGGCGTTTCCGGCCGACCGCGCGCCGGATCGACCAGTGCCGGCGGCCCTCCGATCGCGCTGACGATCACCGCGCCCGAATCGGGGCGTTGGTTGCAGCCGGCAAGCGCGAGCGCGATTGCACCGACGCAAATGGTGCGGACGGCGGGACTCGAACCCGCACTCCAGGGGAAGCGGATTTTAAGTCCGCTGCGTCTACCGGTTTCGCCACGTCCGCACACCGGCGCTACGAAGACGAGCGCGAGCAGGGCGTCAAGCGATGTCGGCCGAGTTCGCGTCATCCCGGACTTGATCCGGATCCAAGGCGCCGCCAACTCACGACCGGCCGCTCATGCGCTCGGCTGGGTGCCGGGACGAGCCTGGCATGACGGCGGGTTGGATGCACACCGCCAAGCCTCGCCTCAGACGTTGAGGCGTGCGCGCATTTCCTTGCCAGGTTTGAAATAGGGAACGCGCTTGGCGTCCACGTCGACGATCTCGCCGGTACGCGGGTTGCGACCGGTGCGGGCATCGCGCGAGCGGGTCGAAAACGCGCCGAAGCCGCGCAGCTCGACCCTGCCATTGGCCGCAAGCCGCCGGGTGATCTCGTCGAAGAAGGTGGTGACGATCGCCTCGATGTCCTGGATCGCAAGATCCGGATGTTCGGTTGCCAGCTTCTGGATCAGCTCGGAACGTATCATCGGTTGGCCCCCGCCAAATGGTAATGGCCCGGTCTTACGCGCTGCCCCCCGCAGCGCATAGGATCGAACCGACAACGACCGTTGCTAGCGCAAAGAAGCGGCCGGCGCGAGACTATCTCGCACCGGCCCCAATACTTACTTCTTCTCCGCCTCGGTGCGCGCCTTCAGCGCCTCGCCGAGGATGTTGCCGAGCGTCGCGCCCGAGTCGGACGAACCATACTGAGCAACCGCCTGCTTCTCTTCGGCGATCTGCATCGCCTTGATCGAGAAGGTCGGCTTCTTCGACCGATCGAACCCGGTGACCAGCGCGTCGAACTTCTGCCCGACCTGGAACCGCTCCGGACGCTGCTCGTCGCGGTCGCGGCCGAGATCGGTGCGCTTGATGAAGCCGGTCGCGCCATCGTCGCCCTGCTGGACTTCGAGACCCGCATCGCGAACCTCGAGAACGGTGACGGTGACGACCGCGTTCTTGTTGAGGCGATCGCCTGCCGCTGCCGTGCCGCCGGCCGCCGGGCCGCCACGCTCGAGCTGCTTCATGCCGAGCGAGATGCGCTCCTTCTCGGCGTCGATGTCGAGCACCACGGCCTGGACGGTCTCACCCTTGCGATGCAGGTTGAGCGCGTCCTCGCCCGAAACGCCCCAGGCGATGTCGGACATGTGGACCATGCCGTCGACGTCGTTGTCGAGGCCGATGAACAGACCGAACTCGGTCGCATTCTTGACTTCGCCTTCGACGGTCGAGCCGACCGGGTGCGCCGCGAGGAACGCGTCCCACGGATTGGCCTGTGCCTGCTTGAGGCCGAGCGAGATGCGACGCTTTTCCTGGTCGACCTCGAGAACCATGACGTCGACTTCCTGCGAGGTCGAGACGATCTTGCCAGGGTGGACGTTCTTCTTGGTCCAGCTCATCTCGCTGACGTGGACGAGGCCCTCGATGCCAGCCTCGAGCTCGACGAACGCACCATATTCGGTGATGTTCGTGACGCGGCCCGACAGCTTGGCACCGACCGGGTACTTGGTGGTCGCGCCATCCCACGGATCGCTCTCGAGCTGCTTCATGCCGAGCGAGATCCGCTGCGTGTCCTTGTTGATGCGGATGATCTGCACCTTCACCGTGTCGCCGATGTTGATCATCTCGGACGGGTGATTGACGCGCTTGTAGCTGAGGTCGGTGACGTGAAGCAGGCCGTCGATGCCGC
>DATLME010000374.1:0-2447 GCA_035537395.1 Sphingomonas sp. | reverse complement strand
GTGGCGTGCCGGCGATAGGCGTCCTGATTGGCGGCGGGAACCGCAAGGACGAAGCCTTCGACATAGGTCATTTCTTCTCTCCTAGACTGATGGTTCAGGCGGCCGCCGCATCGGCGTAGACCGCCAGGTGATCTGTCATTGCCTTGCGGTGTGCCGGTCGTGCCTCGCCCCGCGCGACATAGGCGGCAAGCGTCGGGAAGCCGTCGAGCACGCCGGTGCCGCGAAGCCCGCCGAGGACGGAGACCATCATCAGGTCGCCGACCGTAAACGCAGTACCGTCGAGGCACTCCCGGTCACCGAGCGCTGCAGCGAGATCGTGCAGCCGGACCGACAGATCGTCCACGATCTTGGGGTGTCGCGTGGCCGACCAGGGCTGGTCCGCTTCGAACACGTCGTTGATCGCGAGCGCCATGACATAGGGCTCGACCGAATTCAGGGCGGCGATCAGCCACTGGATCGCGGCGCTCCGCGCGGCGGGCTCGTCGGGGATCAGCACGCCCGCGGTCTCGCAGATATGCAGCACGATCGCGCCCGATTCGAAGATCTCGACGCCGTGGTGCGAATAGGTCGGGATCTGCCCGAAGGGTTGGAAGTGCCGATGCGCGGGGGACTTCACGTAAGAACCGTCGATCAGGTCGACCGCATAGGCCTGACCCGCCTCCTCGAACGCCCAGCGCGCGCGGATATCGCGGACGAAGCCGCGCGCGAACGGCGGGACCCAGGTGAAGGCAGTGATGCGTGGCAGCTCGGTCATGATCGTCTCCGGTCTAGGCGAAGGGATGGGCGGCCTGCGCCGCGATCAGCAGCGCGGTGAGCGCAAAGGCGGCGAGGCCGGTCATGAGATCGCGGGACAGGCGCACGGCATCAGGCCTCCGCGGTTTGCGGCTCGGCGAACGCCGACAGGGCCGCGTCGAGGTCCATGTACATCGGTTCGTAGACGTGGCCGTCGAGATCCTCGAACGCGCGTCCGTACATGAAGCCGAGATCCTGCGGTTCGCGCGTCTCGTGTCCTCCCGCCGCGATCGCGGCCTCGGTGATCGCATCGACCCCCGCGCGGTCGTCGCACGACAGGCAGAGCAGCACCGCGCTCGTCGTGCGGGTGTCGGCAATCGCCTTGGTCGTGAAGGTGCGGTAGAAATCATGCGCCAGGAGCATCACCGAGATGGCGTCCGACCACACCATCGCCGACGCGTTCTCGTTGCTGAAGCGCGGATCGAGCTCGAACCCGAGCGCGGTGTAGAACGCGGTCGATGCCGCCACGTCTGCCACCGGCAGATTCACGAAGATCATCCTGGCCATCCGGAAACACTCCCTTTCCGACTCGTCGTTTGCCTTTGATGCCGGCTTCAGTTATCAAAAGCAACCATGAAGTTAGAAAATGTGACCAAGCGGTGGTACGACGATGCCTGTGGGACCGCGCTTGCACTGGAGCTGGTCGGCGAACGCTGGGCACTGCTGGTGGTGCGCGAGCTGATGTACGGGCCGCGTCGGTTCGGCGAGATCAAGGCCAACCTCGCCGGGATCAGCGCCAATGTCCTGACCCAGCGGCTCGACGGCCTGGCGCGTGCGGGCATCGTCGTGCGCCGCAAATTGCCCCCGCCGGCGTCGGTGCAGGTCTATGAGCTGACCCCCTGGGGGGCGGAAAGCGAACCGATCTTCCAGGAAATGGGACGTTGGGCGACGCGCTCGCCTGCGCATGATCCGATGCTGCCGCTGTCGCCGGCTTCGGCGATGATGTCGCTACGGACGATGATCGCGGCCCGGCGCGGCGACCTCGCGATGACGATCGCGTTCCGCTTCGCGACCGACTCGTTCGTCGCGCATCTGACGCCGCAGGAATTGGCGATCGCGCGCGGCGACACCGACGATGCCGAACTCGTCTTCGCCTGCGATCCGACGACGTTGGTGCGCATCTTTTACGGAAAATGGCCGGTCGTGGAGGCGGAAGCTGCGGGCATGCTGCGTTTTTCCGGGGATCGTACCCGTGCCGATGCGTTTATCGGGTTGTTCGCGTTGCCGGCGAAGATCGTACCGGTGCACGGTGACGGTTGAGTCAGGACCGATGCTTCGCCTAATGCGTTCGACGACCATGAGGCCCAAATGACCAACATCCCGAATACCCAGCCCGACAGCCGCGAGACGACGATCCTCGACGCGCCCGACAAGATGGTGAAAGTCCGCGACGTGTTCGGGCTCGACCTCGACATGGAGGTGCCCGCGTTCAGCGAAGCGGACGAACGCGTCCCCGATCTCGATCCCGCCTATGTGTTCGACGCCGACACCACGCTCGCCGTGCTCGCGGGGTTCGCGCACAACCGCCGCGTGATGGTGCAGGGCTATCACGGCACCGGCAAGTCGACGCACATCGAACAGGTCGCCGCGCGGCTCAACTGGCCGTGCATCCGGATCAATCTCGACGCGCATATCAGCCGGATCGATCTCGTCGG
>DATLME010000373.1:0-5051 GCA_035537395.1 Sphingomonas sp. | reverse complement strand
ACCGCGCCGACCGGCTCGCCGTGCACGTTGGTGAGCGGCGGCAGGCGGTGATAGGCGCGGAAGATGTAGCCGGAGCCGTCGACGAGATAGAGATGGGGCATCGTGGCGGCGGTCTAGCGGATGCGCCGCAGGGGACCAATGTTTTGTTCCTGTCCAGCGCCGTCATCCCGGACTTGTTCCGGGATCCACGTGCCCGCGAGCTCACCGCCTCTATGAGCCTTATAGAATGTCGCCCGGTGGACCCCGGAACGGGTCCGGGGTGACGAGGAAGCGAAGGGCAGGTGACTAGACCGACGGTTAACGGCTAAACGCCCGCAATCGCATCGCCCTTGCGACTGTCTCAGGAACCTAATACACCGATGGCTGACCGCCAGGATAAGCCGATGCGCTACGACCCGCTCGATCCAATCGCCCGCGCCTCGATCCGCGATCGCTATGCGCTCGACGAGGTCGATGCGCGCACCGCCTGGACCGACGCGGTGCCGGAGCCGGACGCCCCGCCGCCGCGGCGAGTCGCGGTCTGGCGCTGGATCGTGCGCGGGGCGGCGGCGGGTATCGTGCTGCTGGTGATCGCGATCGCCTGGCTCGCGATCACCGCGCCGCTGTCCAAGTCGCTCGAGCCGCCGACTCCGCCCTCGATCACGCTGACCGCCGACGACGGCACCCCGATCGCGCGTCGCGGCGCGGTGATCGGCGCGCCGGTCGATGCCGCGACGCTGCCCAATCACGTCACTCAGGCTTTCCTCGCGATCGAGGACCGGCGTTTCTACTCGCATTGGGGTATCGACCCGCGCGGCATCGCGCGTGCAGCGGTGCAGAATTTCGGCGCTGGCGGGGTGCGGCAGGGCGGCAGCACGATCACGCAGCAGCTCGCCAAGAATGCGTTCCTCGATTCGGATCGCACCGCCGCGCGCAAGATCCGGGAAGTGCTGATCGCGTTCTGGCTCGAGGCGTGGCTGAGCAAGGACCAGATCCTGTCGCGCTACCTGTCGAACGTGTATTTCGGCGACAACGTCTACGGCCTGCGCGCCGCTGCGAAGCATTATTTCGGGCGCACCCCCGCCAATCTCAACATCGGGCAGGCGGCGATGCTCGCGGGGCTGGTGAAGGCGCCGTCGCGGCTTGCGCCTACCGGCAATCTGGCCGGCGCGCGCAAGCGCCAGCGGCTCGTCGTGTCGACGATGGTGGCGGCGGGCTTCCTCAGCAAGCGCGAGGGCGCCGCGGTGCAGCCGCAGCGCGTGCTTCCCGCGTCGCCGACCCAACTGCCGAGCGGCACCTATTTCGCGGATTGGGTGCTCCCCGCCGCGCGCGACCAGGCGGGCGAGATCAAGACCGAGGCTACCGTCGAGACCACGCTCGACCGCCGGCTTCAGCGCGCCGCCGAGCGTAGCGTCAGCGGCGCCGGGTTGCGTGAGGCGCAGGCCGCGCTCGTCGCGATGCGCCCGGACGGGCGGGTCGTCGCGATGGTCGGCGGACGCGACTATCGCAAGAGCGCGTTCAACCGCGCGACCCAGGCCCGGCGCCAGCCGGGATCGACCTTCAAGCTCTTCGTCTACCTCGCGGCGATGCGCGCCGGGATGACGCCGTCGTCGACGGTGGAGGACACCCCTATCGACATCGCGGGCTGGAAGCCGAAGAACGACGATGGGCGCTATCTCGGCGAGATCAGCCTCGCACGCGCGTTTGCGCGCTCGTCCAACGTCGCCGCGGCACGGCTGACCCAGCAACTGGGCGTGCGCAACGTCATCAAGGCGGCGCGGGATCTCGGCATATCGACGCCGATCCCGGACGAGGCGACGATCGGCCTGGGGACCGCCGAGGTCTCGCTGCTCGAGCTTACCGCCGCCTATGCAGCGATCTCTGCGGGCCGTTATCCGATCCCGCCGCGCGGAGTCGAAAAGCCTGCCGAGGACAAGGGCTGGCTGCAGTCGCTGACCGGCGGCAGCCGCGAGATGCCCGACGAGATCCGCGAGAACATGCTGTCGCTGCTCAATTCCTCGATCCGCGGCACGGGTCGCGAGGCGGTGCTCAGCGTCAAGGCTTACGGCAAGACCGGGACCTCGCAGGATGGCCGCGACGCCTGGTTCATCGGCTTTGCGGGCGATCTGGTCGTCGGCGTATGGGTCGGCAACGACGACAATACGCCCAATCCCGGGCTTCACGGCGGGACGATCCCGGCACGGATCTGGCGATCGTTCATGCAGGCCGGGCTCGGCCTTGCCGCGCCGGTGCAGCCCGTCTTCGTCGAGGAGGTCGACCCCGATGCGGCACTGGACAACGCGGTCGAGGACGGCATGCTGCCCGGCGAGGGCACCTTGCGTGGGCTCGGCGTCGAGATGTCGGTGGACCGCGATGGCGGTTTCTCGGTCCGGCCTGCACCCGATGACGAACCTCCGCCCGAGCGTGACGATCGCCGTGTGGAAGAGCCGCCCGACGAGGAGGGGTTCTGACGTTTTCCTGAGCCGGCGTCACCCGGCATCAGGTCCGGGGTGACGAACCGGCGTTGACCCGCGCCCGCCGGCGCAGCAAGGCGCGGCGATGCGCTTCTTTTCCGATAATGCCGCGCCGGTGCACCCCAGGGTCATGCAGGCGATCGTCGATGCGAACACGCTCGACACCGCCTATGACGGCGACGCCCGTTCGCAATCGCTCGACGCGCGGATGTCGGCGTTGTTCGAGACCGAATGCAAGGTGCTGTGGGTGCCGTCGGGCACCGCCGCCAACTGCCTTGCGCTCGCCGCGATGTGCCCACCGCATGGCGGCATCGTCTGCCACCGCGACGCGCCCATCCAGAACGACGAGGGCGGCGCGCCCGAATTCTACACCCACGGGGCCACGCTCTTCCTCGCGGGGGGCGATGGCGCAAAGCTGACGCCGGCGACGATCACCGACACGCTCGACGCGATCGTCGATGACGTCCATCGCGTCCAGCCGCACGCGATCTCGATCACCAATGCCACCGAATATGGTCGCGTCTACGCGCCCGCCGAGGTCGCCGCGATCGGCGCGATCGCCAAGGCGCGCGGGCTTGGATTGCACATGGACGGCGCGCGGTTCGCCAACGCGGTCGCGCATCTCGGCTGCCATCCCGCCGACGTGACGTGGCGCGCCGGCGTCGATGCGTTGAGCTTCGGCTTCGTCAAGAATGGCGGGATGAGCGCGGAGGCGCTGGTGTTCTTCCGCCAGGAGCTGACCGGTGCGAGCTTCTATCGCCGCAAGCGTGCGGGGCTGTTGCTGTCCAAGGGGCGGTATCTTGCGGCGCAGATCCTCGCGATGCTCGACGGCGACCTGTGGCTCGACTGCGCACGCGCGGCGAATGCCCGCGCCCAGACGCTGGCGGCGGCGGCCGGCACGCGGCTCGTCCACGCGGTCGAGGCCAACGAGGTGTTCCTTCACGCGACGCCCGAGGAGGCCGCGGCGCTGCGTGCGCACGGCTTCGACTTCTATGACTGGGCACCCGGCGAGATCCGGCTGGTCACCGCGTGGGACAGCGACGCGGACCAGGTAGACCGGCTGGCGGCTGCGATCGCCGGCTTGTGACGACCGCGCCGCCGCCGCAATCGAGCCGCGCGGCGATCCTGATCCCGTTCGGGATCGTCACGCTGATCTGGGGATCGACCTGGCTGGTGATCCGCGATCAGATCGCGGTGGTGCCGCCGAGCTGGTCGGTCAGTTACCGGTTTCTCGTCGCCGCGATTGCGATGGCGATCTATGCGGCGGCGCGTCGCGAGAGCTTCCGGCTCGATGCGCGCGGCTGGATCTTCGCGGCGGCGACCGGGCTGACGCAGTTCTGCCTCAACTTCAACTTCGTCTACCGCGCCGAGCAATTCATCACATCGGGGCTCGTCGCGGTGGTGTTCGCGCTGCTGCTGATCCCCAATGCCGGGCTCGCGCGCGTGTTTCTCGGGCAGCGGCTCGGCCGGCAGCTGATGATCGGTTCGTCGATCGCGATGGCGGGGGTGGCGCTGCTGTTCCTCCACGAGGCGCGCAGCGACCCGAACGGGCCGGGCGCATCGCTGGCGGGGATCGGGTTCACCTTTCTCGGGATCGGCTCGGCCTCGATCGCCAACGTCATGCAGGCGACCAGCACCGCCAAGCGCTATCCGATGATGTCGATGCTCGCGATCGCGATGCTGATCGGCGCGGCGCTGGACGCAGTGCTCGCCTGGTGGCTGACCGGGCCGCCGGTGTTCGAGCCGCGGATCGGCTATGTGGCCGGGATCGTCTATCTGGGCGTGTTCGCGTCGGCGATCGCGTTTCCGCTATATTACACCGTCCTGCGGGTCATCGGCCCGGCCAAGGCGGCCTATTCGAGCGTGATCGTGCCGGTGATCGCGATGCTGCTGTCGACGTTGTTCGAGGGTTATCGCTGGTCGCCACTCGCGGTCGCGGGGGCGGTGCTCACCGGCATCGGGCTGGTCGTCGCGTTGAGGGCGCGCAGGCCCGCCCGATAATCGGGGAAGGCCGGCGCCCAGCCGAGCACGCGCTTCGCCTTGCCCGTCGCGACCCGGCGGTTCTCGGCATAGAAATCGCGCGCCATCGGCGACAGGGTGTCGAGCGCGACGAAGGGCGGCGCGGGCAGGCCGAGCAGCGCCGCGGCGAATTCGACAACGCGGTTCTGCGAACAGGGATGATCGTCGGCAAGGTTGTAGGCGCCTGCAAGTCCGTCGAACCCGGCGATCACCCCGGACACGATGTCGTCGACATGGACGCGGCTGAAGACCTGTTCGGGCATGTCGACGCGGTGGGCCTGCCCGTCGCGGACCCGCTCCAGTGGCGAGCGGCCGGGGCCGTAGATCCCCGGCAAGCGGAATACGCGCGCGCCGATCGCCAGCCAGTCGCGGTCCGCGGCGTTGCGCGCCGCCCGCCGGCCGAGAATGGGTGCGGTCTCGTCGACCCAGCCGCCCGCGGCGTCGCCGTAAACCCCGGTCGACGACAGATAGCCGATCCACCGCGCCGATCGCGCGATCGCTGCGCCGTACGCGACCAGCACCGGATCGACGCCATCGGCAGGCGGCACCGACGACAGGATGTGCGTGGCGGCCGCGATC
>DATLME010000372.1:0-17306 GCA_035537395.1 Sphingomonas sp. | reverse complement strand
GGATCCCTCGGACATGAGCCGGATCAATCTGGTCGATCCCGACGACCTGATCGTACAGAAGCTGCGCAAGGCCAAGACCGATGCCGAGCCGCTGCCCGAAACCGCGGACGGCCTCGCCGAGCGGGCGGAGGCACGCAACCTGGTGACGATCTACGCGGCGCTGGCCGACACCGGCGTCGACGCGGTGCTCGCGCAATTCGCGGGACAGGGGTTCGGCACGTTCAAGCCGGCGCTGGCCGATCTCGCAGTGGCGACGCTGCGACCGATTCGCGAACGGCTGACCGCGTTGCTCGACGACCGCGCCGCGGTCGGCGCGATCCTCGAACGCGGCGCCGAGCGGGCCCGGGCGCTTGCCGCGCCGACCCTGAAGGCGGCGCAGGATGCGGTCGGGCTATTGATCTAGGTCGAGGTCAGGCTTCGAGTTCGCGCATCAGCGTGCGGACCGCGGTGTCGATGTCGCGGTCGCTGTCGCGCAGTTCCTCGATGCGGCGAACCGCATGGATCACGGTTGAGTGATCGCGCCCGCCGAACTTTCGGCCGATCTCGGGAAGCGAGCGCGTCGTCAGCCGCTTGGCGAGGTACATCGCGATCTGGCGCGGCCGCGCCACCGCCCGCGCCCGCCGCGCCGAGACCAAGTCGAGCGGCTTCAGTTCGAAATGCGACGACACCAGCTTCTGGATCTCGTCGATCGTGACGCGGCGTTGCGCGCCGCGGAGCACGTCGCCGAGCGTCGCCACCGCGAAATCGAGATCGATGCGCTCGCCAGTAAGCTGCGCATAGGCGATGACGCGATTGAGCGCACCTTCGAGCTCGCGGATATTGGCGTGGATTCGTGCGGCGAGCAGATCGAGTACCTCGGCGGGCACCGCCGCGTCAGGCAGGTCGACCAGCTTGCGATCGAGGATCGTGCGCCGCAACGCCAGGTCGGGCGCCTTGATGTCGGCGACCAGCCCCATGCCGAGGCGGCCGATGATCCGTGCCTCGACCCCGTCGAGCGCCTGCGGGCAGCGATCGGCACTGATCACCAGCCGGCGCCCGCCGCCGATGATCTCGTTGACGGTATGGAAGAATTCTTCCTGGGTCGCGTCCTTGCCCGCGATGAACTGGAGATCGTCGATCAGCAGCAGATCGGCCGAGCGAAGGCGTTGCTTGAACGCGAACGTATCCCGGGCGCGCATCGCCGCGACGAATTCGTACATGAAGCGCTCGGCGGACATGCACAGCACCGTCGCCTCGGGCTGCGCCGCGATGAACGCATGCGCGATCGCGTGCATCAGGTGGGTCTTGCCCTGCCCGGTGCCGCTGTGGAGGAACAACGGGCTGAACCGCGGCACGCCGGGTTCGGCCAGCGCGCGGGCAGCGTTGAACGCGACCCGATTCGACGCGTCGACGACGAAGCGGTCGAAGGTGAACCGCGCATCGAGGATCGGCCGCTCGAGCGGCGGGAGCGTCGACGCGACCGGCTGCACCGGGGCGGCCGGCGTCGCCGCAAGGGTCGCGGTCAGCACCGCGGCGACGCTGCTCGCCGGACGGGTCTCGATCAGCACGCTGTGCACCTGCGGCAGCAAGGCGCGGAATTCGAGAAGCAGCCGGTCCGCGTAATGATTGCGCACCCAGTTGGTCATAAATGCCGACGGAAGCCCAAGCCGGATCGTGTCGGGCTCGTCCGCCTCGACCAGCTCGATCGGTTTCAGCCACTGCTCGAACAACCGCGCGCCGGCTGATTCGCGCAGGTTAGTGCGCACCCGAGCCCAGGCCCTCGCGGCCTCGCTCGTCTGCGTCGCTCCCTGCCAATCCGCCACGCGCACCTCTCCTCTGGCCCGCACGACGTTGCGCGGTACCGCTCTAGTTCCGTCGGAAAACAGCCCCCCGACCAGCCCGAAGGCCGTCCGGCAATTCCTGCCTGTTCGTGAAGCGCCGGGTGGTCCCCGCCGCTGCCCGACCGGTCTATGCGCCTGCGGCAGAGTCGAGCAATAGCCGCGCCTGTCACATTTCCTAAATAATGCGGATTGACTCGCATTCGCCCGCAGATTTGCGTCGTATATTTAACAACCCACTGAGAACGCTACGTTTTCCTGCCGTTATCCGGAGGCTTACTATGTCCTCTTTGTGCGAATCGCGGTAAATCCTAGATTTTTTGCGGGTTCCATTTGGACCGTCGCGGACATGAAAAAACCCGCCGGGCAGACTGCCCGGCGGGTCGATCATTTCGCTCGCAAAGTTGCCCGATCAGGCGATCGCGGACAAGGCCTTGGTCAGCCGCGCAAACTTGCGGCTCGCGGTATTCTTGTGGAGGACGCCCTTGGCGACGCCGCGTGCCAGCTCCGGCTGAACCTGCTGAAGCGCCTCGGTAGCGGCCGTCTTGTCGCCCGACGCCAGTGCAGCCTCGACCTTCTTGACGAAAGTACGGATGCGGCCAACCCGCGCCCCGTTTACTTCGGCGCGACGATCGTTGCGGCGGATGCGCTTCTTGGCTTGCGGCGTGTTCGCCATATTCGGTCCTCGTAGATTTCGTTCGATAAAAAGGGGCGCCGGGAACACCCTACGCCCTCTCGAAGGAGCGGGCCTTAGCGAGAGGTGCCGCTCCGGTCAACCGCGCTGGCAGCGCGGACACCAAAAGGTCGAGCGGCCATGTTCGGTCCGGCGCCGTACGATACCACCGCATCGGCATGGCTCACCCTCGCGACCATAGACAAGGAACTGCTTGGAGAAATAGCCGAGTTCGCCGTCGGGGCGCGCATAGTCGCGCAGCGTCGACCCACCCGCCTCGATCGCGGCAAGCAACACCGCATGCACCGCCGCGACGAGCCGTTCGAGCCGGGGAAGCGCGATTCGCCCCGCCGCCCGGCTCGGCGCGATCCGGGCGAGATGGAGCGCCTCGCACACATAGATATTGCCCAGCCCCGCCACGATCCGCTGGTCGAGCAGCATCGCCTTGATCGGCGCACTGCGCCCGGCGAGCGCCGCGAGCAGGTGCGCGCCCGTGAAATCGGCACCGAGGGGCTCGGGCCCCATCGCCGCGAAGGCCGGATAGTCGTCGATCGAATCGCTGCGCCAGAGATCAAGAACGCCGAAGCGGCGGGGGTCGTTGAGCGCCAGCGTGCGGCCTTGGCCGGTGGTGATCAGCAAATGATCGTGCGGCAGCGTTTCGGCAGGATCGACTCGCCAGCGCCCCGACATGCCGAGATGGAAGACCAATGTGTCGCCGCGATCGACCTGGATCATCCCGTATTTGCCACGCCGCGCAAGCGTGGTCACCGTCGCGCCGGTCAGGCGCTGGCGCAAGTCGACGGGAATGGCCTTGCGCAGGTCGGCGCGGCGCGGCTCGACCGCGGCGAGGCGCTGGCCTTCGAGCACCGGGGCGAGCCCGCGGACCGTGGTTTCGACTTCGGGTAGTTCAGGCACGCTCAGCGCCTATCGCGGATGACGATCGGGCGAAAGCGGCCTTGTCGCCGCAGCATGCCAATGCGTTTGCCCGCGCCACCGCCACTGGCTAGAGCGGCACCATGAGCGATACCGTTTCCTTCGGCTACGAAGACATTCCCGCAACCGAGAAGACGGCGCGGGTCGGCGGCGTCTTCACCAACGTCGCCAGCCGCTACGATCTGATGAACGACGCCATGTCTGCCGGTATGCACCGGCTGTGGAAAGAGCGTTTCGTCAGGCGGGTGCAGCCGCGGGCGGGCGAGCAGATCCTCGACATGGCGGGGGGTACCGGCGACATCGCGTTCAAGCTGGCGAGCGCGGGCGCGGCGGTGACGGTCGCGGACATCAACCCGGCGATGCTCGAGGTCGGGATGAACCGCGCTGCGAAGCGCGGGATCGACGGGCTGGTGTGGAGCGAGGCGAACGCCGAAACGCTCAGCTACCCCGACCGCTTCTTCGACGCCTATACGATCGCGTTCGGCATCCGCAACGTCACCGACATTCCCGCCGCCCTCGGCGAGGCGCACCGCGTGCTGCGCCGCGGCGGCCGTTTCTTCTGTCTGGAGTTCTCGACCACGCTGTGGCCCGGCTTTCGCGAGATCTACGACGCCTATTCGCACAAGATGGTGCCGAAGCTCGGCCAGTTGCTCGCGCAGGACGCGGACAGCTATCGGTACCTGATCGAGTCGATCCGCCGGTTTCCCGACATGCCCGCCTTCGAACGGATGATCGGCGACGCGGGCTTCGTGCGTACCAGGGTGGAACCGCTGCTCGGCGGCCTGGTCGCGATTCACAGCGGCTGGAAGATTTGAACCCCCGGTGACGTCATCGATCGTCCATGTCTGGCGGCTCCTGCGCTGGGGCCGGATCCTCGCGCGGCACGGTGCGCTGCGCGGGATCGAGCGCGATCCCAACACGCCCGCGCCGGTCCGGCGGCTGGCGCGGGTCGCGCGGTTGGGCGCGCGCGTGCCAAAGGTGCCGCGCTATGCCGATGCGTTCCAGGCGATCGGGCCGGCTGCGATCAAGCTCGGCCAGACGCTGGCGACCCGTCCCGACCTGGTCGGCGACGTCGCCGCGCACGATCTGTTGCGGCTCCAGGACGCGCTGCCGCCGGTGCCGTTCGCGATCATCCACGCCGCGATCGAGGCGAGCCTCGGGCGGCCGACCACCGATCTGTTCACCCATATCGAGGAGGTTCCGGTCGGCGCCGCGTCGATCGCGCAGGTGCACCGCGCGATCACCACCGACGGGCGCCAGGTCGCGGTGAAGGTCCTGCGGCCCGGGGTGGAGGCCGACTTCACCCGCGCCATCGCGACCTATGAATGGGCGGCGGCGCAGCTCGAGGCGATGAGCGTCGAGGCGCGCCGTCTCCGCCCGCGGCTGACGATCGAGACCTTCAAGCGCTGGACTGCGCGCGAGCTCAATTTCCGGCGGGAGGCGGCTTCGGCGTCCGAGCTCGCCGAATCGATGACTGCGGAGCCCGATTTCCGCATCCCCGCAATCGACTGGCAGCGTTCCACCGCCAAGGTGCTGACGATGGAGTGGATCGACGGCATCAAGCTGTCGGACCGACCCGCCCTGCTGGCCGCGGGCTACGACCTGCCCAAGATCGCCGAGACCCTGGTCCGTGCCTTCCTGCGCCAGGCGATCGCGGAAGGCTTCTTCCACGCCGACATGCACCAGGGGAACCTGTTCGCGCTCCCCGGCAGCCGGATCGCGGCGATCGATTTCGGCATCATGGGGCGGATCGACCGACGTGCGCGGGTCTGGCTCGCCGAGATCCTCTACGGGCTGATCACCGGCAACTACCGGCGGGTCGCCGAGATCCATTTCGAGGCGGGCTATGTGCCCTCGCACCACAATGTCGCCGAGTTCGCGACTGCGTTGCGCGCGGTCGGCGAGCCGATGCGCGGGCTGCCGGTGAAGGACATGTCGATCGGCATGATGCTCGACGGGCTGTTCTCGATCACTCGCGACTTCGACATGGTCACCCAGCCGCACCTGCTGCTGCTGCAGAAGACGATGGTAATGGTCGAGGGCGTCGCCACCGCGCTCGATCCCGACATCAACCTGTGGGACTCCGCGGCGCCGTTCGTGCGCGAATGGATCCGCACCGAGCTGGGCCCCGAAGCCGCGCTCGCCGACCGGCTGATCGCGGACGTGCGGACGCTGATCGGCATCCCGGACCTGATCCGCCGGATCGAAGCGCGCTACCCGGCGCCCGGCGGCGAGCCGCCGGCCCCGCCGCTGCGCGAGATCGAGATCGTCCGCATCGGCGGCGGCTGGCGCTACACCGTGGTCGCCTTGCTCACTGCCGCAGCGAGCATCGCCGCGACGACGATCGCGCTGCGGTGATCGGCTAGCCATGCGCCGTCCGCTCGCCCCGGTGTGGCTGGCACAGCCGTCGCGCTTCGCCGCGCTGTCGGCGAACCGCGCGCGGGCCGCGCTCGCGCTGCTGGGGCTGTTGCTGGCCGCCAGCCTGCTCGCGCTCGGCACCCCCGGACCGCCGCCGGTCAGCGGCGATCCCGCCAACCGCGCCGAGGACCAGTCCGACGTCGTGCTCTACGAGACGATCGTCGAGGGCGTGCGCCACGGCGGCAGCTATTACCCGGTGGCGGCCGATGCACTGCGCGCCGGCGACTATCCGCTGCGCCCGTTCGTGACCTTTCGACTGCCCACGCTGGCGATGGTCCAGGCCACCCTGCCCGCGTCGGTGACGCTCGCGCTGCTCTACGCGCTCGCCGCGGCAACCGCGCTCGCCTGGTATGCCCGGCTCGCTGCGGTGTTCTCGCGCGGGCCGCCACGCATCGTGGCGATGGCGCTATTGGCCGGCGGACTGATGGCGTTCGTCCAGCCCGATCTCGCCGCCTTTCACGAAATCTGGGCGGGGCTGTTCATCGCGCTTTCGCTCGCGGTGCGCCGGGAGCAGCGCTGGCTGCCGGCGGTCGCGTTCGGGCTCGCGGCAGTGCTGATCCGCGAGACCGCGGCGCCCTATCTCGTGACGATGGCGGCGCTGGCCTGGTGGAGCGGGCAGCGCCGCGAGGCGATCGGCTGGGCCGCCGCGCTCGCGATCCTCGCGGTGGCGCTCGCGCTCCACGCGCACGCGGTCGCGCAGGTGGTCCGGCCGCTCGATCCTGCGTCACCCGGCTGGGCGGGGCTGCTCGGCTTCGGCTTCTTCGTGCACACCATGACGATCTCAACCGCGCTCAGCCTTGCCCCGCAATGGCTTGCGGCGCTGCTGGTCGGACTCGCGCTGTTCGGCTGGGCGGCGTGGCGCGATCCGACCGGGCTGCGGGTGCTCGCGCTGCTGGCGGGCTATGCCGCGGTGTTGTCGATCGTCGGGCGCACCGACACCTTCTACTGGGGGCTGCTCGTCGCGCCGGTGCTGCTCGTCGGCCTTGCCTTCGTCCCCGACGGGGTACGCGACCTGGTCGCCGCGGCGCTCGACAAGCGACGGATCACCGTGAGAAGGATGGTCCGATGAAGCGCATCCTCCTGATCGTCGGCGGCGGCATCGCTGCCTACAAGGCCGCGGAGCTGGTGCGCCTGCTCAGGAAGCGCGGGCATCGGGTGCGCTGCGTGCTGACCGAGGGCGGCAGTCATTTCGTCACGCCGATGACGCTCGCGGCGCTCAGCGAGGACCAGGTCTACACGACCCTGTGGGACCTGAAGGACGAGACCGAGATGGGTCATATCCAGCTGAGCCGCGAGGCCGATCTGGTCGTGGTGGCGCCGGCCACCGCCGATCTGATCGCGAAGATGGCGGCGGGCCTTGCCGGCGATCTCGCGACCACGCTGCTGCTGGCGACCGACAAGCCGGTACTGGTCGCGCCCGCGATGAACGTGCGGATGTGGCATCACCCGGCGACCGTGCGCAACGTCGCGCAGCTCCGCGCGGACGGCGTCGCGGTGCTCGATCCCGCCGAGGGCGCGATGGCCTGCGGCGAATACGGCGTCGGGCGGCTGCCCGAGCCCGCCGAAATCGCGGACGCGATCGACCGCGTGCTGGCGCGTCCGTCAGGCCGGCTGGCCGGGCGGCACGTGCTCGTCACCGCGGGGCCGACGCACGAGGCGATCGATCCGGTGCGCTACATCGCCAATCGCTCGTCGGGGCGGCAGGGCTTCGCGATCGCGGCGGCGATGGCGGCGGCGGGCGCGCGGGTGACGCTGGTCGCGGGACCGGTCGCGCTCGACACGCCGGCCGGGGTCGAGCGGATCGACGTGATCGGCGCGCAGGACATGGCCGATGCGGTCGCCGCGGCTCTGCCGGCCGACGTCGCGGTGATGGTCGCGGCGGTCGCCGACTGGCGGGTCGAGGCGGCGCCGCAGAAGCTGAAGAAGGACGCCGGCACGGCCTCGCTCGCGCTGGTCGAGAATGTCGACATCCTCGCGACGCTGGCGGGCAGCCCGCAGAGGCCGGCGCTGGTGATCGGGTTCGCCGCGGAGACCGAGCGGGTGGTCGAGCATGCGGTCGCCAAGCGCGCGCGCAAGGGCGCCGACTGGATCGTCGCGAACGACGTCTCCGGGGACGTGTTCGGCGGCGATGCGAACACGGTTCATCTCGTCACCGCCGAGGGCACCGAAAGCTGGGAGCGGTTGCCGAAGGCCGCGGTCGCGGACCGGCTCGTGGCGCGGGTCGCCGACGCATTGGAGACGCCGGCATGACCCCGATCCGGATCGCGCTGCTGCGGCTCCCGCACGGCGAGGGGCTGCCGCTGCCCGCCTATGCGACCGCGGGCGCGGCGGGGATGGACGTCGTCGCCGCCGAGGATCTGACGCTGGCGCCGGGTGCACGCCACGCGGTGGCGACGGGCTTCGCGATGGCGATCCCCGCGGGCTTCGAGGTGCAGGTGCGGCCGCGATCGGGCCTTGCGATCAAGCACGGCATCACCTGCCTCAACACCCCCGGTACGATCGATTGCGACTATCGCGGCGAGGTGAAGGTGATCCTCGCCAACCTCGGCGATGCGCCGTTCGCGGTGGTCCGCGGCGAGCGGATCGCCCAACTCGTCCCCGCCCCGGTCCAGCGCGCGACGCTGGAACTCGTCGACGATCTCGACGATACCGTCCGCGGAAGCGGAGGTTTCGGATCGACCGGACGATAGTGATCGGAGTGTCGCTCGCGATGTCGGCGATGCCCGCAGCGGCGCAGATTGCGGTCAAGCCGGGCGCGGCGCAGGTACCGGCGACCGGCGAGACGGGTATCGTGCCGCCGGCCGACTGGTCGGTGCTTCCGCTGCTCGTCCTCCCTGCCCGCCCCGCCTTCGGCTTGCCGCTCGCCACCTTCGTGCAGGCCGAAGTGAAGGCTGGGCGCTGCAAGTCGGTGGTAGCGGCCGGCGCGCTGCGGCGGGTCGAGAGCCCGGTCGCGATCCTGTTCGGCCCGGCGGGCGCCCCGCGCGCGATCGTGCCCGCAGCGATCGACTGCCCGACGGTCGAACAATATACCGTCGGCTATGTCTCCACCTTGCTGCGCACCGCGATCGCCGAGCGCCAGGTCTTCCCACCGGGCTGGCAGCGGCTGCCGGTGACCTACCAATGGCAGGAATGACGCTCGGCAGCGACGAGCTCGCACGCTACGCCCGGCATATCGTCCTGAAGGAGATCGGCGGCGACGGGCAGCGCCGGATCAAGGCCGCGTCGGTGGCGATCGTCGGAGCGGGCGGGATCGGCTCGCCTGCGATCCAGTATCTCGCCGCGGCGGGGGTGGGGCGGCTGGTGCTGATCGACGACGACGTGGTCGACGCCTCCAACCTGCAACGCCAGACGATGTTCGCGACCGGCGACATCGCGGCTGCGAAAGTGACGGCAGCAGCCGCAATGGTCGCCCGCCTGAACCCGCACGTCGCGGTGGAGCCGCGACGGCTGCGGCTGGCGGCGGACAATGCCGCGACGTTGCTGGCGGGGGTCGACGTGGTGCTCGACGGCTGCGACGATTTCGCGACCCGGCTCGTGGTCGCCGACGCGGCGCTGCGATCGCGGACCCCGCTGGTGTCGGCGGCGGTCGGCCAATTCGAGGGACAGCTGGCGGTGTATCGCGGCTGGGAGGCCGACAAGCCCTGTTATCGCTGCTTCGTGGGTGCCGATCCGGCGCGCGACGCGGGGAGTTGCGCCGAGGACGGCGTGCTCGGGCCGGTGACCGGCATCCTCGGCAGCCTCGCGGCGTTGGAAGTGCTCCGCGCGGTGGCGCCGTTCGGGGAGGACAGCGCGGGCAGATTGGTGTTGATCGACACGCTGGCGCTGCGTTTCCGCACGCTGCGCCTTCCCAAGGATCCGGGGTGTCCCGCCTGCGGGGAAGTCGGCACGCGGTAGCAGCCGATCGGGTAGCTGGGCGGCGTCGCCACGATCTTCGGCCGTCATCCCGGCACCGGCCGGGGTCCAGAGTAACCGGCCTGGCACGAGTGGCTCCAGGTCCTGACGTTCGTCAGAATGACGGTTGCTGTCGGGAGTGGAGCCGGCCACACACCGGACCCCGGAAGTCGCCGTGATGCTTACGCGGCGTTAACTAAAGCAAATATTAACCCGAAACTGCGTAGGCTGTTCATTCCTCCAGGAATGGTCTAGTATCTCCGCGCATGGAACAGATCAATCATAGTGTCTTCCATAGCCCATCAAGCAGGATCACTGGAAAAGATCATGAAGCGAACGGTAATAACACTACTGTCCTGCTACTTGTTCTGCCACTTCCGATCTTTCGACGCGGTAGTGAGTTAATAATAGATAAGCAAGCTCACAATGGGCTTGGCCAGTGGCTCGCCAACTTCGATCGCATGATCCTGTGCTTGCCAGAGCAGGACGCAGCGAGTGCGCCTGCCGATGTCGTGCCGCTGCACCGCGACGCGTTTGGCGGGCGATTGCAGATCGTCTGCCTGCCCGACCGACGTCGGGCACTCGGCTTCTTTCGTGAACTCGGCGCGGTGGTGCGCATGCTCGACCGGCTGATCGACGAGAGCACGCATCGATCCTTCGCGATCGGCGGGCTGTTCGGCGACTGGGGCGCGGTGGCGGCGTTACGCGCGAACCGGAAGCGGGTCGATGCGAGCGTGTGGGCAGACCGCGTCGAATCGCAAGTCACGCGGTTCGCCGCCGATCGCGCGCGCGGGCCACGCCGGCTGCTCCGCCGCACGACGGCGCTGGCGATGAAGCACTACGAGCGCTTCGTGATCCGGCGTTCGGCACTCGGGCTGTTCCACGGCGCAGACTGTTTTGCCGAATATGCGGCGTTCAGCCCGTCGCCCCACCTCGTCCACAACATCCATCTGTCGGAGTCGGCGCGCATCGCGCCGGCGGCCCTCGCGGCCAAGGTCGCGCGCCCGGCCGGACCGTTGCGGATCGTCTATGCGGGCCGGGCACATGCGGACAAAGGCGTGTTCGACTGGATCGAAACCCTCGCGGACGCAGCCCGGCGCGGCGTGGCGTTCGACGCGACCTGGTATGGCGACGGGCCCGAGCTCGACGCGGCACGCGCGGCGGTTCGAGCAGTGGAGCTCGACGCGCGGATCGCGTTCCATGGCGCGCTGCACGATCGCGCGGCGCTGATGGCGCGGATCGGCGAGGCCGACCTGTTCCTGTTCTGCCACAAGACCCCGGAGTCGCCACGCTGCCTGATCGAAGCGCTGATTTCGGGGACACCGATCGTCGGCTACGATTCCAACTATCCGCGCGACCTGATCGGCGGCCATGGCGGCGGATTGCTGACCGAGGGTGAGCCCCAAGCGCTGGCCGACGCAGTCGCCCGGCTGGCAGGTGACCGGGCATTGCTCGGCCGGCTAGTTCGCGACGCTGCTGCGGACGGCTATCCGTTCACCGACACCGAGGTATTCCGCCATCGATCGAACCTGATCAAGGCCGGGACGGCGTCGTCTTCGCATAGTCGCGATACCAGTCTACGAAGCGTGGCACGCCCACCTCGATCGGCACCCTGGGCCGGAACCCCAGATCGCGCTCGATCGCGCTGATATCGGCATAGGTCGCGGGAACGTCGCCGGGTTGCATCGGCATCATCTTGCGGATCGCAGGGCGGCCGCACGCCGCCTCGATCAGATCGACGAAGCGCGACAATTCCTCGGCGCGGTTGTTGCCGATATTGTAGATCGCGTGCGGCGAGACGCTGCCGCCCGCCTTGGCCGAGCCATCGTCGAGCGGCGGCTTGTCGAGCGCGGCGATCACCCCGTCGACGATGTCGTCGACATAGGTGAAGTCGCGCTGCATCGCGCCGTCGTTGAAGAGCTGAATCGGGCGGCCCTCGAGGATCGCGCTGGTGAACAGCCACGGCGCCATGTCGGGGCGCCCCCAGGGGCCGTAGACGGTGAAGAAACGCAGCCCGGTCATCGGTAGCCGGTACAGGTGCGCATAGCTTTCGCTCATCAGCTCGTCCGCCTTCTTGGTCGCGGCGTAGAGCGAAACGGGGTGGTCGACGCGGTCCTCGACCCGGAACGGCAGCGAGCGATTGCCGCCATAGACAGACGAGGACGACGCATAGACGAGATGCCCGAGGCGGCGCTCGCGCGCGAGCTCGAGGATGTTGAGGTGACCGAGCAGATTGCTGCGCGCATAGGCCCGCGGGTTCTCGATCGAGTAGCGCACCCCCGCCTGCCCCGCGAGATGAACCACGCTTTCGATCTCGACGCCAGCAAGCGCGCTTGCCACCGCGTCCTCGTCGCCGATGTCGGCAGCCTCGAAGCGGATGCGATCGCCATGGTCCCGCGTCAGCGCCGCAAGGCGATCACGCTTGAGCGATACCGGATAATAGGCGTTGAGATCGTCGATCCCCACCACCGTATCGCCGCGGGCCGCCAGCGCATGCGCGACGTGGTAGCCGATAAAGCCGGCGATACCGGTGACGAGGATCGCCATGCGTTATCCTAACACGGTGCGTGCGAAAGCGCGAACCGCCGGACCGATATCGTCGCGGGCGAGCGCCAGCGCGAGGTTTGCCTGGATATACCCGGCCTTGTCGCCGCAATCATAGCGATCGCCGTCGAAGGTGAAGCCGTGGAACGGCTGGCTGCCGATAAGCTGCGCCATCGCGTCGGTCAGCTGGATCTCGCCGCCGGCACCGGCGGCCTGGGTTTCGAGGATCCGCATCACTTCCGGCTGGAGGATGTAGCGACCCGGGATCATCAGATTGGAAGGCGCCTTCCCCTTCGGCTTCTCGACAAGGCCGGTAACTTCGGTCAGCCGCCCGTCGGTCCGGCCCGGCGAGATGATGCCGTATTTGTCGGTTTCGCTGTCGGGTACTTCGAGCGCGCCGACGATGTTGCCGCCGACCCCCGCATAGGCATCGACCATCTGCTTCATGAAGTTGGGCGCGCCGACCATGAGTTCGTCGGGAAGCAGGACCGCGAATGGTTCGTCGCCGACGATCTCGCGCGCGCACCAGACCGCGTGGCCGAGCCCGAGCGGCTCCTGCTGGCGAACGTAGACGGGGGAACCGGGCTTCTGACGAATGCCGTCGATCAGCGCCATCGACTTGCCGCGCGCACGCATCGTGTCTTCGAGTTCGTAGGAAATGTCGAAATGGTCTTCGAGCGCCGATTTGCCACGCCCGGTAACGAAGATGATCTGCTCAATCCCGGCTTCGAGAGCTTCCTCGACCGCGTATTGGATGAGCGGCTTGTCGACGACCGTCAGCATTTCCTTCGGCATCGCCTTCGTCGCCGGCAGGAACCGCGTGCCCAGTCCAGCGACCGGAAACACCGCCTTGCGTACCGGTTTGATCATCAAGTTCATCCTCATCGCGTGGTCTGACTGGCCGCTTACCGGCCCGTCATCGCGCCGCAAATAGGGAATGTCCTTAGGCGCCTCTTAAAGCCCATCAGGATAGTGCGGTGCATGCCCAAGATTCTCGTCGTTTTCGGAACGCGTCCCGAGGCCATCAAGCTGTTTCCACTGATCGCAGCCTTGCGCGACATTGCGGGGTTGACGGTCAGGACCTGCGTAACCGCGCAACATCGCGGGTTGCTCGATCAGGTGCTGGATATCGCGGGCCTGACGCCCGACATCGACCTCGACCTGATGGAACCGGGTCAGAGCCTCGACGGATTGACCGCGAGGCTGCTGACCGGGCTCGGCGAGGTCATGGACGCCGAACGTCCCGATCGCGTGATCGTGCAGGGCGACACCGCGACCGCGATGGCAGGCGCGCTGGCCGCCTATTACCGCAAGGTGCCCGTCGCGCATGTCGAAGCCGGGCTGCGTTCCGGCGATATCTATCACCCATGGCCCGAGGAGGTGAACCGCCGCATCGTCGCGCCGATCGCCGCTCTCCATTTCGCGCCGACGGCGACGGCCGCGGCTGCGCTGGCGCGCGAGCAGATCCGCAGCGGCGTGCATGTCACCGGCAACACCGTGATCGACGCGCTGCGATGGACGCGGGCCCGGATCGACGCCGAGCCGGCGCTCGCAGCCGGGCTCGACCCTGTCGTAGCCGGCTTCGGTGCACGGCGTATCGTCCTCGTCACGACGCACCGGCGGGAGAATTTCGGCGACGGCATGACCGCGACCGCGCGCGCGATCGCGCGGATCGCGGCGCGCGACGACATTGCGGTGCTGTTCCCGATGCATCCCAACCCGCAGGTGGCGTCGGTGATGGACCGGATCCTGGGCGATCGCGCCAATGTCGCGAGGATCGCGCCGCTCGACTATCCGCATTTCGTTCGTGCGCTCGGGCTCTGCGATCTGGTGCTGACCGATTCGGGCGGGGTCCAGGAGGAAGCGCCCGCACTGGGCAAGCCGGTGCTCGTCATGCGCGAGACGACCGAACGCCCCGAGGGCATCGAAGCCGGGACCGCAAAGCTGGTCGGGACCGACGAAGATCGCATCGTTTCCGAAGTGTTCAAGCTTTTGGACGACAAGCACGCCTATGCTGCAATGGCACGCGCCCACAATCCCTATGGCGACGGTCATGCGAGCGAAAGAATCGCGAAGGTGATCGCCGATGATGTCGGACTCGGAACTTAAGGTCGTCGTCCTCGGCCTCGGCTATATCGGACTGCCGACCGCCGCGGTGATCGCGCGCACCGGCGCCGCGGTGCTCGGCGTCGACGTCAGCGCGGCGGTGGTCGAGACGGTCAATTCGGGCAAGGTCCATATCGAGGAAGTCGACCTCGATGGCCTCGTTTCGGGCGTGGTCGCGCGGGGGCGGCTCACCGCATCGACCGCGATCGCGGCAGCGGACGTGTTCGTGATCGCGGTCCCGACCCCGTTTGCGGCGGATCACGCCCCCGACATCAGCTATGTGCTCGACGCCGCGACGACGATCGCGACGGTGCTGAAGCCGGGCGACACGATCATCCTCGAATCGACCTCGCCGGTCGGCACCACCGAACAGGTCCGCGACCTGCTCGCGCGGCTGCGTCCCGACCTGCGCGTGCCGGGGCGAACCGGCGACCAGGCCGATGTCGCGATCGCCTATTGCCCCGAACGCGTCCTGCCCGGCCGGATCCTCGTCGAGCTGATCGACAACGACCGGGTGATCGGCGGCGTCACCCCGCGGTGCGCGCGCAAGGCGCTCGCCTTCTACCGGCGCTTCGTCCGCGGCGCCTGCGTCACCACCACGGCGCGGGCGGCCGAGATGACCAAGCTGACCGAAAACGCGTTTCGCGACGTCAACATCGCGTTCGCCAACGAATTGTCGCTGGTCGCCGACACGATGGGGGTCGACGTGTGGGAGGTGATCCGCCTCGCCAATCGCCATCCCCGGGTGAACATCCTGCAGCCTGGCCCCGGCGTCGGCGGTCATTGCATCGCGGTCGATCCCTGGTTCCTGGTCCATGCCGACCGCGCCAACACGCCGCTGATCCGGACCGCGCGCGAGGTCAACGACCGCAAGACCGCGCATGTCATCGACCAGGCAAGCGCATTGATCGAGGCCTGTCCCGGGCTGCCGGTGGCGTGCCTGGGGCTCGCGTTCAAAGCCAATATCGACGATTTCCGCGAAAGCCCGGCGCTTCGCGTCGCGGCCGAGCTGGCCCGGCGGTTCGGCGCCCGGGTGCGGATCGTCGAACCCTATGCGACCGCGCTGCCGGGCGCCTTCGCGGGCACCGGCGCGACCCTGATCGACATCGACACCGCGATCGAGGCCTGCCCGCTGATGATCGTGCTGGTCGACCACGACGTGTTCCGGTCGGTGCCGCTCGAGGAACGCGCGACCAAGCACGTCCTCGACACGCGCGGGATCTGGCCGGACCAGCCGCGCGGGGTTGCGCCGGCGGCGGTGTTGCGGCTGGCAAGCTGACCTGCCATTGCGAGCAGCGCTGCTGGCACCTATAGGCGGGCGCTTGGTCGAGATCACAGCCCTGTCATGCTTCGTAAATTCCTGAAATCGCGGGCAAAGCCCGGCTATTCAATCCCCGATGGCGAGCGCGTCTACGCGATCGGCGATCTCCACGGCTGCGACGACCTGCTGGCCAAGCTGCTCGACCTGATCGCCGCGGACGATGCCGAGCGCGGGCCGGCGCAGACCACGATGGTGTTCCTCGGCGACCTGGTCGATCGCGGACCGGCATCGGCGCAGGTCGTCGAACGGCTCCGGCTGCTGGCGCAGGAGCGTCCGCACACCCGGTTCCTGAAGGGCAACCACGAGGAGATCTTCCTCGGCGCGGTCGAGGGCGAGCCGAAGGCGCTGCGGTTGTTCTGCCGGATCGGCGGGCGCGAGACGGTGCTCAGCTACGGCCTCGCCGCCGAGCGCTACGACCGGCTCGATTACGAGGAGTTCGCGGCCGAGCTGAAGCAATTGGTGCCCCGCGCGCATGCCGAATTCCTCGATTCGTTCGAAGACATGATCGTGATCGGGGATTACTTGTTCGTCCATGCCGGCATCCGCCCCGACGTTGAACTCGACGAGCAACGCCCGCGCGACCTGCGGTGGATCCGCGACCCGTTTCTCGATCACGACAAGCCGCTCGCAAAGATGGTAGTGCATGGGCACACCATATCCCCCGAGATCGATTTGCGTCCGCACCGTATCGGGGTCGACACCGGCGCCTATAGCAGCGGGCAACTTAGTGCGCTGGGGCTCGAGGGGACGGCCAACTGGACGATTACTGCGCAGTAACTCTACCGGGGCTTTCGTTTCAACCGATTATCGGCCCGCCCTCTTTCGCCGCGGAGACAAGCTGCTATACACGGCGCCGGTGCTGTCTTGTGGCAGCGCCGCAACAGTGCGGAAGACATTCGCATCTGCCCCGTTATCGGGTTGCCTTGGTACCTTGATGGTGGCAATGCGCTCGCGGACGAGCACAATAGGGAGTTCGACATGCGTTTTGGTAAGTATTTCATGGCCGCTGCAGCCGCCACGATGGCAGTCGCTCCGGCGATGGCCGCTCCGGTTAACCCGGCAGCAAGCCTCTCGGTTTCGAAGTCGGTTCGCACCGGTTCGGCATCGGCTAAGAAGAACGAGCTCGCCGGCGGCGGGATCATCGTTGCTCTGATCGCGGCAGCAGCCGTGGTTGCCGGCATCGTGATCGTTGCAGACAGCGACGACGAAGCAGACAGCAACTGAGCTTAACCGCCAGGTTGAGAAAATAGCGGCCGCTGGGCCGCTATTTTTTTGTCTGCGCGAGATGGGCAATGGCGGCGACGCTGCCTCGTGTGTGCGGACCGGGCGGGGCGTTTCCGCTGGTCCCGTTCGGGGCGCAGTGCAGGCATGGTCTCCGAAACAATTCCGGGGTGACGAGGTGTGTTTAAGCGTGCGCGGTGGCGCGTGCTGGTCATCCCCAGGAATTCGCAAGCCGATGCCGTCGAGCGTTGCGCTGGTCACTCGGGTCCCGGCCTTCGCCGGGATGACTGACGGGAGGATCGGCGCGGCCTGTGCGCGGACGTGGGCGACGCAAGTTCCGTCGTCACCGGGACTTGTTCCGGGGTCCGCCTTGCCTCACGCG
>DATLME010000371.1:0-8322 GCA_035537395.1 Sphingomonas sp. | reverse complement strand
CAACACGCTGGTGACGATCCAGACCGGCGATGCGGGCAAGCAGGTCAACCGCCTCTACGTCACCGACGGCGTCGACATCGCCAAGGAATTCTACCTCGCCTTGCTCGTCAACCGTGCGAGCGGGCGGATCTCGATGGTCGCATCGACCGAGGGCGGGATGGACATCGAGGCGGTGGCGCACGACACCCCCGAGAAGATCCACGCGATCGACATCGATGCCGCGACCGGCTTCATGCCGCATCACGGCCGCGCGGTCGCAGCGTCGCTCGAGCTGACCGGCGATCTCGCCAAGCAGGCGGCATCGGTCGCATCGAAGCTGTACGACGCGTTCCTCGGCACCGATGCCGAGCAGATCGAGATCAATCCGCTCGCGGTCACCGACGACGGCCGGCTGCTGGTGCTCGACGCCAAGGTGGCGTTCGACGGCAACGCGCTGTTCCGCCACAAGGACCTGCTCGAACTCCGCGACGAGACCGAGGAGGATCCCGCCGAGCTCGAGGCGTCGAAATACGACCTCGCCTATATCAAGCTCGACGGCGACATCGGCTGCATGGTCAACGGCGCCGGGCTGGCGATGGCGACGATGGACATCATCAAGCTCAACGGCATGTTCCCCGCGAACTTCCTCGACGTCGGCGGCGGCGCCAACAAGGAAAAGGTCACCGCGGCGTTCAAGATCATCCTCGGCGATCCCGCGGTGAAGGGCATCCTCGTCAACATCTTCGGCGGGATCATGCGCTGCGACATCATCGCCGAAGGCATCGTCGCCGCGGCGAAGGAAGTGAACCTTTCGGTGCCGCTGGTGGTTCGTCTCGAAGGCACCAACGTCGATCTGGGCAAGGACATTTTGTCCAATTCCGGGCTCGCCATCGTTGCTGCTAACGATCTCGGCGATGCGGCGCGCAAGATCGTCGCGGAAGTGCAGAAGGCGGCCTGAACAGGGCCGTCATCGGGCGCCGGACCGGCGCCGATGACGAACGAGTATCCGAACGCCTCCCCAGGAAGTTTGGACACGGAAGAGGAAAGCGGATGAAGGTGCTGGTCCCCGTCAAGCGCGTGCTTGACTATAATGTGAAGCCACGGGTGAAGGCCGACGGAACGGGGGTCGACCTCGCCAACGTCAAGATGAGCATGAACCCGTTCGACGAGATCGCGGTCGAAGAGGCGATCCGTCTGAAGGACAAGGGCGTCACCGAGATCGTCGTGGTGTCGATCGGCGAGCAGAAGGCGCAGGAAACGCTGCGTACCGCGCTCGCGATGGGCGCGGACCGGGCGATCCTCGTCGTCGCCGACACCAAGGTCGAGCCGCTCGGCGTCGCCAAGCTGCTCGCCAAGATCGTCGCGGAGGAGAGCCCCGATCTGGTCATCCTCGGCAAGCAGGCGATCGACGACGACAACAACCAGACCGGGCAGATGCTCGCCGGCCTGCTCGGCTGGGCGCAGGGCACCTTCGCGTCGAAGGTCGAGATCCAGGACGGCAGCGTCGCGGTGACCCGCGAGGTCGATGGCGGATCCGAGACCGATACGCTCAAGCTCCCCGCGATCATCACCACCGACCTGCGGCTCAACGAGCCGCGCTACGCCTCGCTGCCCAACATCATGAAGGCGAAATCCAAGCCGATGGCGCAGAAGACGCCGGCGGATTACGGCGTCGACGTCACCCCGCGGGTAACGACGCTGAAGGTGATCGAGCCCGGCAAGCGCCAGGCCGGGATCAAGGTCGCCGATGTCGACGAACTGGTCATGAAGCTCGCAGCGATGGGAATTTCGAAGTGAAGACGCTCGTCTGGGTCGAACATGACGGTCAGGCCGTCAAGGATGCCACGCTGTCCGCGGTTACCGCCGCGAGTAAGCTCGGCGAGGTCCATCTGCTCGTCGTCGGGCAGGGCGTCGACGCGGTCGCGCAGGGCGCCGCCAAGATCGCGGGCGTGGGCAAGGTCCATGTCGCCGACGACGCGGTCTATGCGCACGCGCTCGCCGAGAACGTCGCGCCGCTCGTCGTGCAGCTGATGGGGCATCACGATGCCTTCGTCGCGCCGTCGACCACCAACGGCAAGAACATCGCGCCGCGCGTCGCCGCGCTGCTCGACGTCATGCAGATCAGCGACATCCTCTCGGTCGAGAGCGACGACACCTTCACCCGCCCGATCTATGCGGGCAACGCGATCGCGACGGTCCAGTCGTCCGATGCCAAGAAGGTGATCACCGTCCGCGGCACCGCGTTCGACAAGGCCGCGACCGAGGGTGGCAGCGGCGAGATCGAGGCGGTGGCGGCGACCGGCGACAGCGGTCTGTCGACCTTCACCGGATCGGAAATCGCGCAGAACACCCGGCCCGAACTCACCAGCGCCAAGATCATCGTTTCCGGCGGCCGTGCGCTGGGCTCGTCGGAGCAGTTCCACGCGCTGATCGATCCACTCGCCGACAAGCTCGGCGCTGGCGTCGGCGCCAGCCGCGCCGCGGTCGACGCGGGCTATGCGCCGAACGACTATCAGGTCGGCCAGACCGGCAAGATCGTCGCACCCGAGGTCTATGTCGCGGTCGGCATCTCGGGCGCGATCCAGCATCTCGCCGGCATGAAGGACTCGAAGGTAATCGTCGCGATCAACAAGGACGAGGATGCGCCGATCTTCCAGGTTGCGGACATCGGCCTGGTCGGCGACCTGTTCAAGCTGATCCCGGAACTGACCGAGAAGCTGTAGGGGCTCGATCTACCGGCCATCATGGTCGGCCAGAACGCCGAAAGGGCGGCGCTGCTCACTGGCGGCGCCGCCCTTTTCATATCCGGCGGAAATGTCTGGATGCCCCGTGAGGATTCGAACCTCAATTAACGGAGTCAGAGTCCGTAGTCTTACCTTTAGACGACGGGGCAGCAGGCGCGCGGATCTAGGCGACGCCCGGGGGGCCTGTCAACGGCCAGTTGCGCTCGCTTGTCGCCTTGCTGCGTGTGCGCTACGTTGCCTGCCAAGCACCGGGCGGATCAAGGCGGTCCGCAGCGGCAGAACAGAACGGAAAAGACCACGGCAATGGGGGATCCCTCCGCCCGACAGCCGTACCGGCAGGATCCACCTGCCCGTCCGGCGCCGACCCGGGCCCAGCGGGGCCGCTGGTCCGACGCGCAGGCCTTTGCCGCGCTCGATCTCGGAACCAACAATTGCCGCCTGCTGATCGCGCGGCCGCAGGGCAACGGCTTTGCGATCATCGACGCCTTTTCGCGGATCGTGCGGCTGGGCGAGGGTATCGGCGCGACCGGCGCGCTCAGCGATGCGGCGATCGAGCGCACGCTCGCCGCGCTCCGGGTCTGTGCGGACAAGCTGCGCCGCCGCAACGTGACGCTGGCGCGCTCGGTAGCGACCGAGGCTTGCCGCCGCGCGACGAACGGCGCCGACTTCATCGCGCGGGCCTATGACGAGACCGGGATCCATCTCGACATCATCACCGCGGAGGAAGAGGCGCGGCTCGCGGTGCTCGGTTGCCACGCGCTGATCGAGCCGGGGGACGATCCCGCACTGATCTTCGACATCGGTGGCGGTTCCACCGAGCTGGTGCTGATCGACACCGCGGCGGCGGTGCCGCGGGTGCTCGACTGGCACAGCGCGCCATGGGGCGTGGTGTCGTTGACCGAACATGCCGGCGGCGGCGACGGAGCGGACGGCCGCGCCGCGGCCTATGCACGGATGCGCGCGGTGGTGGCGGAGAGCTTTGCCGGCTTCGCCTCACGGCTGCCCAAGGTGGCGACGCCGCGGCTGCTCGGCACCAGCGGCACGGTGACGACGCTGGGCAGCGTCCATCTCGGGCTCAGCTTCTATGATCGGGCGCGGGTCGACGGGCTGATCGTGCCGGCAGCGTCGATGCGGCAGATCAGCCGCGACCTGTCGGGGATGTCGCTCGCCGAGCGAGCCAAGCTGCCATGCATCGGCGGCGAGCGCGCCGACCTCGTCGTGGCAGGATGCGCCATTCTGGAGACGATCATGGATTTGTGGCCGGCCGAGCGCCTCGGGATCGCCGATCGCGGTATCCGCGAGGGCATCTTGCGCCGGCTCATGGGTAGTCCGTCACCGTCGCGGACCCCGGCATGAGCCGCGGCGGTTCGGGCGGAAAGACGCGCGTGCTTACCGCGCGCAAGCGTACCGCACAGTCGACCCGCTGGCTCGAGCGCCAGCTCAACGATCCCTATGTGAAGCGCGCGAAGGCGGAGGGCTATCGCAGCCGGGCCGCCTACAAGCTGATCGAGCTCGACGAGCGATTCGCGTTCCTGAAGGGCGCGCGCCGCGTGATCGATCTCGGCATCGCCCCGGGCGGGTGGAGCCAGGTCGTCAAGAAACGCTTGCCCGAGGCGGTGGTCGTCGGGATCGACCTGTTGCCGGTCGACCCGCTCGACGGGGTGACGATCCTCCTGCTCGACTTCATGGCCGACGAAGCGCCCGGGGTGCTGAAGGACGCCCTCGGCGGCGCGGCCGACCTTGTCCTGTCCGACATGGCTGCGAACACCGTCGGTCATACCCAGACCGATCACCTGCGGACGATGGGGCTGGTCGAGGCGGCGGTCGAGTTCGCGTGCGAGGTGCTGCGCCCCGGCGGTGCGTTCGTCGCGAAGGTACTGGCGGGGGGCGCGGACAGCGATCTCGTCGCGGTGCTCAAGCGCAACTTCACTGCGGTGAAGCATGCCAAGCCGCCCGCGAGCCGCAAGGGCTCGTCGGAATGGTATGTCGTCGCGCAGGGGTTCAAGGGCCGGTCGGGTATGCCGCCGCCGGCGTAAGTTGCGCGGCGCGACTTAGCCTGTCTCGCAACGTCATCCTGACGAACGTCAGGATCCAGAGTCGCTAGTGCTGCGGCTAGTAACTCTGGGTTCCGGGTCGAACCCAGAATGACGACAGGACGCCGAAGGGCGACCCGCAAACGACAAGAGCCGCGGCATCGCTGCCGCGGCTCTCGTAGGTACCTGAACTAGAACCCGATCAGCCGTCGTAGTCGGCGCCGAGATTCTGATTGCGCGGCGGCGCAGCGGCGGTGAGGCGAAGCGCCTCGGCCGACGCCGCGAGGCTGCCGACAGCGTCCGCCTCGTCCTCGTCGTCGATCTGCACGCGCTGCAGGCTCGAGATGACCGAATCCTCGAGATGCGCGGGGCGCACCGTGACCTCGGCGATCTCGCGCAGCGCGACGACCGGGTTCTTGTCGCGATCGCGGTCGATCGTCAGTTCGGCGCCGCCCGAAATCTGGCGTGCACGCTGTGCCGCGAAGAGAACCAGGTCGAACCGGTTCGGGATCTTGTCGACGCAATCTTCGACAGTGACGCGCGCCATGGACGCTTTCCTTCGCAAACGACGATGAAATGAAGAGCGGTCCTGTAGGTCGCGCCCCTGTGCGAGTCAAGGAAAACGGCCTTGCCGCTGCCCTCGCGACCCGCCATCAGCGGTGAATGGAGACGGATGCGTCACAGCCGGGCTTTACGGTCGCCGGCAATCGGCTGACGCTGCTCGACACCGGACCGACCCGGCTCGCGGCGCTGTTGGCGCTGATCGACGGGGCGACGCAGAGCCTGCGGATCCTCTATTATATCTATGCCGACGACGACACCGGACGTCGGGTCAACGCCGCATTGATCGCGGCGGCGCAACGCGGGGTCGCGGTATCGCTGATCGTCGACGGTTTCGGCAGCGAGGATACCGATCCCGCCTTCTTCGCACCGCTCGATGCGGCGGGGATCGCGGTGTGCCGGTTCCTGCCGCGGTTCGGCCGGCGCTATCTGCTCCGCAACCACCAGAAGCTGGCGCTGGCGGACGAGCAACGCATCATCGTCGGCGGGTTCAACGTCGAGGACGATTATTTCGGGGTTCCCGCCGATTCGGCGTGGCGCGACCTCGGGCTGCTCGTCGAGGGCGACGCAGCGGCGCGGATGGCGGGCTATTTCGACGCGCTGCACGCGTGGGTAACGACCGGCGACGGGCGGATGCGCCCGCTCAACCGCGCGCTGGCGCAGTGGAGCGAGACCGAGGGCGCGTTGCGATGGCTGATCGGCGGGCCGACGCGGCGGCTATCGCCATGGGCGCGAACGGTGCGCAGCGACATGCAGCGCGCGCGGCGGATCGACATCATCGCGGCGTATTTCACGCCGAGTCCGACGATGCTGCGGCGGCTCGATCGCGCCGGGCGCCGCGACGCCGACGTCCGGATCGTCACCGCGGCCAAATCCGACAACCAGGCGACGATCGCGGCGGCGAGGTTCACCTATGCCGGGCTGCTGCGCAAGGGCATCGCGCTGTTCGAATATCAGCCGACCAAACTCCACACCAAGCTCTACGTGGTCGACGATGCGGTCCATATCGGCTCGGCGAACTTCGACATGCGATCGATGTACATCAATCTCGAGTTGATGTTGCGGATCGAGGACCGCGCATTCGCGGACCATGTGCGCACCTATGTCGACGGCGAGATCGCCAAGTCGCAGCCGATCACCGCCGAATGGTACAAGGCGCAGGCAGGGCCGATCCAGCGTCTGCGCCAGTTCTTCGCCTATCTGCTGATCGCGGTGGTGGACCCGAACGTGTCGCGCGGGCTCAATTTCGGGATCGACGAATAGGTCTAGCCGAGCGCCATCGGGCGATCGAAAGCGTCAGTCCTTCCATGCCCAGTAAAGCTGCGCGGGGGGCACGTTCCACCATTCCATGTCGTGATCGATCTGGCTGAAATGCGGAGTCAGATAGTCCTTCACCTTGGGCGAGAACTGATAGACCAGGAAGGCGCCGCCGCTGCGGATGACGCGGTGGGTAGCCGCGCCGATCGCCGGGCCGACCCCGGGGGGCAGCGTCGAGAAGGGCAGCCCCGAGAGCACGTAATCGGCCGCATCATGGCCGTGTTCCTTCACGATCCGCTCGACGTCGGCGGCCGAGCCATGGACCGCGACGAACCGCGAATCGGTGATGATGTGATCGAGATAGCGGACGAAATCCGGATTGGTGTCGATCGCGATCAGCATCGCGTCGGGCGCCATCCGCTCCAGGATCGGGCGGCAGAAGGTGCCGACTCCCGGGCCATATTCGACGAACAGCTTGCACGCGCCCCAATCGACCGGGGCCAGCATCTTGCGGATCAGCTTGTCGGACGACGGGATGATCGACCCGACCATCACCGGATGCTTGATGAAACCCTGGAAGAACATTGCGACCGGGCTGGGAATGCCGGCAGGCCGGGTACGGGTACGCCTTGCGGCGGTGGTCGAGCTGGGCATCGGAATCCTTGTCGATCGTGGAACCCGCGCGGTCCGGTGAACGGCGTGCGGGCGAAACGAAGTCGCAGTCCCGTCGCACGTTTTCCGAACGCGTTTCAAGACGCACGGTTGCATTGCGTCCCGACGTGCGTGCTTGTCATGCGCGATCAAGCGCCTAAGCGGACCTGATGCACGACGACAGGACCGGGCAGGTGGCGGTGATCTTCCGCTCGCATCGTACCGCGGCGGACGAGGCGGGCTATGCCGAGGCAGCGGCGACGATGGAGTCGCTTGCGGCGCGGCAACCCGGCTATCGCGGCATGGACAGCGTGCACGATGCCGGCGGCACCGGGATCACGATCAGCTACTGGGCGGATCAGGCCGCAGCGATCGCGTGGCGCGACCAGCCCGATCATGCGGCTGCGCGCGAACTCGGCCGCGCGCGCTGGTACGACGACTATGACATCGCGGTCGCCATCGTGGAGCGATCCTACGGCTGGAGCAGGCCATGACCGTCAACACCGCGATCGATCGCCGCTTCGCGCTGATGTTCCTGGTGATGCTGACGATCGCGGCGGGCAATACCGCGTTGCAATCGGTGCTGCCGGCGCTCGGTCGCTCGCTCGGCGTCGCCGATCGCGCAGTGGCGGCGGCGTTCTCGGTATCGGCGCTGCTCTGGGTGATCGCAGCGCCGTTCTGGGCCAACCGGTCCGATCGCTACGGCCGGCGGACGATGATCCTGCTCGGGATGGGCGGGGTCGTGGTGTCGCTCGCGCTGTGCGGCGTGTTCCTCGCCGCCGGCATCAATGGCTGGATCAGCGGCACGGCCGCGTTCCTCTGCTTCATCGGCGGGCGGCTGATCTACGGTACCTTCGGCGCTGCCGCCCCGCCCGCGGTGCAGGCGCTGGTCGCTGGCGAGACCACGCGCGAGGAACGCACCAAGGCGTTGACGCTGCTCGCCTCCGCGTTCGGGCTGGGCACGATCCTTGGCCCTGCGATCGCGCCCTATCTGTTGCTCGGATCGATCGGTGACGTCGAGATCGGCTTGGCCGGGCCCGCATTCGTGTTCGCGCTGTTCGGGGTCGTGGTGTTCTTCACGGTGCGGACGATGCTGC
>DATLME010000370.1:0-3041 GCA_035537395.1 Sphingomonas sp. | reverse complement strand
GAATGGTCCGCAAAGCCCGCGCGGAAGATCACGAACGGCGCTTCGCCGACCGCCTCGCGCGGGCGCCAGAAGAACGACAGCGTGCCCCGCTCCGCGCGCATGTTGCCGGGCGCCTTCCACGCGACATAGCCGTCATCGGCCCAACGCGCGGCGCCGCCGATCGCGCCGTCGGGCACCACCGTCACGCCGCTGCGGAAATTGGGCACCGCCTCGCCGGCGGCGACCTCCGCGGTCAGGTCCTTGTCGGCCGAGGCGCGGAACAGCAGCCCGGTCGCGTCCTGCGCCACCGCGGGCGCGGTCAGCAGCGCCGCGGCGAGCGCGACGATCGAGGTCGATCCGCGCATCGTCAAACCGCGTCCACCCTGGCCAGCCGCGGGCTCAGCAGATGGATGACACCGACTGCGATCAGATACACGCTGCCCGCCACCGCGAAGATCAGCGTGTAGCTGCCCGTGGTCTGGAGGATGTAGCCGGTGAACTTCGCCATCATCATGCCACCGATCGCGCCGACGGTGCCGCCGATCCCGACCACCGATCCGACCGCGGCGCGGGGGAACATGTCCGAGGGGATCGTGTAGAGATTGGCCGAGAATGCCTGGTGCGCCGCGGTGGCGAGACCGACGATCAGCACCGCTAGCCAGAGATTGTCGACATATTGCGCGAAGAAGATCGGCATCACCAGGAACGCGCAGGCGAGCATCGTCATCTTGCGCGCGAAATTGGCGGAATAGCCGCGCTTCATCAGCCGCGACGACGACCAGCCACCCGCGACGCTACCGAAATCGGAGATCAGGTAGATCGCGACCAGCGGCGGGCCGAAGCTCTTGAGATCGAGATTATAGGTCTTGGCGAGGAAATCCGGGGTCCAGAACAGGAAGAGCCACCAGATCGGATCGATCAGGAACTTGCCGAGCGCATAGGCCCAGGTCTCGCGGTAGCTGAGCAGCTTCAGCCAGCCGATCTTCTCGACCGGGTCGGCGGGATCGCTCTCGATATAGGCGAGTTCGGCGGCGCCGAGCTTGGGCTGTTCGCGCGGACGGCGATAGATCGCGATCCACGCGACCAGCCAGATCAGGCTGACGGCCCCGGTGATGATGAACGCCATCCGCCAGCCGAACGCGATGGTGATGACCGGCACGATCAGCGGCGTGATCACCGCGCCGATGTTCGCGCCGGCGTTGAACACGCCCGTCGCGAAGGCCCGTTCGCGCGCCGGAAACCATTCGGAGACCGCCTTGATGCCGGCGGGGAAATTTCCCGCCTCGCCGACGCCCAGCACGAAGCGTGCCGCGGAAAACTGGAAGGCGCTGCCCGCGAAGCCGCACAGCGTATGGCCGAGCGTCCAGATCACGAAGGCGATCGAATAGCCGATCCGCGCGCCGAGCACGTCGACGATCTTGCCGAAGCTGAGATAGCCGATCGCATAGGCTGCCTGGAACCAGAAGATCACATCGGCATAGGTCAGCTCGTCCCAGCCGAGCTCCGCCGAGATCGTCGGCTTGAGCACGCCGATCATCTGGCGGTCGACATAGTTGATCGCGGTTGCCGCAAACAGCAGCCCGCAGATCACCCAGCGATACCGCCCGACCCGTTCCGCCGCGCCGGCCACTTCCGGCATCTCCGTCGTCGCCATCGGACCCTCTCCTATTGTGCCTCTATTGGGCCTTGATCGTGCAGTTTACCGTCAATCGACCATCGAACCGCGCCTCGACCCGGTCGCCGATCGCGACCTGGTGGACCCCGGTCACAGCGCCGGTGGAGATCCACTGGCCGGGCTCGAGCGCGATGCCGCGCGCAGCCATGTGTTCGAACAGGAACCGCGCCGCGCCGAACGGCCCGTCGAGCATCGTCGCGGTGGTCGCGGCGCCGATCTCGTCGCCATTGATCGCGAGCTGCACCGGCCATGCGTCGAGATCGAGCTCGCGCCAGCCGGTAGCCTCGGCGCCGACCAGCAGGCCGTTGTTGTTGCCGAAATCGGCGACCGTGACGGTCGGGCCGTGGAGGTTGATGCCGGGAAAGGGCGAGCTCGCAATCTCGATACCGACATGAACCGCGTCGATCAGCGCGCGGGCCTCGTCGATGCTGTAGACGCGCTTGGCGGGATCGGGCGCGGTGCCGATCCGCAGCAGGAATTCGGCCTCGGCGGCGGCGAACCCGTCGGCGATCACCGGCATCGCGGTGCCATCGTCGGTATAGATCTGGTCGGAGAAGATCGGGCCGGTCAGCCGATCGATGTCGCCGAGCGGGGGATTGATCCGCCCGACCTTCCAGCCCGCGACGCGCCCCTGCGCCAGCTGGATCGCGAAATCCTGCACCGCATAGGCGTCGTCCAGGGTTTCGGGAAAGTCGCCGGGGAAGGTCAGGAGCGCGACGCCCGCCTGTCGTGCGGTCACGAAGGCGCGGGCGATCGCCGCTTGCTCGTCGGTCAGCTGGCTCAGGCGTAAAGTCGCCATGTCCTCCCCTTCTTTATCGTTGCGCGACGCGTATGGGAAACCGGTGTCATTGGCAAGCGTCGATGCGCTCAGCCGAACAGCGTCTGCCAGTCGCCACGCGCTGCCGCCGTCGCTGCCGTCCTGATCGCCGTGACCAACGCAGGATCGTCGGCGACCACGCGCGGGATGCCGATCCCGGCCGCGAGCAGCCGGTCGACGATCTCGCCAGCCTCTCCGTCGCCCGCGAGACCGGCGAGAGCGGGCGCGGGATCGACGATCGGGGTGCCGGCCCGCGCCTGCCGCATCGCGAACGCGACCCAGCATCCCAGCGCAGCGACGACATGGCCGGGCAGGCGCCCCGCCGCCCGGTTCGCGAGCAGGGTGTCGCCGAGCCGGTAGGGGAGCTTCTGCGATCCGTCCTGCGCGATCTGGTCGAGCCGGTGGACGATCGCGGGATTGCGGAACCGCTCGAGCACCGCCGCCCTGTACGAGTCGAGATCGAGCCCGCGCACCGGCGGCAGCATCGGCATGATGTCGTGTTTGATCATCGAGTCGACGAACGCGGCAAGCGGCTCGTCGCGCATCGCCTCCGCGACGCTCGCATGCCCG
>DATLME010000369.1:0-7317 GCA_035537395.1 Sphingomonas sp. | reverse complement strand
GTGAGCGCGCGGCTGAGCAGGCTGCCGACCGTCGTCTGGTAGCCGCCGCCCTTCACCAGGTACGCGATCGGCTGGTGGAACAGCGTGAGATCCTGCGGGCGAACCACGATCGGCTGGTCGAGCCGCGCCTTGCCCTGCTCGCGCAGGTCGAGCAGCGTCAGCGCGACCCACAGCTTGCTCACCGACTGTTGCGGCAGCTTCTGCCGGGCATTGGCCTGCACGGTCCAGTTCTCGTCGACCGCGCGCACCGCGATACCGAATTTACCCTGGAAGCTGCGCGCAAGCGCCGCGATCGTGCCGGTCAGCTGCGGCGGCGCCGGATGGATCACGCGCGGTGCGGGTGCGGGAACCGGGATCGACACCGCGCCGATCGGAATGCTCGGCAACGGCGCACTGGCGCTCGCGCCCGGCCGCGTCGTCGGGCCGCAGCCAGCGACGCTGCCGATGAGCCCGGCGACCATAGAGAAACGGGCCACCCGGCCAGGAAAAGTCATGTCGATCGAACGCCCACCAGCCCCATCCCCTATGTATCCACCGATTCGCCGAGTGAAACCCGTTATTTACGGGCTTGCGGCGAAGCGCGGCGCTGGCGCGGCAGAGCGCCTCACGGCACCAGCACGGTGTCGACCGCCTCGGGCAAGGTCGCGGGGAAATCGAGCGTGTAATGAAGTCCGCGGCTTTCGCGCCGGTGCAGCGCGGAGCGGACGATCAGGTCCGCGGTCTGCAACAGGTTACGTAGTTCGATCAGGTCCGGCGTGACCCGGAAATGGCCATAATAATCCTCGACCTCGCTGGTCAGCAGCTTGATCCGGGCGCGGGCGCGTTCGAGCCGCTTGGTAGTGCGGACGATGCCGACATAGTTCCACATGAAGCGCCGGATCTCGGTCCAGTTCTGCTTGATGACGACCTCCTCGTCGGAATCGGTAACGCGGCTTTCGTCCCACGCGCGGATCGCGGGCACCGGCGGCAGTTCGTCCCACTGCGCCGCGATCGCGCGCGCTGCCGCCTCCCCGAACACGAAGCATTCGAGCAGCGAGTTGGACGCGAGCCGATTAGCGCCGTGCAGGCCCGATTGCGTGCACTCTCCCGCTGCGAACAAGCCGGGCAGGTCGGTGCCGCCGTTACGATCGACGACGATGCCGCCACAGGTATAATGCTGCGCCGGCACCACCGGGATCGGCTGGGTCGTCATGTCGATCCCGAGCCCGAGCAACTTGTCGTGGATGTTGGGGAAATGCCCCCGGATGAAGTCCGCCGGCATGTGGCTGATGTCGAGATGGACATAGTCGAGCCCGTAGCGCTTGATCTCCGCGTCGATCGCACGCGCCACGACGTCACGGGGCGCCAGCTCGCCGCGGGGATCGACCTCGGGCATGAACCGGTGGCCGGTATTGGGGTTCTTCAGATGCCCCCCCTCGCCCCGCACCGCCTCGGTAATCAGGAAGTTTTTGACTTCCAGATTATACAGGCAGGTCGGGTGGAACTGCATGAATTCCATGTTCGACACCCGTGCACCGGCGCGCCACGCCATCGCGATGCCGTCACCGGTCGCGCCGCGCGGCGCGGTCGAGAACAGATAGGTTCGCCCAGCGCCACCGGTGGCCAGGATCGTGGCGCGCGCGGTGTACAGATTGACGCGGCCGCTGCGGCGGTCGACCGCATAGACGCCCCAAACCCGGCCGGCACCGGAATAGCGTTCCTCGTGTCGCCCCGTGACGAGGTCGATCGCGACTTGATCCGGCACCAGCGTGATGTTGGGGTGCGCTTCGGCCGCCTTCTGCAACGCCTCCTGCACCGCCCAGCCGGTCGCGTCGTCGACATGGACGATGCGGCGGTGCGAATGGCCGCCCTCGCGGGTCAAATGGAGCGCCTCACCGTCCATCGCGAACGGCACGCCGAGCTCGGTCAATCGCGCGATCGCCGCCGGCGCGGCCTCGACGACGAACTCGACGATCGCGCGGTCGTTGAGCCCCGCCCCGGCGACCATCGTGTCCTCGACATGGTTCTCGAAGGTGTCGCCGGGTTCGAGCACCGCGGCGATGCCGCCCTGCGCCCAGGCGGTCGAGCCTTCGTTCAGCGCGCCCTTCGCCAGCACCGTGACGCGGTGGCGATCCGCGAGGTTGAGCGCAGCGGTCAGCCCCGCCGCGCCCGAGCCGACGATCAGGACATCGCTGGCATGCGCCGTCGGCTCAGGCATTGGCCGCGCGGGTCAGGCTCAGGAAGACGTCCTCGAGGTCAGGCTCGCGCGTCGAGACGTCGACGATGCCGAGACCGTCGCGGGTCACCGCCGCCAGCACCTCACCCGCATTCACCCGCGCCTTGTGGTAGGTGATCTCGAGCACCCGCGCGCCGCGCAGCACGATCTTCTCGAAACAGGCGGCTTGCGGCGCGACGGTGAGATCGCGATCGACCGTAACCGCCACGACCTTCTCCTGTGCCTTGCCGACCAGTTCGCGGGTCGGCTCGTTGGCGATCAGCTTGCCGTTGTTGATGATCGCGATCCGGTCGCACAATTGCTCGGCCTCCTCGAGATAGTGCGTCGTCAGCACCACCGTGACGCCTTGCGCGTTGAGCTCCCGGACATAGGCCCAGAGCTGCTGGCGAAGCTCGATGTCGACCCCGGCGGTCGGCTCGTCGAGCACCAGGACAGGGGGCGAATGGACCATCGCCTTGGCGACCATCAGCCTGCGCTTCATGCCACCCGACAAGGTCCGCGCATAAGCGTCCGCCTTGTCCTCGAGATGGACGGCGCGGAGCAGCTCGCGCGAGCGTCGCTCGGCCTTCGGCACGCCGTAGAGCCCGGCCTGGATGTTCAACGTCTCCACCGGGGTGAAGAACGGATCGAACAGGATCTCCTGGTTGACGATGCCGATCGACGCCTTGGCGTTGCGTGGGTGTTCGTCGATGTCGAACCCCCAGATCGTGGCATGTCCCGCGGTCTTGTTGACGAGTCCGGCGAGGATGTTGATCAGGGTCGACTTGCCCGCGCCATTTGGCCCGAGCAGTCCGAAGATCTCGCCGCGGGGCACGTCGAAGGTGACGTCGTCGAGCGCGCGCTTGCCCCCGACATAGGTCTTGCACAGGTGCTGGATCGAGATGGCGGCTTCGGTCATGCGGCCGGGATACGCCGCTGGTCGTTTGGCGCAACCTATTCTGTCGGCGCCGCCGTCAGGCGATTGCGGGGACATGGCGGCCTTGCTATCGGGCCGGGATGGTACCGCCTCCCGAAACCAGCCGCGTCTCGCAGCCCCGTGTCGCCTGTGACGGCGCGAGCGATATTCCGGGCGGTGCCGCGCTGGGCCACCCCCGCGTCTATCTCCAGATCGACGACACCGGCTATGTCGATTGCGGCTATTGCGACCGGCGTTTCATCCTGATCGGCGGCGCTGCCGATGGCGCCGACCAGGCCGGGTTGCGCGATCATGGGGATGGCGCCGGCCGCTGAGCTGCCTATATCCACGCGATGACCGCAGCCGCAGACCCCCGCTCGTTCCTTTATCGCGACCAGTTGTCGCCCGAAGCAGCGCTCGCGCTCACCACCTCGGCGCTTGCCGCGGCCGATGACGGCGAGCTCTACCTGCAATATCGCAAGTCGGAGGCATTCGGCTTCGACGACGGCAGGCTGAAGACCGCGAGCTACGACACCAATGCAGGCTTCGGTCTGCGGGCGGTGTCGGGCGAGATGACAGCCTTCGCGCACGCCAACGAGCTCAGCGAAGCCGCCATCAAGCGCGCTGCGGAGACGATGACGCTGATCGACCCCGCAAAGGGCATCAAGGCGGGTCCGCCGCAGGGCACCAACCGGCATCTCTACACCGCAGCCGATCCGCTCGACCTCGTGCCGTTCGCCGACAAGGTCAATCTCTGCCAGACGATCGACGCTGCGGCGCGCGCGCGCGATCCGCGCGTGGCGCAGGTTTCGGTCGGGTTGTCGGGAACGTGGGGCGTGGTCGAGATCGTCCGTGCCGATGGCTTTGTCGCGACCGACGTGCGTCCGCTCGTCCGCCTCAACGTCCAGATCGTGGTCGAGCAGAATGGCCGGCGCGAGACCGGCACCTTCGGGATGGGCGGCCGCTATCTCTACGACAAGCTGTTCGAACCCGCGACGTGGAACCGCGCGATCGACGAAGCGCTCGCCCAGGCCCTGATCAATCTGGAGTCGGTCGCCGCTCCCGCCGGCGAGATGACGGTGCTGCTCGGGCCGGGCTGGCCGGGCATCGTGCTGCACGAGGCGATCGGCCACGGGCTGGAAGGCGACTTCAACCGCAAGGGAACCAGCGCCTTTTCGGGGCGGATCGGCGAGCGTGTCGCCGCCCCCGGCGTGACGGTCGTCGACGATGGCTCGATCCAGGACCGGCGGGGCTCGCTCAGCATCGACGACGAGGGCACGCCAACCGGCGAGACGATCCTGATCGAGGACGGCATCCTGAAGGGCTATATGCAGGATCGGCTGAATGCGCGGCTGATGGGCGTCGCGCCGACCGGCAACGGCCGCCGTGAAAGCTTTGCGCATGCACCGATGCCGCGGATGACCAACACCTTCATGAAGGACGGCCGCGACGATCCCGCCGAACTGCTGTCGCGGGTCAAGCGCGGGATCTTCGCCAAGAGCTTCGGCGGCGGCCAGGTCGACATCGTCTCGGGCAAGTTCGTGTTCTCGTGCACCGAAGCGTACATGATCGAGGACGGCAGGATCGGTGCCCCGATCAAGGGCGCGACGCTGATCGGCGACGGCCCGACCGTGCTGACCAAGGTGATGGGGATCGGCAACGACTTCGCGCTCGACGAGGGCATCGGCGTGTGCGGCAAGGGCGGCCAGAGCGTTCCCGCGGGCGTCGGCCAGCCCAGCCTGCTGGTCAGCGGCCTGACCATCGGCGGCACCGCGGTCTGAGCGCCATCGAGGGCGTCTGACGCGGTCGGGCCGGGCGCTTGTGCCTAGCTGCCCGTGAATACCCCGGGTCGACGCTCGTTCACAGCGCGCACGCCTTCGGCGAAGTCGGCGGTCTTCTGCAGCCAGGCCTGTTCGGCGAGTTCGTGGTCGGTCTGTGCCGCAACGAGCGCGGCGAGATCGCCCCGCATCGTCGCGCGGGTCGATCGCACCGCGAGGGGTGCGCCCGCCGCGATCTCGGTCGCGAGCGCAAGCGCGGTGGCGCGCACGTCGTCCGCGGCGACGACCTGGTCGGCCAGACCCCACGCCGCCGCCTGCTCCGCGCGGATCCGGCGGCCGGTCAGCGTCATCAGCAACGCCCGCTGCCGCCCGACGATGCGTTCGAGCACTGCCGAGATGCCGAAGCCGGGGTGGAAGCCGAGTTGAACGAAATTGGCGACGAAGCGCGCTTCGGGCGCCGCGATACGGAAGTCCGCGACCAGCGACAGGCCCAGCCCCGCACCGACCGCAGCACCCTGGATCGCGGCGACCACCGGCTTCTTCACTGCGAACAGTCGCGCCGCGGCGACGTAGAACGGATTGCGCTCGCCCGCGGGGCGGTCGTCCGCAACCGGATTGGCATTGGCGAGATCGGCGCCCGCGCAGAAGATCCGGCCGTCGGATTGCAGCACGAGGGCGCGGATCGCCGGATCGGCATCGGCCGCCGCGAACGCCGCGCCGATCGCCTCGATCAGCGCCAGGTCGGCGAAATTATGCGGTGGCCGCGCGAAGGTGACGATCGCGACATGGCCGTCGTGCCGGACGGAAATCCCCTCGGTACCGCTCATCGATCGTCCTCTCGCTGCATTGCACGACCGCTTTGGCGGCGGGCGGCGCGCTTGCCAAGCGTTGCATTTGCGCCCTCCGCGCGTAGGAACATGGCCGACCCGGATCATCCAGAAAGGCCTGTCCCATGCGCGAAGCAGCGATCGTCTCCACCGCCCGCACCGGCATCGGCAAGGCGTATCGCGGCTATTTCAATGCGACCGAAGCGCCCACGCTCGCCGGCCATGTGATGAATGCCGCGGTGGAGCGCGCCGGGGTCGATCCCGCGCGCATCGACGAGATCTTCTGGGGCGTCGGCAATCAATGGGGCACGCAGGGCGGCAATGCCGGGCGGATGGCGGTGTTCGCAGGCGGGCTGCCGCGCACCGTGCCGGCCTTCACGCTCGATCGCAAATGCGGCTCTGGCCTCACCGCGGTCGCGATGGCCGCACGCACCATCATCTGCGGCGAGGCGGAAGTGGCGCTCGCCGGCGGCATGGAGTCGATCAGCTACACGGTGAACAAGGAAGCACCGCGTTACGTCAACGCAGGCGTTACCGACAAGGAACCCGCCGCCTATATTCCGATGATCGAGACTGCCGAAATCGTCGCTGAACGCTACGGGATTACCCGCGAAGCGCAGGACGCCTATGCGGCGATGAGCCAGCAGCGCGCCGCGGACGGGATCGCGAAGGGCGCCTTCGCCGAGGAGATCGCACCGATTTCCGTCGAAAAGGCGCTGTTCGACAAGGAAGGCAATCGCACCGGAACCGAGACGGTCACCGTCACGCAGGACGAGGGCCTCCGCGCGGGCACCACTGCCGAAGGGCTCGCCGGGCTTAAGACGGTATGGCCGGGCGGGGCGTTCAGCGGTCCCGGCAGCAACGTCACCGCGGGCAATGCGAGCCAGTTGTCGGACGGCGCATCGGCGCAGATCCTGATGGACCGCGCCACCGCGCTCGCCGAGGGCAAGGAGATCCTCGGCCTGTATCGCGGTTTCCAGGCGGCCGGCTGCGGTCCGGAGGAGATGGGCATCGGCCCGATCTTTGCGGTGCCCAAGCTGCTCGAGCGGGCCGGCCTGTCGGTCGGCGACATCGGCCTGTGGGAGTTAAACGAAGCCTTTGCGTCGCAATGCCTCTATTGCCGCGACCATCTCGGCATCGATCCCGACAAGTACAACGTCAATGGCGGCGCGATCGCTGTCGGCCACCCGTTCGGCATGACCGGTAGTCGGCTGGTCGGCCATGCGTTGATCGAGGGACGTAAGCGCGGGGTGCGCTACGTCGTAGTGACGATGTGCACGGCGGGCGGCATGGGCGCGGCGGGGCTGTTCGAGATCGTCTGAGGAAGCGTAGACTATGGCGACACTCATCACTGGCGCCTCCGCAGGATTGGGGGAGGGCTTCGTTCGCGCGCTGGCCGCCGACAAGCACGACCTGATCCTGACGGCACGGCGGGGCGACCGGCTCGACGCGCTCGCCGCCGATATGCGCGCGACCCACGGGATCGCCGTCCATGTGTTCGCCGCCGATCTCGCCGACCCTGCCGCCCCGGGCAAGCTGATCGCCGACATAGCGGACGCAGGGCTGCGGATCGACACGCTCGTCAACAATGCGGGCTTCGGC
>DATLME010000368.1:0-2730 GCA_035537395.1 Sphingomonas sp. | reverse complement strand
GGGCTGGTGCTCGGCACGATAATCGAGCCGGGCGTGCATGCGGGCATCGAGCGGGCCGCGGCGGCGCGGCCGACGACCACGGGGTCGTGGCTCGATTTCCTGCGCGGGCTGATCCCCGCCAACATCCTGGGGCTCGGCGCGTCGACCAAGATCGTCGATGGGGCGGCGACCACCGCGCTCTCCTTCAACGTGCTCCAGTTGATCGTGATCGCGATCGCGGTTGGCGCGGCGGCGGTAAAGGTCGGCGAGGCGGGGGCCGCGTTCCTGACCTTCAACGCTTCCGCGCTCGCGATCTTCCGCCGGATCCTGCGCTGGGTGATCGCGCTGACCCCGATCGGCAGCGCGGCGCTGATCGGGCACGCCATCGTCGACTATGGCTGGGCGTCGCTCTCGGCGCTCGGCGCGTTCGCGGGTGCGGTCTATCTCGGGCTCGGGATCGTGTTGTTCCTGGTCTATCCGCTGCTGCTCAAGTCGCAGGGTATCGGGGTGCGGCGGTTCTTCGCGGATGCGTGGCCCGCGATCCAGCTCGGCTTCGTCTCGCGCTCGTCGATCGGCACGCTGCCAGTCACCGAGGAAGTCGTCGAGCGGATCGGCGTTTCGCGCAGCTACGCTGCGTTCGCGGTGCCGTTCGCGGCGACCACCAAGATGGACGGCTGCGCCGCGATCTACCCCGCGATCTCGGCGCTGTTCGTCGCGCAATATTTCGGGATCGCGCTGCACGCGACCGATTACCTGCTGATCGTCGCAGTGTCGGTGGTCGGATCCGCGGCGACCGCGGGGCTGACCGGCGCGGTGGTGATGCTGACGCTGACGCTGACGACGCTCGGCCTGCCGCTCGAGGGAGCCGGGCTGCTGCTGGCGATCGATCCGATCCTCGACATGGGGCGGACCGCGGTGAACGTCGCGGGACAGGCGCTGGTGCCGACGATCGTGGCGAAGCGCCACGGCCTGCTGGCGGACGCGAACGCGGCGGCGGCCGCCACAGAGCTCCAGCCGGCCTGACGCTGCGTTACCCGCCGCGCTTGACGCGGGGCGGATCGCAGGGGATCAGACGCGGGGGGCGCACGTCGCACCCGTTTGGTCGGCTCCCATGCAGGATGTGCGTATGACGGTCCTGCGAGCCTGGTTTGCGATCCCGCTCTGGCAGCGCGTGCTCGGCGGGCTCGCGCTCGGCCTGATCTTCGCGCTGGTCTGGCCGGAAGCGACGCCGCAGGTCGCGTTCCTGGGCGATCTGTTCGTTCGCGCGATCCGGATGCTGGTCGCGCCGATCGTGCTGGTGACGATCGCAGCGGGGATCACCGCGCTCGATCCGCGACGCTTGGGCGGGCTGGGCGGCCGGACGGTCGGGCTGTTCGCGGCGACGACCTTCGTGGCGGTGGCAGTGGGCATGCTGGTCGCGACGATCGTGCGACCCGGGGTCGGCGCGCCGCTCGGCACGGCGGCGGCGCACCCGCTCGGGACGCCAGTGACCGCCTATGACCAGCTGGTCGGCATCGTGCCGCTCAACATCGTCGAGGCGCTCGCCAAGGGCGACATGCTCGCGCTGATCTTCGTCGCCATTCTGATCGGGGTGGGCACGGTGCTGGCGGGCGAGCCCGGCCAGCCGTTCGCGCGTGGTCTCCAGTCGTTGTCGGCGGTGCTCCTGAAGGTCGTCGCGATCGTGATGGAGGCGACCCCGTTCGGCGTCTTCGCGCTGATCGCCAATGCGGTCGCCGCGAACGGCGCGGCGGTGTTCGTACAGGTCGGCTGGCTGGCGCTCGCGGTGGTGATCGGATCGGTGGTGCAGATGGCGATCGTCCAGAGCCTGATGCTGCGGCTGCTGGCCCGGGTATCGGTCCGCCGGTTCTTTCGCGGCGCGTTCGATGCGCTCGCGGTGGCGTTCTCGACCGCGTCGAGTTCCGCGACGCTGCCAGTGGCGATGCGCGTTGCCGGCGACGAGCTGGGGGTGCCGCGGCCGATCTATTCGACCGTGCTGCCGCTCGGAGCGAGCATCGGCAAGGACGGTACCGCCATGTATGTCGGGCTGCTGAGCCTGTTCGCGCTGCAGGCGTTCGGAACCCCGCTGACCCCGCTGGTGTACCTCACGGTGTTGCTCACCGGGGCGCTGGCGGCGTTCGGCACCGCGCCGGTACCGTCGGCCTCGCTGTTCATGCTCGCCGCGGTGCTGTCGAGCGTGGGCATAGCGCCCGAGCAGACCGCGCTGGTGGTCGGGTTCGTGCTGCCGTTCGACCGGCTGCTCGACATGACGCGGACGGTGCCGAGCGCCAGCGCGAACCTCGCGGTCGCGGTTACCGTCGCGCGCTGGGAGGGGGAGCTGGGCGTCGCCGAGCCGGATCGCGCGGCATAGCGCCAGTCCCCCGGATCAGTGGATCGCCTCGCGGCCGAGCACCGCGTCGATCCCGGCAACCATCGCGTCGTAGCGCGGATCGTCGATGCTGCCATAACGCTCGACGAATGCCGCGTTCGTCAGGCTTTCCTCGCGGGCGAGCAGCGAGCGGGGCAGCAGATCCTCCGGGCGCGCACGGGCCAGCTGCGCCGCAATTCGGGTGGCATGCTCCTCGCTCGTCGCGGCGCGCGCGATTCCGAATCCGGAGCGATCGGCGGCGAGATCCACGAACGAAAAGCCCGACGGATCGCCGACCGCAAAGGCGGACTGCGGAGAGAGGCTGTCGGCAAGCTCCTTCCACTCGCCGAGCGCGCGCGCCAATTGCCCGCCCGCGCCTGCCGACA
>DATLME010000367.1:0-3702 GCA_035537395.1 Sphingomonas sp. | reverse complement strand
GTGGTCCAGTCGCGCGACATCGCCGCGGCGCTGTTTCGCGGCGAGGCGCTCGACCTCAGGGTGCTGATGCGCAAGGCGCCGGTCGTGATCGACCAGATCGACGCGATGGACGCGCTGATCGCGCTTCGCGAGGCCGAGGTGCCGATGGCGCTGATACACGACGAATATGGTCATTTCGAAGGGATTGTGACCCCGGCCGATCTGCTTGCCGCGATCGCTGGCGAGTTCGCGTCGGACACCGATCCCGACGACGCGCCCTCGGTCGTGGTACGCGACGACGGCTCGCTGCTGGTCGCCGGGACGATGGCGGCGGACGCGCTCGCCGAGCGGCTCGGCATCGATCTCCCCGAGGATCGTGACTATGCGACCGTCGCCGGGCTCGCGCTCGCCGCGTTCCGCCACCTGCCGGGCGAGGGCGAGAGCTTCAGCGAACAGGGTTGGCGGTTCGAGGTCGTCGATCTCGACGGCCGGCGGATCGACAAGCTGCTGGTCAGCGAGGAATAGCTGCGATCCGCATTCCCCCGCGATGGGGACGCAACGGTGCGCCTGTTCGTACCGCCCGTTAAAGCTTGCCGAACACCGCCTCGAAGCCCGCCCGGTCGCCCGCCGCCAGGAAGCGCGCCTGTTCCAGCCAGCGATCGCGGCCCATCCGGCCGGTAAAGCTGCCGAGCTGCACATCGAGCCGCGCCGCCGCATCGTCGTCGAGCGCCGCGAGCTGGCCCACCGTGGTCACGCCGGCTTCGGCGAGCCGCGCCGCGACCTTCGGCCCGAGCCCCTTCAGCGTCGTCACCGGTGCATCCGCGAGCCCTGAGGCCCCCGGCGCCGGAGCGGTGACCGCCTCGCTCGCCGGGCTCGCCGCCAACGGCGCCGCGGCGGCGATTGGCTCGTCGGCAAGCGGCGGCTCGTCGGCGAACCGCGGCTCGTCGGCGAACGGCTGCTCGCCGGCCAACGGGCGATCGTCGGCGAACGGCTCGTCCCCCCGCGGCTTGTCCACCGGGCGTTCGTGTGTCGGCGGTCGCGCCACCGGAACCTCGTTTACCGCCGGCTCGGGCGCGGTTACCGCAGGCGTGCCGCTCGCGGTAAAGGCGGGTTCGTGCGCCGCGACCGTGGCCTCGACTTGCTCGTTATGCGCCTCAACCTCGCGCTCGGCGGCACGCCGGCGCCGCTTGAGCCGCACGCCGTAGAGGATCGCGATCAGCGTCAATACCACCAGCAATCCGATGATCGCGAAGTGCATCGTCGTGATCACCGAAGTGCCGTCTGGGATCAGGCTGGCGCCTGGCATGGAAGCAGCAGTCGTTTCGTTCATGACGCCAGTCTAGCCGGGCGCGGCGAACCGGGCGAGCCTTAATCCCCTCCGCCCGCCCCGCCGCTACCCGTTCCGCCGTCGTCGCCGCGAGCGCCCGTGCCCGCCAGTTCGGTCAGCTTGAGGAACTCCTGCCGCCAATAGCCGTCGGCGTGCCCCGCGAGCCGGCGCGCATCGGCAAACGAATAGCTGCCGAGATACTTGTCGCCGCGCAGCTTCTGCCCGAATGCCGCGACCGCGACGACGAACGCCATGTCGCCTGTCGGATCGCTGGCGTCGCGCAGTGCCGCCGCGGGGATCGCGCGGGCGACCTCGCGTGACGCGCCGCCGTCGGGGCGCTTGAAGCGGAGCTTGACGGTGGCGATCTCGTTCGTCGCGCCCGCGGCGGCGGGTACCTCGGGGCGGTTGGCGGCATAGCGGCGTGCCGGCGTCCAGCCCGCCGCCCCCGCCGGCACGATCTCGTACAGCGCGGTAACCTGGTGGCCTGCACCGATATCGCCGGCATCGACCGCGTCGTTGGTGAAATCCTCCTCGGCGAGCGCGCGGTTCTCATAGCCGATCAGCCGATACTGGCTGACCGCCGCCGGGTTGAACTCGACCTGGACCTTCACGTCCTTGGCGATCGTGACGAGCGTCGCCGCGAGCTCGTCGGCGAGCACTTTGCGTGCCTCCATCGCGCTGTCGATATAGGCGTAGTTGCCGTTACCGACGTCGGCGATTCGCTCCATCATCGCCTCGTTGTAGTTGCCGGTGCCGAAGCCGAGCGTGGTCAGGGTGATGCCGTCGTCCCGTTCGCGGGCTACCATCGCCTCGAGCGCCCTGTTGTCGCTGATGCCGACGTTGAAGTCGCCGTCGGTGGCGAGGAAGATGCGGTTGACCCCGCCCTTGCGGAACTGCGCGCGCGCGGTGGCATAGGCCAGCGCGATCCCCTCGCCGCCCGCGGTCGAGCCACCCGCGTCGAGACAGGCGAGCGCAGCGGCGACGTGGCGCTTGTCGCTGGTCGGCTCCAGCACGATCCCCGCGCTGCCCGCATAGGCGACGATCGCGACCCGGTCGTCGGGGCGGAGCTGGTCGGCAAGGCCCTGCAGCGCCAGCTTCACCAGCGGCAGCTTGTCCTCGCTGTTCATCGATCCCGAGGTGTCGACCAGGAACACGAGATTGGCCGGCGGCCGATTGCCGGTGCCGATATCATAGCCGCGCAAGCCCACTCGCAGCAGCCGCGTTGTCGCGTTCCACGGGGTCCGCGCGAGATCGGTGGTGATGCTGAACGGCGTCGCCCGGTCGGTGGGGCGTGGGTAATCGTAGCGGAAATAGTTGATCATCTCTTCGGTCCGTACCGCTTCGGCGGGCACCGGCTGGCCGCTGACCAGGAAACGACGGACATTGGCATAAGCGCCGGTGTCGACATCGACCGAGAAGGTGGAGACCGGCGCAGACGCGGTGTCGCGGATCGCGGCGACCGCCTCGCCGGCATAGCGTTCGGTGTTGCCGGGGCTGCCATATGGGCCGGGCGCGTGCGGCCTCATCGGCCCCGGCACGACGAGCATCGACGGCGCGCGGTTAAACGAGCCGGTGACGACCACGTCCTGCGAGGATTGCGCGGCGATCGGCGGCGGCGTCATGACTGCTGGTGGCGGCGGCGGAGGCGGCGCCGGCATGGTCTGTACCGCGTAATTCTGGCTGGTCGATTTTCGCCAGCGCATCGGTCGGGTCCCGTCGCCGTCGCCGACCCGGCAGCGTACCGGCGACCGCGTCTCGCCCGCGCTCGCGGCGGGACTGGTCGGTGCGGGCGGCGGCGGGGCAGCCGAGGTCAGCAGGGCGAGGCTTGCAGTCAGCGAAACGGCGGTACGAATACGCATGGTAATTCTCCCGAACGACATGTGATGTTGTCACATCGCGGAAGGCCCGACAAGGGGCGCCGTCGGGCGCGCTTCCGGCATTGCAGCGCGTCGCACCTTGGCCGCGTCGTCACCGCGCGAGCGCCGTCGCCCCGGACTTGTTCCGGGGTCTACCGTGGCGCCAGATCCAGCGTCGAGTTTCGTCGCTACGTGGACCCCGGAACAAGTCCGGGGTGACGGGAGCTGAGGGGTACAAGAAGGAAAGCGGGGCAGCCTGCTGCGAACCTCCCGCCTCAGCGTGCCAGTTCGCGCCACCCGATGTCGCGCCGGCAGAAGCCGGTGGGAAAATCGAGCGCCTCGACGCCGCGATACGCCGCACGCTGCGCCGCGGCGACGTCCGCGCCACTCGCGGTCACCGCCAGCACCCGCCCGCCGGCAGCAACGAGCCGCCCGCTGTCCAGGCGGGTGCCGGCCTGGAAGATGCGCGCGCCGGTCGCCTCGGCACGGTCGATCCCGGCGATCTCGCCACCTGCTTCGGGCACCCCCGGATAGCCCCGC
>DATLME010000366.1:0-3623 GCA_035537395.1 Sphingomonas sp. | reverse complement strand
CGCGACCAGCGCAGAGGATGCTGGCGACCATTATATCGTCAACGGTCAAAAGGTCTGGACCAGCTACGCTGACAAGGCCGACTGGATCTTCTGCCTCGTGCGTACCGACAAGACGACAAAGCAGGGCGGCATCAGCTTCGTGCTGTTCGACATGCAGACCCCCGGCGTCTCGACCAAGCCGATCCTGCTGATCAGCGGCTATTCGCCGTTCTGCGAGACCTTCTTCGACAATGTGAAGGTGCCGAAGGCCAACCGCATCCACGACGAGAACAAGGGCTGGGACGTCGCCAAATACCTGCTCGGCCACGAGCGCGAGATGATCTCGGGGATGGGTCTGGCGGGCGGCGGACGCAATCCGCTGATCGACGGCGCGCTTGCGACGGTCGGGGTCGATCACGACGGCAAGCTCGCCGATCCGCTGCTCCGCGCGCAGATCGCGTTGTTCGAGGTCCGTGCCAAGGCGTTCGGGGCGATGTCGGAACGCTTCATCGACGAGCTGAAGGCCGGCCGCGCGCATCCCGCGCAGCCGAGCATGATGAAATATGTCGGCACCGAGCTCAACAAGAGCCGCTACGAGCTGATGATGGCGGCGGGCGGCTCCGACGCGCTCGAATGGGAAAGCGACCGTTCGAACGGCGGCGGCACCCCGCGCGCGTGGCTCCGCACCAAGGCGAACTCGATCGAGGGCGGCACCAGCGAGGTGCAGCTCAACATCATCGCCAAGCGGATCCTCGAACTGCCCGCCTGATCGAACCGACAACACACCGTCACCCCGGACCTGGTCCGGGGTCCACTCCCCCACCGACGCGTCGCCAACGAGGCACGGTGGGCCCCGGATCAGATCCGGGGTGACGAACGGAAACGAACGATGCCCCTTTTCCTAAATGACGACCAGACCGCGCTCCAGGACACGATCCGCGACTTCGTGGCGACCGAGGCCCCGGTCAGCCACCTCCGCGCGCTACGCGATGCCGACGATCCCACCGGCTTCAGCCGCGACCTGTGGACGCAGTTCGCCGAAATGGGCTTCACCGGCATCATGATCGGCGAGGACCAGGGCGGGCTCGGCATGGGCCATGTCGAGGCGGGCGTCGTCCTCGAGGAGATCGGCCGCAACCTCACGCCGTCGCCGTTCCTCGCCACTGCGGTCGCGGCGGTCGCCGCGCTGAAGGGCAGCGCGCAGGCCGATCGCTGGTTCCCCGGGATCATCGCCGGCGACACCGTCGCCGCGCTGGCGATCGACGAGGGCGCCAAGCACCGCAATGCGGTCGCGATGAAGGCCGAGCGCTCGGGGAACGGCTTCAAGCTGACCGGCGCCAAGCAGTTCGTCACCCACGGCCATGTCGCCGACCTGCTGATCGTCGCCGCGCGCACCGCAGGGTCGGCCGATGACGACGAGGGCGTCACCCTGTTCGCGGTCGACCGGAACGCCGCCGGGCTCGCCGCCGAGGCCGAGCGGCTCGCCGATTCGAGCATCGCCGCGCGGATGGTCTTCGACGGCGTCGAGGTCGATGCCGATGCGGTGATCGGCGAGGTCGACGCCGGCCGCGATCCGCTCGATCGCCTGCTCCGCGCCGGTCGCGCCGGCGCCTCCGCCGAGCTGCTCGGGGTCGGCGGCGGCGCGATGGACATGACCGTCGACTATCTCAAGCAGCGCAAGCAGTTCGGCACGCTGATCGGCAGCTTCCAGGCGCTCCAGCACCGTGCCGCACACCTCTATTCCGAAATGGAGATCGCGCGCGCCGCGGTGTTGAAGGCGCAGCAGCAGCTCGACGCCGGCCACGCCGACGCCGACACCGCGGTCTCGGTTGCCAAGGCGATGACCGCGCTCGCGACCACGCTCAGCGTCCAGGAGGGCATCCAGATGCACGGCGGCATCGGCATGACCGACGAATACGACATCGGCTTCTTCATGAAGCGCGCCCGCGTCCTGGCCGAGATGTTCGGCGACGCGAATTTCCACGCCGACCGGCTCGCACGCGCGGCGGGCTATTGATGCCTGCCGCCGAGGACGACTGGACGCCACCCCCGCCCGAAGTGCTCGCGGCGGGGCTGGTCTCGCTGCTCGACGTCGAGGAGATCGACACCGACCTGTACCGCGGCGCCCGCCAGCCGGGTGGCCAGGGGCGGGTGTTCGGCGGGCAGGTGATCGGCCAGGCGCTGCAGGCCGCGCAGCGTTCGGTCGAGGGCAAGGACGCCCACTCGCTTCACGCCTATTTCATGCGCGCCGGCGACGAGCAGCACCCGATCGTCTTCCGCGTCGTCCGCGACTTCGAGGGCAAGAGCTTCTCGACCCGCCGCGTCATCGCGCTGCAGAAGGGCCAGCCGATCCTCAACATGGCGGCCTCGTTCCAGGTGCCGGAGGAAGGCATGATGCATCAGGACGCCATGCCCGACGTGCCCCCGCCCGAAGAGCTGAAGTCCGAGAGCGAACTACGCCGCGCCGCCGCCGACAAGATCCCCGAAAAATTCCGCGAGATGTTCCGCCGGCGCACCAGCCCGATCGACATCCGCCCGCTCCACGCACGCAGCTGGTTCGATCCGGTCAAGCGCGAGCCCGCCAACCACAGCTGGTTCCGTGTCGTCGCACCGATCGGCGACGACCCCGCGATGCATCGCGCGGTGCTCGCCTATGCGAGCGACATGGCGCTGATGGCGACCTCGATGATGCCGCACGGCGTCAACTGGATGACCCCGGGCATGCAGAGCGCCAGCCTCGACCATGCGATCTGGATCCACGAACCCGTCCGCGCCGACGAATGGATGCTTTATTCGACCGACAGCCCCTGGGCCGGCCACGGCCGCGGCATGAACCGCGGCAGCATCTTCACCCGCGATGGCCGGCTGGTGGCGAGTGTCGCGCAGGAGGGGCTGATCCGGCTGCGGCAACCGCGGAGCTGACACCGGTGCGCGGTCTACCATGCACCGTTCGTCCTGAGTAGGGGCTGAGCGAAGCCGAAGACCCGTATCGAAGGACCTCGCCCCAGGCGGGCCGGTCCTTCGATACGCCGCGTCGACAGGCTCAGCGGCTACTCAGGACGAACGGATCCTGGGGGTACCAGCGCCTCTCAAACCGCGGTCTTGCCATATTCCTGCCGGATCACCGGATGGCTCGACGACAGCCCGCCATCCACCGCGATCGCCTGCCCGTTGACGTAGCTCGCATCGTCCGACGCCAGGAACAGCGCGACCTTCGCCAGTTCTTCCGGCTGCGCTCCACGACGCAGCGGGTTGAGCCGCCCCACCCGGTCCATCTTGTTGGCCTCGCGTGCATAATCGAAGGTCGGCTTGGTCATGCCCGTCTCGGTCAACCCCGGGCAGATCGCATTGACCCTGACGTTCGATCCGGCGAGCTGCTGCGCCGAAACCTGGGCGAGGTTGATCACCCCCGCCTTGGACGCCGAATAGGCCGGCGACCCCGCACCGGACCGGATCCCGGCGACGCTCGCGGTCAGCACGATCGCGCCCTGCCCCCGCTCCGCGATCTTCGGCGCGGCATGTTTGATCGCGAGGTACGGCCCGATCAGGTTGACCCGCAGCACCTCGGTGATCAGCGCAACGTCGGTGTCGAAGATGTTGGCCATGCCCCCCGAGATGCCCGCATTGGCGAACATCACGTCGAG
>DATLME010000365.1:0-4472 GCA_035537395.1 Sphingomonas sp. | reverse complement strand
GCAGCATTGCCGCGAGCGCTGCGGGCACGACCAGCGTTTCGGGTGCGCCGACCGCCCAGCCCGCCAGCAACCCCGCCGCTGCAATCGTCGGCAACCACGCCGATCGGGCGCGCTGCCAGAGCGCGGCGACGATCGTCCCCGCGGTGAACTCGAACACGCATCGGGCCAGTCCGAAGCGCGGAATGTCACTGCCGAGGTCGGGCTGGTCGCGCATGATCCAGTGCAACGCGATGAGCAGCAGAAGCGCCAATGCGATACACGCCGGCGCGGCCAGCTTGCGCCAGTCGAGGGCGATCGCGAGCAGCGGGAACAGCAGATAGGCGGCGAGCTCGCAGCTGATCGACCAGGCGGGGTCGTTCCAGCGCAGCGTGCCGGTTGATCCCCAGTTCTGGACCAGCAGCACGTGCAGCGGGAGCTCGGTGAAGGGGAACGCCGGATCGGGTCGCCCGGTCGTCGCGAGGAGCAGCGCCAGCGCGGTGGCGGCGGCAAGCATCACCGCATGCAACGGCCAGATCCGTGCGATCCGCTTCTGCAGGAAGCGGGGAATGCCGGCGGTGCCGCTGTCGCGAAGCCGCTCGTGCCAGCTCAGCCAGATCACGAAGCCCGAGAGCAGGAAGAAGAAATCGACCGCGAGGTATCCCTTGGCGAGGAACAGGGCGAGGGGCGCGGGGAGGCCGGCGATCGAACCGCGGATGTGGTAGAGCACGACCAGCCAGGCCGCGATGCCCCGTGCCGCGGTCAGCGCGCGAAGCTCGGTCATGCGGGCTGGAGCCGCGGGCGCAACGGACGGAAGCTCGCCGCGGCGGCGCGCCGCGCAAGGTAGGTGTCGAGCCCGATCTGCGCGCCGATCAGCATGTAGACGAAGGGCTGGAACGCGATCGCGATGAATGCGGCGCCGAGCAGGTAGACGAGATGTGCGCTCTGCAATGCCGCTGCGAGCTCGCCTGCCCAGGCGAACTCGGTGCTCGGGGTCCGGTAGCGGCGGCGCAGTATCTCCATGCGGACGACACCGATGGCGTTGATCGCGAGCCACAGCGCGAGCCCGGCATAGCCCTGCTCGCCGAGCATCTCGAAATAGGCGCTGTGATAGGCACGCGCCTGATCGACCTCGACGGTCGCCCGGCGCGCGCCGCCGGTGTCGGCGAGATCGTAGCGGATGCGGTTCTGGCGATAGGCCTCGAAGCCGCCGCCGAAGGGATGCTCGGCGGCATAGTCGATCGTCCATTGCCAGACCGCGAGCCTGGTCGAGGCGGATTCGTCGGCCTGGTAGGTCTTGATCGTGCCCATGCGTTCGGTGAAGGCGGAGGGCAGGAACGGTAGCGCCATGACCCCGAAGGCGGCAAGCGTGCCGAGGTACAATGCCTTGCGGCGGACGCTCCTGAGCGAGAGCAGCGCGAGGAACGCGATGCAGACCAGCCCGGTGCGGGTCGAGGTGCCGATCGGGATCAGCAGGCACGCCCCGACGAGCGCGACGCAGAACGCCTTCACCCGGCGGTCCGGCGCGAAGACGGTGCCGTGGCGGGTGAACCACAGGATCAGCGGGATGATCGCGATCGCCACGGTCGAGATCGTGCTGCCCTCGTAGAGGCCGCTGTTGTTGTCGACCATGAGGTTGAGCGTGCCGTAGCCGCCCCCCGACAGCAGCGTCTTGATGCCGCCGATGATGATGATCGACGCCGCCGACAGGATCATGAACAGCAGCAGCGCCTCGAGCCGCAACCTGGTGCGCAGCGTCAGCGGCAGGAAGGCGGCGAAGGCGAGCGCCTTCCACACCCAGCCCCATTTCTCCTGCGCCTCGACCGGGAAATCGGCGTGCGCGGTCGTCGCCCAGCAATAGAGCAGGAGCAGCACGATCAGCGCCTGGCGCGGCGCGACCCGGCTCAGGCGCTTGTCGTCCGCGATCAGCCAGCCGCCGAGCGCGAGCGCGGCCGCGATCAGCGAGATCGGGACGGTGTTGAGCAGCAGATAGGTCAGCCGCTCCGGCGAGACGATGTCGACATAGACATAGGCGAGCACGAGCACGAACGGCCGGCGCAGCGCCATGCCGAACAGCGCGGCGAGAAACGCGATGAAGAAAAGGTCACGCATCCGGCGGCCGGGGTTGGAACGGGGGTGGCGCGTCGCAGGGCTCGACGTCGAGATCGGCGCGCCCGAGCAGCCGCCACACCACGAGCAGGAGCAGCCCGTGACTGATCGCGAGCGCGAAATTGTCGATCATGCGCCCGTCCCCCTTCGCCTGCCGCCGTAACGCCGCGCGGTTGACGCGGCGTTAAGTGCGGGCGTGGCAAGCGGGCGGTGATGCGTATCCTCCACGTCCTCGATCACGGGCTGCCATTGCAAAGCGGCTACAGCTTTCGCACGCGGGCGATCCTGAAGGCGCAAGAAGCGCTCGGCTGGTCGGTCGCGGCGGTGACCGGGCCGCGCCAGGGAACCGCCGCGGCGGCGGTGGAGAGGGTCGACGGGATCACCTTCCACCGCACCCAGGCCGCGCGTCGCGGCGGCGTGATCGGCGAGCTCGCGGGCATCGCGGCGTTCGCGCGACGGATCGACGCGGCGGTCGATGGCTTCCGTCCCGACATCCTCCACGCGCACTCGCCGGTGCTCGGGGCGCTCGCCGCATGGCGGGTGGCGCGCAAACGGCGCCTGCCGCTGGTGTACGAGATCCGCGCCTTCTGGGAGGACGCGGCGGTCGGCAACGGCACCGGCCGTGAAGGCTCGCCGCGCTATCGCGCCACCCGCGCGCTGGAAAGCTGGGCGGTGAACCGCGCCGACGCGGTCGCGGTGATCTGCGACGGATTGCGCGCGGACCTGATCGGGCGCGGGGTCGCCCGCGACAAGATCATCGTGTCGCCGAACGGCGTCGACCTGACGCTGTTCGGCGCCCCGCCACCGCGCGACGATGCGCTCGCCGCCGCGCTCGGGTTCGGCGATGCGGATGTGGTCGGCTTCATCGGCAGCTTCTACGATTACGAGGGGATCGACGACCTGATCGCGGCGATGCCGATGCTGCTGGCAGTGCGCCCGGCCGCACGGCTGCTGCTGGTCGGCGGCGGGCCGATGGAGACCGCGCTGCGCGCCCAGGCCGCCGCGTCGCCGGCGGCAAGTGCAATCCGCTTCGTTGGCCGGGTGCCGCATACCGAGGTGGAGCGCTATTACGGGCTGGTCGACGTCCTCGCCTACCCACGCAAGGCGATGCGGCTCACCGAGCTGGTGACCCCGCTCAAACCGCTCGAAGCAATGGCACAAGGCAAGCTCGTCGCGGCGTCGGACGTCGGCGGCCATCGCGAACTGATCCGCCACGGCGACACCGGTACGCTGTTCGCGCCCGGCGACCCTGCAGCGCTTGCGGATGCGCTCGACACGACCTTTGCCGATCGCTCGGGGTGGGACGCGCAACGGCGGCGCGCGCGCGACTTCGTTGACAATGATCGTAACTGGTCGTCAAACATTCTTCGTTACGAGCCCATTTACCAGCGGCTGGTGAAGGCCGCGTCGATGGACGACCGATGGCTGCGATCTCCCGTTCAAGTCTGACACTTCTCGTCGCCCCGGTGGGTGCGCTCGTCGCGTGGCTCGGCGTCGCTGCGGCCTTGCTCGCGATCCCGCAGGCCGGCTTCGACAATCTGGTCTACGAAAGCGGACTGGGTACGCTGCTCGATACCGCCGCGGCACCGCTCAATCCGACCGCGCGCGCGGTGATCGCGGTGAACAGCGGCGCGATCGCTGCGCTGATCACGTGGTCGGCGCTGTTCCTGCTGTTCGGCCCCGGCGGCTTCCTCAACAAGGTACTGGTCGGCGGGGAGGGCGTTCCGGCGGTCCGTCACGCCGACGCGCATCCCGATGCGCCGCCGCGGCGACCGCTGTCGGCGCATGCAGATCTCGGCGCGCCGATGCCGACGCCCGATCCCGGTCCGCCGCCGATCGTACGCCCGATCCCGGTCGATCTCGACCAGCCGATCGCCGCATTCCACCCCGCCGCGATCCCCGAGGTGCCACGCGAGCCGCTGCGCCCGGTCGCGCCCCTGGTGCCGCAGCCACTGGAGGCGGGCGAGTGGATCGAGACGATCGATCTGACGCCATCGATGCCCGACGAGGACGCGACCGGCCAGGGCAGGCCCTCGATCGAGGCGCTGCTGCAACGGTTGGAGAACGCACGCCCCCGCCGTCTGCAGACGCGCTGAATGCCTCATCTTGCGCGCCCCCGAGTTTTGCGCCGCCTGACCTGATTGCCCGCGACAGCGAGGTGACGTGGATGCCGGAACCAGTCCGGCATGACGAAGAGGGTAGGCTGTATCTCAGCCGTCATCCCGGGCTCGACCCGGGACCCAGGGTTACTCAGCCCAGCGCTCGTGGCTCTGGGTCCCGACTTTCGTCAGTATGACGGGGGAGGGGCCAGCCGGGGTAGCAGCCACCCCCGTCACCCGAGATTTGTTCCGGGGTCCACCCCGCCCCGCAAGCAACGAACGCGATGA
>DATLME010000364.1:0-4542 GCA_035537395.1 Sphingomonas sp. | reverse complement strand
CGAGATCGCGCAGGCGTCGGAGGATCTGGCGCGGCGTACCGAAAGCAACGCCGCCTCGCTGGAGGAAACCGCCGCGTCGGTGACCCAGATGGACGGGCGGCTGAAGGCGAGCGCGGGGGCCGCGTCGCGCACCGTCGAGCGCGCCGACCAGGCGATCGCCACGGTCGGCGGCGGCCGTGCGGTTGCCGACGAGGCGGTGCAGGCGATGGGCCGCGTGTCCGAAAGCGCCAAGGGCATCGACAGCGTGATCGAGGGGCTCGACAAGATCGCGTTCCAGACCCGCGTGCTCGCGATGAACGCCGCGGTCGAGGCGGGCCGCGCCGGCGATGCCGGCCGCGGCTTCGCGGTGGTCGCCGATCTCGTCTCCGCGCTCGCGATGCGCGCCGAGGAGGAAGCCAAGCGCGCGCGCGACCAGCTGACCGTCACCCAGACCGACATCGTCACCGCGGTCGAGGCGGTGCAGAAGGTCGACGGCGCGCTTGCGGATATTTCCGGCGACGTCGGCCAGGTCCATGAGCTGCTCGCGACGATGGCGGCGGACAATCTCGCGCAGTCGGCGGCGATCACGCAGATCTCCGCGGCGATCGGAACGATGGACCAGTCGACCCAGCAGAACGCCGCGATGGTCGAGGAAACCTCCGCTGCCGCGCGCAACCTCGCCAGCGAGGTCGGCAGCCTCAGCGACAAGGCCAATCGGTTCACCACCGCCCGCGCCGCGCCTGCGCGACAGCCTGCGAGCCGCGCCCTCAGCTACGCCTGAACGCGGCTATTTACCCCCGGCTGCAACCCAGTCGTCGATCTTGCGCTCCAGTACGGGCATCGGCAGCGCGCCGGTGTCGAGCACCGCAGCATGGAAGGCGCGCGGATCGAACGCGGCGCCGAGCGCGGCGCGTGCCTTCGCCTTGGTGCGCGCGATCGTCAGCTGGCCGATCTTGTAGGCGAGCGCCTGCCCCGGGATCGCGATATAGCGCTCCACCTCGGCGGTCGCGTCGGTGCGCGGCATCGGCGAGTTGGCGAGCATATAGTCGATCGCCTGATCGCGGCTCCAGCCCTTCGCGTGGATCCCGGTGTCGACCACCAGCCGCATCGCGCGCAGCATCTCGTCGTTCAGGCCGCCCATCCGCTGGTACGGGTCAGTCTCCATCCCCAGTTCACGCCACAGCGACTCCACGTACAGCGCCCAACCCTCGGCGTACGCGGTGTTGCCGCCGAAGCGCATGAAGGCGGGGAGCGCTTCGTTTTCCTGCGCGAGGCTGACCTGGAAGTGATGCCCCGGCACCGCCTCGTGCAGGAACAGCGTTTCCATCTCCCACATGTAGCGGATCGGCAGGTCGTAGGTGTTGTAGTAGAACACACCGGGGCGCGACCCGTCGGGCGTGCCGCCCTGATACGAGCCGCCGGCGTCGGTCTTTTCCTTGAACGCGGGCACCGGGCGGATTTCGAGACCGGTCTTGGGGATCAGCGAGAATTGCTCGCGGACCCGCGCGTCGACCCGCTTGCCGATCGCGGCATAGCCCTCGCGGAGCTGCGCCGCCGAGGTCGGCTGGAAGCGCTTGTCGGTGCGCAGGAAGGTGAAGAATTCGGCGCGCGTCCCTTTGAACCCGACCTGGGCGCGCAGGACGTCCATCTCGGCCAGGATCCGCGCGACCTCGGACAGGCCGAGCTGGTGGACCTCCTCCGCCTTCAGCGGCAGCGTCGTGTTCGCCTCGATCAGATATGCATACAGCTTGTCTCCGCCGGGCATGCCGCCGAGGCCGACACTGTCGCGCGCGGCGGCAAGATAGGTGTTGGCGAGGAAATCGCGCATCCGCCGCTCGGCGGGCAGGATGACATCGCGGACCTGCGCAGCATAGGCGGCGCGCAGCCGTGCCTGGTCGGTCGCGGAGATGCCCGCGGGAAAGCTCTTTACCGGACCATAGAAGGTCGATCCCTCGACCCCTTCCGCAAGCAGATTGTCGAACTGCCCGATCATGTTCGTGACGACCAGCTTGGGCTGGACGATGCCGGCCTTCATCCCTTCGCGGAACCGCACGATCGCGGCGTCGAGCAACGCCGCATAGCGGCGGTTGCGCTTCAGGTTGTTCTCATAGTCGAGCAGCGTCTTGAACGGCGCCGCGCCGATCCCCGACGCGAACTCGGGATAGGATGCCTGGAAGCCGTAGAAATGATCGAGCGGCCGAACGATCGTGAGCGCGACGATCTCCGGGCTGAGCCCGCGCAACGCGATCTCGGTTTGGTTGGCGAAGACGTCGTAGGCGATCCGGTTGGTCCGCGTCAGCTTCGACCGGTCGATCGCACGCAGCGCGCGCAGATCCTGCTCGGCCGCCGCGCGCTCCGCGGCGATATACGCGTCCGACAGGCTGTCGGAGATCCGGTCGGCATAGCGCAGGTCACCCCGATAGATGGCGGAGATCGGGTTGCGCTTCAGGCTGGCTTCGTCGCTGTCGTAGAACAGCCGCTTGAGTGCGGCATCGGAAGCGCCCTCGCCCGGCTGCGCAACGGGGGGCGGCAGCGCCTGGCCAACGGCGCCGGTCGCGGCGGTGCAAAGCAGGAAGCCGAGGAAAATTTTGGACAGCAATGTGCGAGCCTTGGCGGGAGAAGCGGATCGCCGCCTTGGTATGGCGCCGACAAGCGTCGGGCAAGCCTTCGCGTCGGCGCGGTCAGCCGTTCGCGCGACGCGGCCGGCGGCGCGGCTCGATCACGCCCCCGTCGTCGACATCGGCTCCGTGGCCGGTCCAGCCGAGCCGCGTCGATAACGCGTCGGCGGCCACGGCCAGGCGTTCGCGCGCCGCGTCGAGCCCGATCCGCTGCGAACCGTCGATCAGCTCGAGGAACGGGATCGTCAGGGCCGCGACGAGATCGCCGTCGAAGCCGCGCACGGGATAGCTGATGTCGGTGACCCCGGGAGCGATCGTGCTCGGCTGCAGCCCATAGCCCTGCGCGCGTACCGTCTCCAGCCGATCGCGGAGCCGGCGTGCCTCCGCAGCCCCGAGCGCAAGCTCCTCGATCACCGCGTCGGTCCGCGCCGGTGCCGAGAAGGCGAGGATCACCTGCCCCGAGCAGCTCCGCACCAGATCGATCGGCGCACCGGTACTGACGCAGAAGCCGCTCACCGCCGGGCTCTGCTCGCGCACCACGACGAGCCCCTGGTTGCGATTGCGCACCACGAGATGGCAGGATTGCTCCGCATCGCGGGCCAGCGCCGTCATCACCGGGATCGCCGCCGCGGTCAGGTGGCGCGCCGGCGTCGCGCGCCAGGCGAGATCGAGCAGCTTGTACGCGACCACCAGCCGATCGGTCGCGGGGTCCTTCACCAGATAGCCGCGGCGTTCCATCACCACCGCGATGCGAAACAGCTCGCTCAGCGATCGCTCCAGCCGACCCGCGATCTCGGTGAGGGTCAGACCGTCCGGCTCGGCGGCGAGCAGTTCGATGACGTCGAATGCCTTGTCGAGCGCCGGCGCGGCATACACGTTCTTGTGCTTCGCAGCGGAGCCCCCCGCAGGTTCGCTGATCCTGGTCATGTCACTGCCGTAAATCGCGATGGTTCGCTTGACAATGGACCGTCACCCTCCCCGTTTTGCCCGAGCATCCTCGCCGCGTCCGGGGACGCCGCCGGGCCCGGATCCACGCCGCAGCGTTCTCGCAGGCGCCTGCAATGCCGAACACTGTCAGGACTTTGCGCTAATCGTAGTTAGTCTTTGATCGAGTTGGCTGATCTTGATCAGCAAGAATAAGGTCTTCGCAATCGGGCCCGATACGCTTGCTGATCGTTCACGCAGAAGCCGAACCCAATCCCCGGGGGCGGCGGGGGGCATGCCGATCGTGACAAGCTTTATCGAGCCGAATCGGTGCGGGCCCCACGTGCAGCCTCTGCGCGGCCAGGTGAAAACTATCCTGGATGATCCAGGTTACGGCAGTGTCCTTCGCACTACTGCGAATGGGGCATTGCGGGCGCAGGCTTCGTGGCGTTATGGTTTGCCGGCTGATCATGTCGAGTCGACAAGACGTGACGGCGCCGTTTGCCGATCGAACACGCCGGGTGCCAAGCATTCGCCGCCACGACCGAATGACACTCCTGGGCCGCGCATGACGATGTTTCGATTCGATCGGGACATGACGAGAGTGAGGCGGGAGAGGGCAATGGGCGACTGCGACAATCTGGCGGCGACGCCATCGATGCCTGGTCGCCGCGACGCGTGTGATCGCAAAATCATCGTCGTGACGGGGGGCTGAGATCATGGCGACGCAATTGCGCAGCCGATCGCATCTCGTCTCGGCACCACGCTCGTTCGTGCCGGTCGACACCGTTCCGCTCGCGCGTGCCCATGAATTCGACGACGAAAGCTTCGAGCCGCTGGCCCTGTTCGCCCGCGAGATGAGCCGCGAAATGCAGGGCGACGGCGTGCTCGTCACCTGGCATGACGGCGGCACCGATCCGCTGGTTCTCTATGCCGATGGCGATTGCGAGCCGCAGTCGGCCGAGGAACGCGCGATGGCCGAGATGTCGCTTGCGGCGGCACGCCAGCCGAGCGGCGCGGT
>DATLME010000363.1:0-4866 GCA_035537395.1 Sphingomonas sp. | reverse complement strand
TCGTCCGACGTGTTCTCGAACTTACCGCCGGCGTGGAGCTGGGTCATGATGACCTCGGCGGCGCTGACGCCCTCCTCGGTGTGGATCCCGGTCGGGATGCCGCGGCCATTGTCGGTGACCGACACCGAGCCGTCGGGGTTGAGGACGATGTCGATCCGGTCGCAATGTCCCGCGAGCGCTTCGTCGATCGCGTTGTCCGACACCTCGAACACCATGTGATGAAGGCCGGAGCCGTCGTCGGTGTCGCCGATATACATGCCGGGACGTTTGCGCACCGCGTCGAGGCCCTTCAGGACCTTGATCGAATCGGCGCCGTAATCGCCCATATTGGGGTTTGAAGCGGGGTTGGATGCCATGCCCAGCATATAGGCACGACACCCTCGAAACGGAAGCGAAATGGGGTTTGCGCGTCGCCTCAGTCGGCGTCGATCCGCGTCAGCACCTCGGCGACGAGCGTGCGGAACCAGCGATGCGCGGCGTCGTCCTCGAAGCGGCGCGGCCATGCGAGCCCGATCTCGATCGGCGCGCGCTCGCCGGCTTCGTCGATGACCAGGATCGGCAGGTCGCGACCGATGATCGTCGCCAGCCGCCGCGGCATCACCGTCACCGCGCCGGTCGTCATCACCAGCATCGGCAGTGCGGCGAAATGCCGTACTCGCGCCACCACGTTCGACGGGGCTCGCCCGATCATCGCTTCCTCGCTCAAGCCCGTCGGATCGCCCGCATCCGCGCCGACGAAGAGAATGTGTGGAAACGCGTCGATCTCCGCGGCACTCGGCGAGGCACGCGCGGCAAGTGGATGCGTCGCGGCAACGACGGCGACGAAGCTGTCCGAGAACAATGCCATCGACGAACTCGCTGGCGCCGCATGGTGCTGCAGCAGCGGAACCGGGCCCAGGACGAATTCGGTCGCGCGAAGTGGATCGACCAGGTCCGCGGGACGCCATTCGTCGAACCGCAAGGTCACCCCCGGCGCGGACTCTCGCAGCGTCGGCAGCAGCGCCGGCAGCAGCAGCAACGGCGCGTAATCGGCCGACGCGATCACGAACTCGCGGCGCTCGAGCGCGGGATCGAACGTCGTCGGGCGCCAGATCCCCTCCACTTCGCCGCAAACGCGATCGACTTCCGCACGCAGCGATGCGGCCCGCGGGCTCAGCCTGAAGCCGGGTCCGGCGCGCACCAGCAGCGGATCGCCGATGATCCCGCGCAACTGCGCCAGCGCACGGCTGACGGCCGGCTGCGACATGCCCACCGCTGCCGCCGCGCGCGACACGCTCGCCTCGCGCAACAGCGCCTGCAGGATCGGCAGCAGGTTGAGATTGATGGATCGGAGCGTCATGCCGCCGAGTATCGCCTACGGATCACCATACCGAAAGTGCATATTCTCGATACCGTCTTCGCATTGGCACCGCTGCTCCTGCTCCCGGATAAGTGCCGCAGGATGAGGAGAGAAACCATGACCGCGCCAGTCCAAGCCACCGCGACGCTCAGCGACGAACAGATCGACTCCTTTTGGCGCGACGGCGTCGTCTGCGTGCGTCAGCTTTACGCGCCGGCCTGGGTCGAACGCCTGACGAAGGCACTCGACGAGATCTGCGCGGCGCCGTCGCCGATCACCGGGATGCCGCGCGAGGGCAGCTTCCACTCCGACGTCTTCACCTGGTTGACCAACGACGATGTCTTCGACTTCGTCGTGAACGGGCCGAGCGCGGCCGTGATCCAGCAGGCGCTGCGCTCCACCCGGATCAATTATTTCTACGACCAGATCTTCGTGAAGGAGCAGATGTCGCCCAATCCGACGCCCTGGCACCATGATTTCACCTTCTGGCCGCTCGCCGGCGATCAGATCGCGTCGATCTGGACCTCGGTCGACGCGGTCGATGCCGAGAGCTCGGCGCTCGAGTTCGTCGCCGGTTCGCACCGCTGGCCGCAGCGTTACCGTGCAATCGGCGCCGACGGCATGGATTTCACCACCGGCACCAAGATGGACGAACTACCCGACATCAACGCCGATCGCGGGAAATTCGACATTGTCAGCTGGGAGCTCGAGCCCGGCGATGCGCTGATTTTCCATGCGCTGACGCTCCACGGCGCGCGCGGCAACCGTTCGCGGTCGACGAAGCGCCGCGCGATCACGACGCGCTGGTGCGGCGACGACGTGACCTATCATCCGAAGGGTATGCCGATGCCGTACCAGACCGGCCTGCGGCCTGGCGATCGATTGTCGGGGCGGATCTTCCCGCGGATCCTTCCCGAGCTCGTGACGGAGGATCTGGCGGAACGATCGCGTGGGCCGATCCTGCCCGATCCCGCACTGATGCCGGCACTGGTCGCCCGCATGATGACCGCGGATCGCGTGCCGGTCCCCGAAGACGCGATGTAGCTCGCTCAGACCGGAGCGCCGACCGCCAGCCGCGTCGCATCGGCGCCGATGGCGGCGAACAGCGAATCCTCCGCGCCCGTCATCCACACCTGGCCACGCCCCGCCAGCCGCGCGAACAGCGCAGCGCGTCGCGCCGGATCGAGATGCGCGGCAACCTCGTCGAGCAGCAGGACGGGCGCCCGGCCGGTGCGCTCGGCGACCAGTTCGGCATGCGCAAGGACGATCCCGAGCAGCAACGCCTTCTGCTCGCCGGTCGAGGCGAGCGCGGCGAGACGCCGCTTGTCCAGATGCGTCACGACCAGATCCGCGCGATGCGGCCCCACCAGCGCGCGCCCTGCCGCACCATCGCGTGCACGGTTCCCGCGGAGTGCCTCGATAAGGTCGCGACCGTCCCACCCTTCGAGCACCAGCCCCGCGCGCGGAAAGGATGCGCCCGCGCCGGCCGCCAGCCGATCGGCGAGCAGCGTCACCGTCGCTACCCGTGCCGCGTCGAGTGCGGCGCCATGCTCGGCCATCTGCAGTTCCAGCGCGGCGAGCCATTCGGGATCGACCGGCATGGCATCTGTCAGCAACCGCGTACGCGCGCGCATCGCCGCCTCGTAGCGCGTCGCGTGGCGCGCGTGCTGCGGATGCAGCGCTAGCGCGAGCCGGTCGAGAAAGCGCCGGCGTTCGCCCGCTGTGTCGACGAACAGCCGGTCCATCGCCGGCGTCAGCCACAGGATCGTCAGCCAGTCGGCCAGCGCATTGGCGGTAGCGGACGCGCCCTGGATCCGGACGACGCGACGTTCGGGCGTGGCGGCCAGCGTGCCGGTCGCGATCCCGACATCCCCGGCTATGGTTGCGGCAACACCGAAGCCGCCCGGCCCGTCCTGCCGCGCCATGTCGGCTAGGGCGGCACGCCGCAGGCCGCGCCCCGGCGCAAGCAGCGAGACCGCCTCCAGGATGTTGGTCTTGCCGGTGCCGTTGGCGCCGGTCAGCACGACGAAACCCGTGCCCGGTGCGAGCGTCAGCGCCGCATGGTTGCGAAAATCGGTGAGGACGAGGCGCGCGAGCATCGCACCGGGCTTAGCGCCCCCCGCCCCGCTGGCAATCCGCGCGGATCAGGCGGCGAGGCGTTCGGTCGCGCCGGCGGCATCCTCACGACGCGCGCTCAGGTACGAGGCGAGCTCGGCGCCGAGTTCGCGTTGCGCCTTAAGATACGCGACCGGCGTCGGGATGTTGAGCCGCTTGCGCGCGGCATCGATCGGTTCGTGCAGCAGCTGCTCGTAATCCTCGCCCGAGATCCACTTCGCCTTGCGGCCGTGGCGATAGCCTTCCCACACCGCCCTCGCGAACAAGGTGCCTTTGGTGACGCGAAGGCTCTTCAAGGCAGCCGCGCCACCGATGAACGCCCAGCCCAGCCCGCCGACCTGCGCATAGCTGAATGCGACGAGCGCTGCCTCGCCGAGGCTTTCGTCGGCCTTGTAGCCGGTCAGCACATGCCAGATGTCGTGCGTGTCGCGGACACGCCGGCCGAACCAGGCATAGGGGTGGACGATGTCGTCGTCGGTCGGCTCGATCCTGCTGACCTCGACCAGGCCGTCCGCCGAATAGCCGGTGGTGTCCAGGAACTCGCGATACGCGGCGCCGACCGTCCCCGGCGCGAACTGCTCCACGAACGCACGATCGGAAAAGCGTGCCGCAAGCTCGGTCCGCTCATAGGCCAGTCGCCCGCCGCCCGGCACGCCCAGCAGCCGCGCATAGTTCATCGGCGCGTTGCCGACGTTCAGCGCGCGCATGATCCGGAATACCTGGGTCGTATCGTCGCCATTCGCCATCAGCTTGCGGATCGCATCGATCGCGGTGCGCCAGTCGCGGCGGCCGGACGTGCCGGGTAACGGAGGAAGCGTCGCCATGTCGTGTAGGCTCCTTACTAACAGTAGTGTCAATAAGGCGGTTGGGGGTGGGAGTCAAGATTGGTTGCGGGGTGGGCCGGGCAGAGCGGACGACGCTGTTCACGCCGAGCAGGAGCGGAAAGCGTCCATTGCACGTGCGCTTAGCCGACTGATGCTCGCTTACGAAGATGTACGCATTTCCACAGCCACGCTAACCAATGAGCCGACCGGCGTTAACATCACTCGTACCAGTAACATTTTATCTGATAGCGGCAGTAGTGCAAAATTTGGACTGCTCGACGACGACTTGACGTGAAAGGCTCGCTCCAGCGCCCTCGTTAAAGCAGCGAGGTCGTATACTGATCGGATGTTGAAGCTGATCATACAGCTTCCACCGACGCCTGGCCGCATACCTAGAGAAGCACGGAGATCACCTTTCGAGTAAAAGCGGTCGCCACGTGAACCATTGACCGTTTCGGTTGTCCATCGCGCAGTCAGGAACGGTTGATCATCGACGCCGAGCTTAGAGGTGGCTGTGGCGCAAACGCCGACAGCGCGCGAAACCTCGCCAACATCGACAGCGGCTGCTCGGGCCGAGCCTGTTGCGGC
>DATLME010000362.1:0-2423 GCA_035537395.1 Sphingomonas sp. | reverse complement strand
AACCATCGCGTGGCGATAGGTCCAGACGCGCTTGCCGTCGGCCTTGGCGAACGGCAGGTCGCGGGCGCGTGCGCCGGTCGCGACGAGGATGTGCGGCGCGGCGAGCTCGACGGTCTTGTCGCCCTGCGTGACCGTCAGCCGCCCCTTGCCCGCGAGCGCGCCGACGCCTTCGAACACCTGGATCTTGTGCTTCTTCATCAAGCCCTTGACGCCGGCATTGAGCTGGCCCGCGACCTTGCGGCTGCGATCGACGATCCGGTCGAGATCGAACCCGACATTGTCCGCCTTCAGACCATAGGCCGCGGCGTGGGTCATGTAGTGGTAGATCTCCGAGGTGCGCAGCAGCGCCTTGGTCGGGATGCAGCCCCAGTTGAGGCAGATTCCGCCGAGCCGCTCGCGCTCGACGATGGCGGTCTTGAGCCCGAGCTGCGAGGCGCGGATCGCGGCGACATAGCCGCCCGGACCCGAGCCGAGGATGATGAGATCGAACTGGTCAGCCACGCTTAATTCCTCATCTTGTCGGCCATTTCGGCCCCGGCTTGCGCCATCGCGGGCACCTTGCGCGGCTGTCGGTCCTCCCCGATCGCGACGAAGACGAACCGCGCCTGGGTAACCTTATATGCTTCGTCGGCGTGGCGGCTGCGGCGCCACGCCTCGACGTCGATCGTCATCGACGTGGTACCGGTCGCGACCAGCGTCGCATAGACCGAGACCTCGTCGCCGACGATCACCGGGCGGTGGAACTTCATCCCCTCCACCGTGATCGTCACCGCGCGACCCTGCGCATGCCGCGACGCGACCGAACCCGCGGCGAGATCCATATGACCCATCAGCCAGCCGCCGAAGATGTCGCCATAGGGATTGGCGTCCGCGGGCATCGCCGTGACCCGGATCACCGGCGCCCCGGCAGGAAGGAGCGTCACAGCCGCACCTGATCGCGATCGCGCGCGCGGCGCAACCGTCCGACCCCGAACACCACATTGGTCGCCATCGCTGCGGCGCCGCACCACCAGAATACCTCGCGGCCGAGCGGATAGGCCCAGGACGCCGCCCAGACCAGCAACGCCGCGATGACGAGCCCCGCGACCAGATAGACGATCTCGCCGAAAACGCGCATCCGCCGGCGACTATGCCAGCATGCCGAGCGGCCGTTCGACCAGCTCCTTGAAGGTCTTCATCAACTGCGCGCCATCGGCACCGTCGATCGCGCGATGGTCGAAGCTGCCGGTCGCGGACATCACCGTCGCGACCGCGAGCGCGTCGTCGACGATCCATGGCCGCTTCTCGCCCGCGCCGATCGCCATGATCATGCCCTGCGGCGGATTGATCACCGCCTCGAACTGCTTGATCCCGTACATGCCCATGTTGCTGATCGACGCGGTGCCGCCCTGGAATTCCTCCGGCTTCAGCTTGTTGTCGCGAGCACGCGCCGCGAGGTCCTTCATCTCGGTCGAGATCGCGGACAGCGACTTGGTATCGGCCCCCGTCACGATCGGCGTGATCAGCCCTGCCGGCGTCGACACCGCGACCGAGATGTCGGCACGGCTGAAGCTGATCAGTTCGTTGGGCGTGAACATCACGTTGCACTTGGGCACCGCGATCAGCGCGACGCCCAGCGCCTTCACCAGCATGTCGTTGACCGACAATTTGATCGACCGCGACTCGAGGCTCGCGTTCAGCTCGCCACGGAGCTTGAGCAGCGCGTCGAGGCGGATGTCGACGGTGAGATAGATGTGCGGGACCGTCTGCTTCGACTCGGTGAGCCGGCGCGCGATCGTCTTGCGCATGTTGCTGAGCTTGGTCGCCTCGTGCGGAACATCGGGGATCACCGCCGGCCTGGCAGCGGTCGGAGCCGTTGCGGGTGCGAGCGATGCCGTGTCCACCGGCGTTGCGGCGGCGGCCTGTGCGGCTGCCGGCTTCGCGCCAGCCAGATCGGCCTTCACGATCCTGCCGTTGGGACCCGACCCCTGCAGCCCTGCGAGGTCGACACCCTGTTCGGCGGCGATCCGGCGGGCGAGCGGGCTCGCCTTGACGCGCGTGCCCGGTGCAGCCTGCGTCGTCGGCTGGGTTGCCGGAGCCGGTGTGGATGCCGGCGCCGAAGCGGGAGCTGCCGCTGCCTCGGGCGGACGGCCATGATCCTCGGCCTCGGTGAGCGAGCGATCGACCGGCGCGGCCTCGCTCCCGGTCTTGTTCGGATCCGACGGATCGGGCCGGGGCTCGGATTCGCGAGCAGCCGGTGCGGGCGTGTCGCTTTTCGCTGGCGCAGCGGCGGCGTCGGTCGCGCTCTCGCCTTCCTCGAGCAGGATCGCGATCGCGGTTCCCACCTTCACGTTGTCGCTACCCTCGGCGACCAGGATCTTGCCGATCGTGCCCTCGTCGACCGCCTCGAACTCCATCGTCGCCTTGTCGGTCTCGATCTCGGC
>DATLME010000361.1:0-7037 GCA_035537395.1 Sphingomonas sp. | reverse complement strand
GTCATCGTCACCGCGGCCTGCGCCGGTGCCGCGGCAACGAGCGCCACGATGAGGACAAGCAGCCGCCAAGCTGCTGCGACGGAAGGAAAAGCGATCGCGGTCACATCACGCACATGCCGGATGCGACCCTGCCAAGGCAAGCCTCCTGCGGGGGGGTGGAATGCCCGCCGCCACGATTGGACGGCGGGCACCTTTCCTCCCCAGGAAACCCGTTGCGGCTGTCTGGTCTTTACAAACCGGCCGCGAATGCGCTGCTGGTGCTGTCGGGGTGGAGCTGTTGCCGCACAACATGGCCGCGCGGGCGAGCGGTGTCGTGGCGTCGTCGAGGCGGGGATAGGTCGTGTCCGACTGTAAACAGTTGACAAGGATCCGCATGGCAATGACACCCGCCTGACGCGCAGGGGAGATCATGATGGCCGACCGCAAGCTTCTCGCCGGCCATGCGGTTCGCCGGCTTCGCCGCCAGGCCGGGCTCACCCAGGCGGCAATGGCGGAGATGCTGACGATCAGCCCCAGCTACCTCAACCTGGTCGAGCGCAACCAGCGGCCCTTGTCCGCGGCGCTGCTCGTCAAGCTGGCGGAAAGCTTCGACTTCGACCCGCGCGGCCTTGCCGCTGCGGAGCCCGGCGGCGGCGCCGATGCGATGCGACGACGGCTGGCCGACCCGCTGTTTGCCGATCTCGAGATCGATCGCAACGAACTCGGCGACTGGCTGCTCGCCGCGCCCGGGGGCGCCGAAGCGTTCGCGCGCGCCTTCGACCGGCTCGGTGCCGCGGGGGCAGGGCCGGCCACTGCGGATCCATTTGCGGAAGTGCGCCGCGAGATCGAACGCTGGCGCAACCATTTCGCCGATCTCGACAGTGCCGCCGAAGCGCTTGCCGACGAGCTGCGGCTCGGCGCGGGCGATCTGTACGGCGCAATCGCCGAGCGGCTCCGCGTCCGGCACAGCCTGTCGATCCGCATCCTGCCGGTCGACGTCATGCCCAACATCCTCCACCGGCTCGATCTGCACGCGCGCCAGCTGCAGCTGAGCGAACTGCTCGACCCCGCGTCGCGGACCTTCGCGGCGGCGTTCCAGCTCGCCCAGAACGAGGCGCGACCCGAGATTGAGGCGCTGGCCCGCGGTGCCGCCTTCACCGATCGATCGCAGGAACGCCTGTTCCGGCGTCATCTCACCGGCTATTTCGCGGCCGCGGTGATGATGCCCTATGCGCGATTCCTGCGCGCATGCGATGCCACCGGGTACGATATCGAGCTGCTCCAGCGGCGGTTCGGCGCGGGCTTCGAACAGGTCGCGCACCGGCTGACGACGCTGCAGCGCGTCGGCGCGCGCGGGCTCCCGTTCTTCATGATCCGGGTCGACCGCGCAGGGCAGTCGTCGAAGCGCTACGCGGGCGCGAGCGGCGCCGCGCTGGTCCAGGCGGAAGGGCGCTGCCCCCTGTGGCGGCTACACCACGCGTTCGACCGGCCGGGAACGCTCGCGGTCCAGCTCGTCGAACTCGAGGACGGCGCACGCTTCCTGACGATGGCGCGCACCGTGACCCCGCAGGGCCAGCGCTTCGGCGGGGTGAAGGCGGAGTTCGCGATCGGCCTGGGGATCGAGGCGGGACTGGCGGGAACGATGGCGGCGGCCGGCGGGATCGACCTCGCCGGCGCCGCGACCCCGATCGGGCTCGGCTGCCGGGCGTGCTTCAGGCCCGAATGCCCGCAGCGCTCGAACCCGCCGGCAGGACGGACCTTGCTGATCAACGAGCGCGAGCGGCGGATGAGCGCGCTGACCTTCGCGGGGGATTGAGCGGATTCATGACCGCGGAAGGGTGAGCACCTACGCCCCCGCTGCGGTAAGCCGATCGAGCTGGTCGTGCGATAATTGCAACGTCATCGCCCCCAGCAGCTCCTCGACCTGCGCGACGCTGGTCGCACTCGCGATCGGCGCAGTGACCCCCGGCTGCGCGATCAGCCAGGCAAGCGCTATCTGCGCCAGCGACGCGCCGGTTTCCGCAGCGATCGCGTCCATCGTCGCGAGCATCGCCGGGCCCTTGCCCGCGAGCAGATCCGCCATGCGGCTACCGCGCACGCTCTTGCCGAGATCGCTGTCTGTCCGATATTTGCCGGTCAGGAAGCCCGAGGCGAGCCCGTAATAGGGCAGCATCGCGATGTTTTCGGTGACGCAATAATCCTGCAGCTCGCCTTCGCATTTGTGCCGGTTGACGAGGTTATATTCGGGTTGGAGTACATGGTAGCGCGGCAGGCCGTCGCGCTTGGCGATGTCGACCGCCGACTTCAGCCGCGCGGCGTGGAAATTGGACGCGCCGATCACCCGGGCCTTGCCCGCATCCACAAGCGTACCGAACGCGGCGAGCGTTGCTTCCTGCGGTACCGCATCGTCGTCCTGATGTGCATAATAGAGATCGATCCGGTCGGTCCCGAGCCGCGCCAGCGACGCTTCCGCGGCTGCTGCGATCCGGGCGGGCGCGAGCTTCTCCCCGCCCTCGCCGGGGAGCATGCCGACCTTGGTCGCGATCAGCACCTTGTCCCGCTTGCCGCTGATACGGAGCCATTCGCCGATCACGCTTTCGGACTCACCGCCGCGGTGGCCGGGGACCCACGCCGAATAGACGTCGGCGGTGTCGATCATCGTGCCGCCGCCAGCGACGAACGCGTCGAGCACCGCGAAGCTGGTGTCGCGATCCGCCGTCCAGCCGAACACGTTGCCGCCGAGCACCAGCGGGGCAATCTTGAGGTCGGTAGCGCCGAGCCGGCGAAGATCGGTCATCATGGCTCCTGTCGGTTGGATGGGGCGAGCGCATCGGCGTCGACGCTGTTGGCGTCGAGCATCGCTGCGGCATCGTTGAGCTGGCGCGCCTCGTCCGCGCTCACCGCGCCGGGCTCGTCGCTCGCGGTCTGCGAACAGGCGGCAAGGAGGAGCGTGGCGGCAAGGATCAAGGCCTGTGATCGGGAAGAAAGTATGATCGGCTCCTCGTACAGCGAACTGGCGTTCGGATCGCTATCGGATGCATCAAGCTGCGATCCCCGTCTTGCTCAATCGACCGTCACCCCGGACTAGTTCCGGGGTCCACCGTGCAACTCGTTACGACGTTAGAACTACGCCTCGCCGTGGACGCCGGAATGCAGCCGGCATGACGTAACTGTAAGGGCTTAGTCCTTCAGAGACGCACCGGCACGTTCCAGAACATTGCCGGCCTCGTCCGCGGCGAGGTCGGCGCTGTTGGCGAGCGCATCACCGGTCCGCCGCGCACCGGCTTCGAAACGGGCGCCGCTATTGTCCATGGATGCTTCGGCCGAGCCGAGTGCGGCATCGCTGGCGGCGTCGACGTCCTGGATCGCGTTTCGCGTGGTCGCATTGGCATCGGCCGCGATCGACTCGCCGGCCTCGGCGGTTTCGTTCTGCGCCTGCTGGCCGCATGCGCTCAGCGCGAGGGCGACGACAGCGGGGATGAGGTAGCGCTTCATGGGTAATCCTCCTCGGGTTCGGCCCGGTATAGCGGAGGCGAGAACGCGAGCGACCTATTTCGGGTCCGCGTTGACCACATATAAAGATATCTTTATATGTTGATGCGATGACACTTGCTCTCGACATTTTCCGGGCCCTCGCCGACGCCACGCGCTTGCGGATCTTCTCGCTGCTGCGCTCGATGGAGCTGTCGGTCGGTGAACTGGCGCAGGTGCTCGGGCAGAGCCAGCCAAGGGTGTCGCGTCACGTCAAGATCCTGTGCGACGCCGGGCTTGCCGAGCGTCGCAAGGAGGGCAGCTGGGTCTTCGTAGCGCTCGGCAAACCGGTGTCGGTGGCGCCGGTTGCCGCGGCGCTCGATCTCTGGATGACGGCGCAGCCGGATCATTGGGCAGTCGCCGACGTGGCGCGGCTCGCCGCGGTGCGCGCGGATCGTGCATCGAGTGCGGCGGCATGGTTCGAGGGGCACGCCGGCGAGTGGGACGCGATCCGGTCGCTCCACGTTGCCGAGAGCGAGGTCGAGTCGGCAATGGCGCGGCTGATGGGCGACGCGCCGATCGGCACCTTGATCGATATCGGGACCGGCACCGGTCGGATGCTCGAGCTGTTCGGCGCACGGGCGGATGCCGCGCTCGGGATCGATCGCTCGTCGGAGATGCTGAGGCTCGCACGCGCCAAGCTCCACGACCGCCCGAACACCGAGCTTCGCCAGGCGGATCTCTACGCGCTGCCGATGGCGGACAGCGCCGCCGACGTCGCGATCCTGCATCATGTGCTGCACTTTGCGCAGCAGCCGGGTGCCGCGATCGCGGAGGCGGCCCGGGTGCTCGGGCCGGGTGGGCGGTTGCTGATCGCCGATTTCGCGCCGCACGACCGCGAGGAACTCCGCGCGCGAGACGCGCATACGCGGCTGGGCTTCGCCGACGAGCAGATCGCAGGCTGGTTCGGCAATGCCGGCATGCAGCTGGCGCGGACCGAGACGCTCGAAGGCGGCGAACTGACGGTGACATTATGGCTCGGGCGCAAGCCGGGCGCGAGCTTGCGCGAGGTGAAGGCGGCATGACGATGATATCGGTGAATCAGCTCGAAGAGGCGCGGGTCGCGCTCGAAGCGCCGCTCTATGCGGACGTCGCGGGCGATATCGAGGTGAGCTTCGAATTCTTCCCGCCCAAGACCGAGAAGATGGAGGCCACGCTGTGGCAGTCGATCGCGACGCTGACGCCGTTCAACCCCAGCTTCGTCTCGGTGACCTACGGCGCGGGCGGATCGACCCGCGAGCGGACCCACAACACCGTCGCGCGGATCGCGCGCGAGACGTCGATTCCGGCGGCGGCGCACCTGACGTGCGTCGAGGCGACATGCGACGAGATCGATGCGGTCGCACGCGAATATTGGGCGGCAGGGGTGCGGCACATCGTCGCGCTGCGCGGCGACTCACCGCAGGCGGGAACCGCATTCGCGCCGCATCCGGGCGGCTACGACAATGCCGCGGCGCTGGTGGCGGGATTGAAGCGGCTCCACCCGTTCGAAGTCTCGGTCGCGGCCTATCCCGAGGCGCACCCGGACTCGGCGGACGCGGCGGCCGACCTCGACAATCTGAAGCGCAAGATCGATGCCGGCGCGACCCGCGCAATCACGCAATTCTTCTTTGAGCCCGAGACCTTCTTCCGCTTCCGCGATGCGGCGGCGGCGGCGGGGATCGACGCCGAGCTGGTGCCGGGGATCATGCCCGTGACCAACTTCGCTGCGGTCCAGCGGATGTCGGCGATGTGCGGGACGGCAGTACCCCCGTGGATGGGGCGGCTGTTCGAAGGGCTCGACGATCATCCCGAAGCGCGCCAGCTGGTCGCCGCGACGCTGACCGCCGAACTGTGCCGCAAGCTTTACGCGGGCGGGTGCAAGAGCCTGCATTTCTACACGCTCAACCGTGCGGAGCTGAGCTTTGCGATCTGTCATCTGCTGGGGCTGCGGGCGGCGTCGGCGGTGCGGGCGGAGGCGGCATAAATCCCCCTGCCGCTTGCGGGAGGGAGTTGGAAGGAATGATGATGACCGCACGTGAAAGACTCAACGCAGAGGCCGCCAAGCGCATCCTGATCACCGATGGCGCGTTCGGGACCGAGATCCAGAACTGGAAGCTCGACGAGGCCGCCTATGCGGGATCGCTCGGGCTGAGCCACGACCAGAAGGGCAACAACGACATCCTCGCGCTGACCATGCCCGAGGTGCCGGAGACGATCACGCGGGCGTATCTGGATGCGGGATCGGACATCGTTTCGACCAACACCTTCAGCGCCAACCTCATCAGCCAGGCCGATTATGGCGCCGAGGCTCTGGTGCGCGACATCAACGTCGCTTCGGCACGGATCGCGCGGGCACTGGCGGACGAATATGCCGCGCGCGACGGTCGTCCGCGCTTCGTCGCGGGGGCGATCGGCCCGACCAACAAGACGCTGTCGCTCAGCCCCGACGTCAACGATCCGGGGTTTCGCGAGATCGGGTTCGATCATCTGAAGGACGTGTACCGCGAGCAGATCGACGCGCTGGTCGAGGGCGGGGTGGACTTCGTGCTGATCGAGACGGTGTTCGACACGCTGAACGCCAAGGCCGGGATCATGGCCGCGATCGAGGCGGCCGACGCACTCGGCCGCGACCTGCCGATCATGTTGTCGATGACGCTGACCGATCTGTCGGGGCGCAACCTTTCGGGGCATACCGTCGAGGCGTTCTGGCACGCGGTACGCCACGCGAAGCCGGTGACGATCGGGCTCAACTGCTCGTTCGGCGCGGAGCAGCTGCGGCCGCATGTGCGGACACTGGCCGATCTCTGCGACACGCTGATCATGGTCTATCCCAATGCCGGGCTGCCCAACGAACTCGGCGAATATGACGAGATGCCGGATACGACTGCGGGGCTCGTCGGCGAGTGGGCGGACGCCGGGCAGGTCAACGTGCTCGGCGGGTGCTGCGGATCGACGCCTGCGCATATCCGCGCGATGGCGGACCGGGTGCGCGGGGTTCTGCCGCGACGGGTTTCCACGCCCGCGGTGGTGACCCGGCTGGCGGGGCTCGAGCCGTTCACGATGGCGGCCTAGCCAGACACGGCAGGCGATATTCTCTTCCCCGTTGGTTTCGAGCGAAGTCGAGAAACGGGGCCGGTTGCTACCCTCAAGGTTTCTCGACTTCGCTCGAAACGAACGGAATTTCAGTGACCACCACCTCCTCCGCCCAGTTCGTCAATATCGGCGAGCGTACCAACGTCACCGGATCGGCGGCGTTCAAGAAGCTGATCATGGCCGGGGATTATCCCAAGGCGGTCGAGGTCGCGCGCCAGCAGGTCGAGAACGGCGCGCAGGTGGTCGACGTCAACATGGACGAGGGTCTGCTCGACGCCGAATTCGCGATGACCACCTTCCTGAAGCTGATCGCCGCGGAACCCGATATCGCGCGGGTGCCGTTCATGATCGACAGCTCGAAATGGAGCGTGATCGAGGCGGGGCTGAAATGCGTCAGCGGTAAGCCGATCGTCAATTCCATCAGCATGAAGGAAGGCGAGGAGCAGTTCCTG
>DATLME010000360.1:0-10369 GCA_035537395.1 Sphingomonas sp. | reverse complement strand
ATCGTTGGACCCGCAGGGAGGGCGCCGCGATGCGCGCTCTTCCAACCCGTCGATCTCGGCATCCCGCACTTGGTCCACGGTCCCGCAAATGGGCCGACATCGGTGACGCGGTACGGTGGATGCCGGAACCAGTCCGGCATGACGTATTTGAATGCGAGCCCATCCTCCCGTCACCCCGGACTTGTTCCGGGGTCCACGGTCCCGCAAATGCGCCGCCATCGGTCGCGCGGCACGGTGGATGCCGGAACGAGCCCGGCATGACGGTATTTGCAAGCGAGCCCATCCTTCCGTCACCCCGGACTTGTTCCGGGGTCCACGGTCCCGCAAACCCGTCGCCATCGGTCATGCGGTACGGACGATAGCTGGCGACGCACGCACGAGGGTGCGACCCTCGTGGATCGTGGTCGCTACTTGCCCTGGGCGCGCCAGCGCTGGATCGTCCGCTGGATGATGCCTTCCTCGCCGCCGCTGTCGCGCCACAGGGTGGAGAATAGCGGATCGCCCGACGCCGGGCGCCGGGTCTCGGCGAGATCGTCGAACGACACCCGGATCGGCACCGCCACACCCTCGCCGCAGATGATGCACTCGCGATTGCGCAGCGCCGGGATCGAATCGAGGAACCCGCGTGCGCCTTCGGGCATCGCGGCACGGACGAAGGCCTGGTCGCGCTCGTTGTTCAATCGCATCGCGATGATCGTGCCGCACTGCGACAGCACGCCCTCTTCGAGATCCGACGGCCGCTGCGTGATCAGCCCCAGCGATACGCCGTACTTCCGGCCTTCCTTCGCGATCCGGCCGAGAATGCGTCCGACCGACGAGGTCGCCTCGCCGTTCTTGCTCGGAATGTAGCGGTGCGCCTCCTCGCAGACGAGGAGGATCGGGCGCTGCGGCTCGTTGCGCGACCAGATCGCGAAATCGAAGGTCATCCGGCTCAGCACCGCCACCACCACCGACGTGATATCCGACGGTACGCCGGATACGTCGACGATCGAGATCGGCTTGCCGTCGCCGGGCATGCGGAAGATCCGCGCGAGGAAATCGGCCATCGTGTCGGCGACGAGCATGCCCGAGAACATGAAGCCGTAGCGCGGATCGGCCTTGATCTCGTCGATCTTGGTCTTGAGCCGCAGATAGGGCGCGGTGTCCCCCGCGCGGTCCATCTTGCCCATTTCGAGCTGGATCAGGTTGCCGAGGTCGCTCAGCAGATACGGGATCGGCGCGTCCACCGTCAGCTTGGGGATGTCCTGCGCGATGCGGTTCTTGCTGCGCGCCATCAACAGGCATTTGGCCAGGATATCGGCATCGATCTGCCGGTCGCCCCCGGCCGCGGTCAGGAACACTTCGCAATGTTCCTCGAAGTTCATCAGCCAGTACGGCATCTGCAGGTTCGACACGTCGTAGATCGCGCCGTTGCCGCGGAACGCCGCCGCATATTCGCCGTGCGGATCGATCATCACGATGTGACCCTGCGGCGCGAGATCGCAGATGCGGTGCAGGATCAGCGCGGCGCTGGTCGATTTGCCGGTACCGGTCGAGCCGACCAGCGCGAAATGCTTCCCCAGCATCGCGTCGACGTACAGCGAGGCTCTGACGTCGCGGGTCGGATACACCGTTCCGACACCGATATGCGGGCGGTCCTCTGCCGAATAGATCTGCTTGAGATCCGCGGTGGCGATCGGAAACACCTCGCAGCCCGGGGTCGGATAACGGGTCACGCCGCGACGGAAATTGTAGAGCTTGCCGGTCAGCCGCTCCTCGTCGCCCTCGCCGAGAAAGTCGATCTCCGCCGCGACCCAGTCGCCGGCGATGTCCTCGAGCGCGAGCGAGCGGACATTGGCCACCAGCCATGCGGCGCCGACGCGCATCTTGATCTGCCCGCCGACCTGCCCGGCCGATGCGATCACGGGGTCGGGGTTCTCCGCCGCACGCTCCAGCGAGGCGCGGTCGAGGAGCACCCGGCTGCTCGATCCCGCGATCGACAGCACGCACCCGATCGCGACATGACCATTGCTCGCCGCGGCGTCCGCGGTCAGCGGCACGGCGTTGTCGAAGGCGCGCGAGCCCGGCATGTCGTTCATTGCAGCCATTTTCCCTGTCCTGTCGAACGCCAGCAATGCCCGCCGACGCGTTAAGATCAGGTTTGCTACAGGCGTCGCGCGATCGAGCCCGCCGCCCAGCCGAGCAGCACGGACAGGGCCACCGCGGTGAGCCCGTAGCGGATCGAGGCGCGATCCGCGGCGCGGGCGACGAACCGCTCGAATCCCGATTTGCGGATGTCGATGTCGCGCACCGCCGCTGCGAGTACCCGGCCGTCGCGGATCAGGAAGGTTTCCGCGGTGAACCGGCCGACCGGCACGCGCGCGGGGATGCCGAGCCGCGCGCGATACAGCACGCCGTCGGTGATCTCGACCGCGCCCGGCGCCTGATAGTACAGCCCGGTGCGCGTCTTCATGTCGACCAGCCCCTGCGAAAAGCGGCGCTGGACCGGGGTGTCGGCGTTCGACGCGGGCGAAAGCTGCAGGCTGTCGAGCCCGATCTCGTAGATCGCGCGGGTGCGCGCATCGACCAGGTCCGCGACCGGGCGCGACGACGCGACCGCGTAGAAGGAAGGCGCGGATCGGTAGCGCAGCTGCGACGCGTTGATCCAGATGCCCGCGACCTTCTCCTTCTCGCGGACCAGGATCGACTGGGTCGGCCCCTTGACCACGACGACGATGTCGGTCGGCGACTCGCCGCGCGGCAGCTTGCCGCCCGGATAGAGGATCGCGCCGAACAGCAGCAGCTCGGCACCCGTGAAGCTGTACGCGATCTCGATGTTGCGTTGAGACACGTCGGGCACGAGCACCGGCTTGGCCTGCGCCATCAGCAGTGGCGCGACGACGATCGGCAGCAGGCGTCTCACGACAGCTCGACCGAGAACAGCTCCGCGGGCTGCCAGACCAGGCCGAGCAGGATCCGCACCCCGACCAGCAGCACCATCACGGCCAGTGCGAGGCGGAGATATTCCGGACGGACCTTGGTCGCGAACCGCGCGCCGACCTGCGCGCCGACCACCGACCCGAGCAGCAACAGCCCGGCCAGGACGATATCCACCGCCTTGGTGGTGGTCGCATGCACCATCGTCGCGACTGCGGTGACGAACAGGGTCTGGAACAACGAGGTGCCGACCACGACGCTGGTCGCCATCCCGAGCAGGTAGATCATTGCCGGCACGAGGATGAAGCCGCCGCCGATGCCGAGGAGGATGGTGAGGATCCCGGTTCCGAAGCCGAGCAGCAACGGCGCGAGCGGGGAAATGTACAGCCCCGACGCATAGAAGCGGGTGCGCAGCGGCAGCGCGGCGACGAGCGGGTGGTGGCGCCGCTTGCGCGGTCGCGGCGCCCGGCCTGCCCGCGCCGAAAAGATCGCGCCGACCGCCTCGCGCGCCATCAGCCCGCCGATCGAGCCGAGCATCACGACGTAGACGATGCCGATCACCGTATCGATCTGCCCGCTTTGCTGGAGCAGCCGGAACAGCCAGGCGCCGAAGAAGGCGCCCAGGATACCCCCCGACACGAGCACCCCGCCCATCTTGATGTCGACCCCGCCGCGCCGGAAATGCGCGAACACGCCCGACACGCTGGCGCCGGTGACCTGGCTCGCGGAGGACGCTGCGGCGACGGTCGGCGGGATCCCGTAGACGATCAGCAACGGCGTCGTCAGGAAGCCGCCGCCGACGCCGAACATCCCCGACAGCAGGCCGACACCGCCACCGAGCAGAACGATGACGATCGCGTTGACCGACAGATTGGCGATGGGAAGGTACAGATCCACGACGCTTCGTTACCGCGTCGGCGCGGATCGGGCTAGAAGTCGCTGCCGATCGAGAGCGCCGGTCCCGAGCGCGGGTTGGCGTTGCCGCCGATGCGTTCGCGCCAGTCCAGCGTCACCCGGACCGAACTGTCGCCGGCGCGCGTCGCGACCGAAAACGACGGACCCGCATCGACACGCGTGACGCCTGGCTGCGCCCCGCCCCAGGCACCGATGCCGAGATCGATGCGGGTCCCGTCCAGGTCGAGCACTTGGCGGGTCAGCCGCGTGGCGCCGTCACCGAAGGGCTCCACCACCCCGCGAATCACCACCCCGACCTGCGTATAGGCCTCGACGCGCAGCCCCTGCCCGATATCCGCCGGCCCGATCCCGCCGACCGCGAACACGGCAGGGCTGCCGCGACCGCCGTCGAGTGCGACACGCTGTTCGGCGATGAGGTGGATCGGTGCAGCCGTCGGCTGCCAGTCGATGCCGAACGCCGCTTCCCGGCCACGTCCCTGAAGTGGTGCTGCAATCCGTGCCGACAAAGCGACCTTGCGAGACGCGCCGAGGACATAGGTGAGACGCGCACCCGCCTGCGACGCGCCGAGTTGCCCGCCGAGCAGGCCGGCGGTTTGCCCGCCGCGGGCGAGGATCCAGACGCTAGCCGCAAAACGGCTCGGACCGTCCGGGACGACGGGCATGAACGGCGGCGAGGATTGCACGGGCTCGGCGGATACGTAAGCCGGGGGCTCGACCCGTATCGGTGCCATGACAAGGACCGCCTGGCGCTGCGTGACGGGTGCAAACCGAGCGGTTCGCCTGACCGGGCGGGGCGCAGGCTCAGGGATTACCGGCGGTGTCGTCGCCATCATCGCCGCGGCTGCGCCCGAAAAACCGACCAGGTCGGCTACTGTCGCGATGGTGTCGGCGACCGGCCACAGCAGTACCGCGCGCGCGCCCGTCCAACCCGCCAACGACAAGACCATGAAGCGAAGCGGACGGCCACGCCTCAACGTCCGGCCTCCGCATCGACCGGGAATTCGTGCCGGGTCTTGTCCCATACCGGCGGCGCACCGAGCAGCATTGCGACATAGCGCGTCAGTGCGCGTGGCGCGGCCATCAACGCGATCAGGTTGCCGACGAACACCCGTGGCACTGCCCACAGGGCTTCCCGCCAGCCATAGCATCGGCCCGTGCAGATCATCCGCGCGCCCACGCGCCATGCCAGCAGGGCCGCGGTCGCCGCAAGCAAACGGGTCTCGAGCGGATCCACGTGAAGCGCGACATCCGTCCAGAGATGCGCAAGCGCGCGGATGGCTCCGGCGGCGACCGCGACATAGGCCGTGGCAAGGACCAGCACCGCGATCGGGGCGCGACGGTCGCGCATCCGCATCCAATGGTCCGCGAGATCGGGCAGACGCGCCCATCCGGTGCGATCCCATCCGGCAAGCGCGATACCGGTGATCCAGCGCGCCTTCTGGCGGGTGGCGGTTGCGATCGTTGCGGGAAAATAGGCGCGCACCGCAACCAGCATGCCGGTGTTCTCGTCACGGACTCGGGCGAACAGCGCGCGGCCGCCGAGATCGGCGATGCGCAGTCCCAGTTCGTAATCCTCGGTGAGGCTGGTCGCGTCGAACGGGTTGCCGTCGCGCTCGTCCGCGATCCGTTCGAGCATGCTGCGGGCGATCGCGCAGCCGGTGCCGGCGAGCGGCATCGCGGCGCCGATCCGCGTGCGGACTACCAGCGCCTTCCCGTGCGCCTCGGCAAACTCGTCCGCATAATGACCGGAAACGAGCCGCGCGCCGGGCTTGATCAGCGGCAGGACCGGTAACTGGACGACAGCCCGCTCTTCGATCAGCGTGTCGAACAGGCGCAGCTCCGCGGGGTGAACGACATCTTCCGCATCATGGAGAACGATCGCCTTGACCGTCACGCCGTCGCGACGCTCGTCCGCCAGCAGGGCTCGCCAGACGCTGTTGAGATTGTCGGCCTTGGTCGTCGGGCCCGGGCGGGCCCCGATGACCAGCCTGATCCGCGCATCGGTGCAAGCGACCCGCGTGGCGGCCTCGATGGTCGGGCGATCATTGGGATATAGCCCTACATAGATGCGGTAATCGGGGTGGTCGAAGCGCGCCAACGCCGCCGAGAGCATCGAGCCGATCACCGCCACCTCGTCCCACGCAGCCACGAAGACGACGATCCGACCGGTGCTGCGGGGTGGCGGCAGCGTCCCGAGGTTCGGTTCACGGCGGTTGCCGTGCCCGACGAGATGGATGAGGAACAACAGGTCGACGAGCAGGTCGTCGACGCCGCCGATGATCAAACCGATCGCGGCGAATAGTACCGCTTCGTGCGCAACGGCGTCGATCGCCGACAACAGATCCGCCACGCCGATCCCCCTGGTCCAGCGAGCATTTCCCGCCCTCGAGCGATCTGCGCAATTCGGGGCTTGTACCTAAAGCGTGCCGGATCCGGACCGCTGGCGATCTTTTGCCGAACCCCGATCGCGACGGCGAACCAAAGCCGCAATCGAGCGTTGCGCTTCCTGATCCCTTTCCCCCTTTCGGGATCAGTGCCGGTCCAAGCACGGCACGGCCGCGCCGCTGCGTAGCACACGGCGCGGCCAAACCGTTGGCGGACAGGTCTAGGGCGTGTCGCGGCCGCCGGGATCGCCGCCACCGCCGCCGCCCGCGGCACCGACCGTGCCGATCCCACCGAACAGATCCTCGAAGAAGCCGCGCTTCTTGCCGAGCGTCGGGGTCGACTTGCCATAGGGATCGATGCTGGCGACCTGTTCGACTCCGCTGCGGCTGATGCCTGTAACGGTACCGGCGCGATCGAAGCTGAGCTTCAGCGTGATCTGCGTGTGCGCCTTCGGATTGTTGAAGGCGAAGTTGCGGCTGTCGCGCGCGACATAATACCAGTCGCCCTCGTCGAACTGGCTGGCGAAGGTCGGCTTGCCGAGCACCTGGAGTACCGATTGTCGGTTATCCACCCCGGGCTGGACCGAATTGACCAGGTCGACGTCGACGATATAGCCCTGGTGCGACCGCAGCGGGGCACAGGCGCCCATCGCAGCCGCGATCGCGAAAGCCGCCACGAGGCGCTTGCGGGCAGAAGTTACGCTCATCACTATCTCCAGCGGCGGCAAATGCCGATCAGCCGATTGCATCGCCCGCCATTCGTCTCGATATGCGAGGACGCGCAAGGCATCAAGCCGCGGCGGATTAGGGCGGGATCACTTGGGCTGGTTTGGTAAATTGCTGGGGCAGCGGCAGGACGAGGCGTTGCCGCTCTACAACGCGGTAGTGGCGCGGGGCCGCGCGACCCATTGGTATGTGGAGGGCGCGGTGCCCGACACCGTCGACGGCCGCTTCGACATGATCGCCGCGGTGCTCGTCTTCGTGCTGCTGCGGCTCGAGACCGATCCTGCGGGGGCGGAGGCTAGTGCGCGGATCACTGAGCGCTTCGTTGACGACATGGACGGGCAGCTGCGGCAGCTGGGCATCGGCGACATCGTCGTCGGCAAGCACATCGGCAAGATGATGAGCATGCTCGGCGGGCGGCTCGGCGCATATCGGGACGGAGTCGCGGCGGGCGACCTCAAGCCAGCGCTGGTCCGCAACCTGTATCGCGGCGAGGCGCCGACCCCCGCGGCGCTCGCGCACGTCGACGACGCCTTGACGTCGCTGCGCGCGGCACTGGCAGCGACACCGCTCGACCACCTGATCGCGGGGACGCTGCCATGACCCCGGAGTTCAGCCGCCCCGAGCGGGTCGACACGATCGGCGAGCGCCAACGTGCGATCGAGATCAGCGCCGACGAGGGCGAGCGCGCGGCACTGGCGGCACGTTTCGACCTGGTCGCGATCGAGCGGCTCGATGCACAGCTGAGCGTATGGCGGGAAAACGGAGGGATCACCGTCACCGGGACGATCGCCGCAGCGCTGACGCAGGCGTGCTCGGTGACCGACGAACCGCTGCCGGTGACGATCGAAGAGCCGGTCGCGTTGCGCTTCGTCGAGGCGCTCGAGCTCGGCGAGGAAGTGGAGCTGGAGGAAACCGCGCTCGACACGGTCGAGATCGAGAATGGCGTGATCGATCTCGGCGAGGCGGCCGCGGAAACCATGGCGCTCGCGCTCGATCCCTTCCCGCGCGGCCCCAACGCCGCCGCAGCACTGCGCGCCGCAGGAGTGATCGGCGAGGACGAGGTGGTGCCGTACAATGCGCTTGCCGAGGCGCTGAAGGCGAAACTGACGAGATAGGCGTCGGATCGCGCGCGTCGCCGTCGGTGGCTCAGTCCGCGTCGGGGCCGAGCGTCGGATCGAGGTCGCGAGGGCGGATGAAGCGGGTCAGGCTGGCGCCTTCGGCCTCGCGCCAGGTGGCCACGGGCAGCGCGAGTTCGGCAATGCTCGCGGTCGGGTATTTCACCTCCACCGCCTCGCGGAGCGCATCCGTACCGTCGGGCACCATCTGCAGAACCAGATCCTCGAGGCCGGGATTGTGGCCGACCAGCAGAACGCGATCGGCGTCCGCGGGCAGATCGCGGACGATGTCGAGCAGCGTCGCCGAGGAGGCGAGATAGATGCGGCGTTCCCAGGCGGGATCGAGCGCGCGGCCGTAGCCCGACGCGACTTCCCCGAGGGTCTCGACCACGCGCACCGCGGGCGACGCGACGACATGATCGAACACCAGACCGAGGTCGTGGAGATGGCGGCCGATCATCGCGGCGGCGCGGCGACCCTTGGGGTTGAGGGGGCGATCGAAATCGCGCGTCACCGGATCGTCCCAGCCCGATTTGGCGTGGCGCAGCAGCGTCAGCGTCTTCACCAGGGCTTCTCCGTCAGGCGTCGAGGCGCGCCTCATGCCCCAAAGCCGCGGGCATGGAAAGCCGCGCCGCGACACGTGCGACGGCTTCGTCGAGCGTGACCCGCGCGATCCCGACGCCGGGCGGGAACGCCGCGAGCAGCCGTGACGGCATCGCCGCGGACAACAGCACGAAGGCGCCGCGATCGTCGGCGCGCCGGATCAACCGTCCGAACGCCTGCGCGAGCCGCGCGCGGACCAGCCGGTCGTCATAGGCGGCGCCGCCGCCCGCGAGCCGTCGCGCCGCGTGCAGCACGGTCGGCTTCGGCCAGGGCACGCCTTCCATCACCACCAGCCGCAGCGAATCGCCGGCGACATCGACCCCGTCGCGGAGCGCATCGGTGCCGAGCAGCGAGGCGTGGGGATCGTCGCGGAAGATGTCGACCAGCGTGCCGGTGTCGATCGGATCGACATGCTGGGCGTGGAGCGGCAGCCCTTCGCGCGCCAGCCGGTCGGCGATCCGGCCATGGACGCCGCGCAACCGCCGGATCGCGGTGAACAGCCCCAGCGTACCGCCCCCGGCGGCGACGATCAGCCGCGCATAGGCATTGGCGAGGCTGCCGATGTCGCCGCGCTTGACGTCGGTGACGATCAACACCTCGGCCTGGTTGGCGTAGTCGAACGGGCTCGGCGCCTCGAACCGGGCCGCGGCGCGGGCGAGATGCGGCGCACCGACCCGCGCCTCCGCGGTCTCCCAGTCGCCGCCGCCGGTCAGCGTCGCCGAGGTGACGAGCGCACCGTGCGCGGGCTTGAGCACGATCTCCGCGAACGGGCGGGTCGGATCGAGCCAGTGGCGGTGCAGGCCGATATCATATTCGCGGCCCTCAACCCGATCGACCGCAAGCCAGTCGACGAAATCGGGATCCACCGGGCCGCCGACCCGCGCGAGCAGCGACAGCCAGGCGGCGACCGTCTCCGCACGCCAGCCGATCGAGGCGATCGCGCCCTCGACCCGCGCGCGCGCGGCGGCGTCCATCCAGTCGGGCGCCTCGGCGAGTACCGCTTCGAGCCGCCGGCCGAGCGTCACCAGCGGCCGGACCAGCGCGTCGAGCGCGGCGGCGGCCGGGGCGGCGGCCTCGATCAGCTCGGCGGTGGGCTCGGCAAGTTCGGTTTCGAGGCCATAGCCCGCATCGCCGGGCTGTTCGGCGCGGGCATAGGTGATGCCGCGCACCGCGGCGAGGAGCGCCTCGATCGGGCCGAACGGCTGGCCTTCGGCGATCCGCTGCACCCAGCCGTCGCTGGCGAGATGGCGCGCGGCCTCGACCGCGTCCTGGATCGCGACGCCGCCGCCCTCGTCATAGCTGGCGACGTCGGACAGCCGTGCCTGCAGCCCGCGCCGACGGCCACGGCCGGTGCTTTCCGGACCGAGGATCCAGCGTCGCAGCTCGATCGTCTCCTGCCCGGTCAGCGCGGCGGCGAACATCGAATCGGCGGCATCGAAGAGGTGATGGCCCTCGTCGAAGATGTAGCGCGTCGGGCGGGTCGTCACCTCGCGGCCGCGCGCAGCATTGACCATCACCAGCGCATGATTGGCGACGACGATATCGGCGTCAGCCGACGCCCGTGCGGTCCGTTCGATGAAGCATTTGCGGTAGTGCGGGCACCCCGCATAGACGCACTCGCCGCGCCGATCGGTGAGCGCCGCGGGGCCGTTGCGGCGGAACAGCGTCGGCAGCCACCCGGGCAGATCGCCGCCGATCATGTCGCCGTCG
>DATLME010000359.1:0-17016 GCA_035537395.1 Sphingomonas sp. | reverse complement strand
ACCATCGACGATGGTGGTGTTGTCCTTGTCGATCTGGACGCGCTTGGCGGTGCCGAGCATGCCAAGCGTAACCGTCTCGAGCTTGATGCCGAGATCTTCCGAGATCATCTCGCCCTTGGTCAGGATCGCGATGTCCTCGAGAATCGCCTTGCGGCGATCGCCGAAGCCCGGCGCCTTGACGGCGGCAACCTTCAGGCCGCCGCGCAGCTTGTTGACCACCAGCGTGGCGAGCGCCTCGCCCTCGATGTCCTCGGCGATGATCAGCAGCGGACGACCCGACTGGACGACGGCTTCCAGGATCGGGAGCATCGCCTGAAGGTTGGAGAGCTTCTTCTCGTGGATCAGGATGTACGGATCGTTGAGTTCGACCGTCATCTTCTCGGGGTTGGTGATGAAGTAGGGCGACAGATAGCCGCGGTCGAACTGCATGCCCTCGACGACGTCGAGCTCGAATTCGAGACCCTTCGCTTCCTCGACGGTGATCACGCCTTCCTTGCCGACCTTTTCCATCGCTTCGGCGATCTTCTCGCCGACAACGGTGTCGCCATTGGCCGAGATGATGCCGACCTGAGCGACTTCACGCGTGCCGGAAACCGGGCGCGAGCGCGACTTGATGTCCTCGACGACCTTGATGACGGCGAGATCGATGCCGCGCTTCAGGTCCATCGGGTTCATGCCCGCCGCAACCGACTTCATGCCCTCGCGAACGATCGCCTGGGCGAGAACCGTTGCGGTGGTGGTGCCGTCGCCAGCAATGTCGTTGGTCTTCGAGGCCACTTCGCGCAGCATCTGCGCACCCATGTTCTCGAACTTGTCCTTCAGCTCGATCTCCTTGGCGACGGTAACGCCGTCCTTGGTGATGCGCGGGGCGCCGAAGCTCTTGTCGATGACGACGTTGCGGCCCTTCGGCCCCAGGGTCACCTTCACCGCGTCGGCGAGGATGTCGACGCCGCGCAGAATGCGCTCACGGGCGTCGCGGCTGAATTTCACGTCTTTGGCTGCCATGGTGGCTACCCTTTCAGTCTGAATGGTTCGTTTGAAGAGTCACGAGAGTCGCACCACCACGCATGTGGGGAGCGCCCCGTGGTCGATGTCAGCCGACGATCCCGAGGATGTCGGATTCCTTCATGATCAGCAGGTCTTCACCGTCGACCTTGACCTCGGTGCCCGACCATTTGCCGAACAGGATCTTGTCGCCGGCCTTCACCTCGAGCGGGTGGACCTCGCCATTTTCGGAGCGCGCGCCGGTACCGGCAGCGACGACCTCACCCTCCTGGGGCTTTTCCTTGGCGGTGTCGGGGATGATGATCCCGCCTGCAGTCTTCTCTTCAGCCTCTACGCGGCGGACGAGGACGCGGTCGTGCAACGGACGAAAGTTCATGGTTGCCATGTCCCTCTTTGATTGTGACAGATTTCTGGCACTCGAACGAGTCGAGTGCCAACACGGCGCATATGTGGAGCAAGCGCGGCAGCGTCAATGGCCGCGCGCAAATTTGGCGGTCAGTCGAGCGCGGGGATCAGACCGAGCGAGTCGCGCCGCATCCAGCGCCACAGCAGCAGCACCGAAACCGCCGCGAGCCCCGCCGCCAGCCCGATCCAGATACCCAGTCCTTCCCACTTCGCCCAGAAGCCGAGCAGGATCGCAATCACAAAGCCGATCGCCCAATAGCCGAACGCGGCGATGATCATCGGCATGCGGGTATCCTGCAGCCCGCGCAGCACCCCGGCGGCGACCGCCTGGGCTCCATCGAACAGCTGGAAGAACGCCGCGATCACCAGATACTGAAGCGCGAGTGTGACGAGTCGCGCGTTGGCGGGCGCATCGACGTCGATATAGACCGAGATGAAGAGCCGGGGGAACAAGACCAGCAGCGACGCGGTCACGACCATGAAGCCGATCCCGCCGGCGAGCGCGGCCCAACCCGCGCGCGCGATCCAAACCCGGTCACGCGCGCCATAGGCCATGCCGACCCGGATCGTCGCCGCCTGCGCTACCCCGAAGGGCACCTGGAACGCGATCGCCGCGATCTGCAGCGCGATCGCGTGCGCGCCGACTTCGGTCACGCCGATCAGCCCCATCAGGAACCCCGCGCTGCTGAACAACGCGCCCTCGAAAGTCATGGTCATCGCGATCGGGATGCCGAGCCATGCGATCTCGCGCATCCGCGACCATTCGGTGCGCCACCATTTGCCGAACAGGCGGTAACGACGCAGCTTGCGGTCGAGCAGCAGGATCGCGGCGTAGGCAGCGAGCATCGCGACGTTGGTGACGACGCTGGCGATCGCCGATCCCTCGAGCCCCAGCGCGGGGAACCCCGCATTGCCGAACACGAGCAGCCAATTGCCGAGCAGGTTCACCGCGAGCGCCACCGCGGCAATCGCGGTCGCCCAGCCCGGCCGCCCGAGCGCCGACGCGGTGACCCGCATCACCCCGGAGGCGGTGGCGGGGATCATCGCCAGCACCAGAATGTCGAGAAACGCGCCGGCGCGCGCCGAAACCAGCGGGTCCTGGTCGGCGAGCAACATCAATCGCTCGCCGTTGAGCAACAGGATCATGAAGGGAATGCTGGCGACGGCCGACAGCCACATCGCCATCCGAAAGGTCCGGCGCACCTGCCGCACCGCATGGCGGCGGCGCCCGAGCTCGGCGGCGATCACCGGGGCGCACGCGCCGACGAGCCCGATCAACGCCCACATGATCACCGAATAAAGATAAACGCCGAGCGTCGCGGCGGCGAGTTCGGTGGTCCCGAGCCGCGCGACGAATATCACGTCCGTGGCGTAGATCATCATGTGAAGCAGGTTCGCGGCAACCAGCGGCCCTGCAAGCGCGAGCAGCGCACGCATCTCCTCACCCGCGCTGGCAGGAGCGGTGCCGCCGAGCGGCTGGGCGGTGGCGAGAGCGACCATCGCGCGCTGTTAGGGGCTGCGCGGCCGAAGGTGAAGCGTGGCGTCTCCGAAGGCGTCATCCCGGACTTGTTCCGGGGTCCACCGTGCCGCGATATCGCAGCACGACGGATCGCGGGACGGTGGGCCCGGAACAAATCCGGGGTGACGAGTAGGCGAGTGGACGGCGCGCCCCGTCGTCCCATCCCTGTATTACCCGCCCAACACAGGCCATTTACGCGCCCATGCGGTTGGGCTACCGCGTAGGCACAATCTACGAGGAGCTGCGCGTGAAGTTGGTACGGGGTGCATGGAAGCTCCTGGTCGGGATCAAGGACGGCCTCGTCCTGATCGCGATGCTGTTGTTCTTCGGTCTGTTGTTCGCGGCACTGAACGCGCGGCCGGGAATGGCGCCGATCAAGGACGGCGCGCTCGTGCTGGATCTGGATGGTGCGATCGTCGAGCAGCCCGAGGAGCAGGCACCGCTTGCGATGCTGTCAGGCCGGACGATCGCGCGGCAATATCGTTCACGCGACGTGATCCGCGCGATCCGCACCGCCAAGACCGACGCGCGGGTAAAGGCGCTGGTGCTCGATCTCGACAGCTTCTCGGGCGGTTATCCCGCGACGCTGAACGAGATCGCGGTTGCGATCGGCGAGGTTCGCGCCAGCGGCAAGCCGGTGCTCGCCTATGCGACCGGCTATACCGACGCCAGCTATCGACTCGCGGCAAATGCCAGCGAGATCTGGATGAACCCGCTTGGCGGCACGCTGTTCACCGGCCCCGGCGGCAACCAGTTGTTCTACAAGGGCCTGATCGACAAGCTCGGGGTCAACACCCACGTCTATCGGGTCGGCAAGTTCAAGTCGTTCGTCGAACCCTTCACCCGCACAGACCAGAGCCCGGAGGCGGAAGGCGCGAGCCAGGCGCTGTATGGCGCGTTGCTCGGCCAATGGCAGGAATCGATCGCGCGCGCGCGGCCCAGGGCGCAGATCGCGCCGTTCATGGCTGCGCCCGACAAGCTGATCCTCGCGACGAATGGCGACATCGCCAAGGCCAACATGGCGTCGGGACTGATCGACAAGCTCGGCGATCGCACCGCATTCGGACGCCGCGTCGCGCAGCTTGCCGGCAGCGATGCCCGCAAGCCCGCGGGCAATTTCAACACGATCAAATATGACGCCTGGATCCAGGCCAATCCGCTACCGACCGCTGGCAGCGCGATCGGCGTGGTTACCGTTGCCGGCGACATTGTCGACGGCGAAGGCGGACCCGGCCAGGCGCACGGCACCACCATCGCCAAGGCGATCATGAAGGGGCTGGCCACCAAGAATCTGAAGGCGCTGGTCGTACGGGTGGATTCGCCCGGCGGGTCGGTGCTCGCGTCCGAGGAAATCAGGCTGGCGGTGCTCGAAGCCAAGAAGCGTGGCCTGCCGATCGTCGTATCGATGGGTGGGCTCGCGGCGTCTGGCGGCTATTGGGTGTCGACTCCGGCGGACGTGATCTTCGCGGAACCCTCGACGATCACGGGCTCCATCGGCATCTTCGGGATCGTCCCGACCTTCGAGAGTTCGCTGGCGAAGATCGGGGTGACGTCGGACGGCGTGAAGACGACTGCGCTGTCAGGGCAGCCCGACATCTTCGGCGGGACCAACGCGACGCTCGACTCGATCCTCCAGGCAGGGATCGAGAACGGATACCGGCAGTTCATCGCACGCGTCGCGACCTCGCGGCGGATGACGCCGGAACGGGTCAACGAGATCGCGCAGGGCCGGGTCTGGGACGGCGGCACCGCGCGCCAGCTCAACCTGGTCGACCGGTTCGGCACGCTTGAGGATGCGATCGCCGAGGCAGCCAAGCGCGCCAAGCTCGATCCCAAGTCGGTGCATGCCGAATATCTGGAGAAGAAGCCGGGTTGGGCCGCCGGGCTCGCCGCCGCGCTCGCCGACAAGGAAGAGGATGAGGACGCCACCGGCAGCGACGTCTTCGCGCGGATTGCCGCGGAACGGCGCGGGGTCGTTGCGCGCGCGCTGGGCGACATTCGCCGGTTGGCGACGTCGGGCTCGATCCAGGCGCGGTGTCTCGAATGCGGCAGTCTCGGGCCGAGCACCGCGGGCGGCGGCGATGCCCGCCTGCTCGATCTGGTGCTCGCGCGGTTCGGCCTTTGACCGCAGTCGGGATCGGAATTCGCGCGGCGACCCCGGAGGACGCCGGCGCGATCGCGGCGATCTATGCGCCGCATGTGCTGGTCGGCACCGCATCGTTCGAAACCGAAGCGCCCGATGCGCGGCAGATGCGGACCCGCATGGCCGCGTCGGAAGGGCTCTATCCCTGGATGGTCGCGACGATCGGTTCGGGTACGGCGGACGGCGGCCGAGGTGGCGGCGTGCTCGGCTATGCCTATGCCACGCGCTTCCACCAGCGCGAGGCCTATCGGTGGACCGTGGAAGCGACGATCTACGTCGCGGACGTCGCCCAGCGCCAGGGCGCGGGACGGCTGTTGTACGAGGCGCTGATCGATACGCTGCGCGCGCAGGGCTTTACCCAGGCGATCGGGCGAATCGCCCTGCCCAACGAAGGCTCGATCGCGCTCCACGAACAGGTCGGGTTCCGCCGCGCCGGCGTGTACCGCGAGGTCGGCTACAAGCATGGCCGCTGGATCGACGTCGGAACCTGGCAATGCGAGCTGAACGAGCCGGCCGTGCCGCCCGTTGAACCGCGCCGCTTTGCCGATGTCGGGGTGGTCCGCGGCTGAGCTAGCGCCGCCCGCGATAGGCGGGGAGCGCGAGATGATAGCGTAGCGCCGCGGCGCGCAGCGCGAATCCCGCGCTCGCCGCGATCACCGCCGCGAGGGCGGTCGACGTGCCGAACAGAACCAGCACGACATAGCTCGCCGCTGCCAGCGCCGCGGCGGTGACGTACAGTTCGGGCCGCATCAAGATCGACGGCTCACCGGCCAGAACGTCGCGGATAATGCCGCCGACACACGCGGTGACCACGCCCATCAGTGCGGCGGGTACCGGCGGAATGCCGTAGCCGAGCGCTTTGGTCGCGCCGAATACCGCATAGGCCGCGAGACCGAGCGCATCGAACCAGTCGAGCGCCTCGCCGCGCCACCACCGCTCGGGCGTCACCCAGATGACCAGCGCGACCAGCAGGCAGACCGAGGCGGCCCGCGCATCGTGAACCCAGAAGACCGGCGCGTCGATCAGCAGGTCCCGCACGGTGCCCCCGCCGACGCCGGTGATCAGCGCGAAAAAGGTCAGCGTGACGAGCGTCTGCCCGCGCTTGGCGGCAGCGAGCGCACCCGACGCCGCGAACACCGCGAGCCCGGCAAGGTCGAGCCAGGGCGCGAAGGCGGGAAGCAGAGCGATCGGCGGTATCATGCCGGGGCTATGCGGGGCGCCTGCGCGCGCGTCTAGGGACCCGGTCTGCGCGGAACCGGACCCACTCGGTTAGAAGCGCAGGCCCCAGACCATGTTGACCAGTGGATTGGGGGTGGCGATGTCGCCGAACCGGTCGTCGCCGCGCAACCGCGGCATGGCGGTGAACGCGCGCCCCATCCGTGCGCCTGCTTCGAGCCCGAGGGTCATGCCCGGTGCGACATCGCCAGTATAGCCGAGCGTCATCGCCGGGGCGAAACGCTTGAAGCCCGCGCGCAGCGTGCCGCCACCGCCGCGCGGCTGGTAGATCAGGCCGCGCGCCGCATTCTCGGCCTCGGCGGCGAAATTGCGCCGCGCAGAGAAGCGCGATCCCGCGGACACGTGGAAACCACGGCCGGAAATCGGATAGAAGTCGATCATCGCGCTGACGAACCGCGGCTGAAGCCGCTCGATCACGCCGTCGGCCTCGCTCGGTGCTGGACCGAGGCCAAAACGGACCCGCAGGTCGGGAGCGACGTGCAGGCTGGTCACGGTGCTGGGCAGCAACAGCAGCGCCGCCAATGGATCGGTAACCAGGGCACGCGAATCCTTGGCGAGCGCCGGCACAGCCGTCACCAGCGCGAGGACTGCAGCGAGCGCCCCTGTAATCCGCATCCGCTTTTCCCCAAAAGCATGCCGCGACGAACCGCGTGACGAAGGGATAGCGCAAGATCGGTTGAGCAAGAATGATCGCGGACAGCCCGCAGCGACGATTGCGCCAAGCCGAGCGATATCACGGTCGAATCGAGCGGCGCGACGATCGATGTTCGACTCGCTGGCAATCGCGGGCGCGCTTCTCTATCGGCACCGGCTCACCCGCGCGGCAATCCGCGGGCTACCAACAAAGGATCTGTGATGGGTTTCCGCTGCGGCATCGTCGGCCTGCCCAATGTCGGCAAGTCGACGCTCTTCAACGCGCTCACCGAGACCGCGGCGGCGCAGGCCGCGAATTATCCGTTCTGTACGATCGAGCCGAACGTCGGCAATGTCGCGGTGCCCGATCCGCGGCTCGACAAGCTCGCCGCGATCGCGGGGTCGGCCAAGATCATCGAGACGCAGCTGGCGTTCGTCGACATTGCGGGGCTGGTCCGCGGCGCGAGCAAGGGCGAGGGGCTCGGCAACCAGTTCCTCGGCAACATCCGCGAGGTGGATGCGATCGTCCACGTCCTGCGCTGCTTCGAAGACGGCGACGTCACCCATGTCGAGGGCAAGGTCGATCCGATCGCAGATGCGGAGACGGTCGAGACCGAACTGATGCTCTCGGATCTCGAAAGCCTCGAGAAGCGCGTGCCCAACCTCGCCAAGAAGGGTCAGCAGGGCGACAAGGAGGCGAAGATCGGTGCCGCCGTGCTCGGCCAGGCGCTCGAGCTGCTTCGCGAGGGCAAGCCGGCACGGCTCACCGCGCCGAAGGACGACGAGGAGGCGCGGATCTTCGCGCAGGCGCAGCTGCTCACCGCCAAGCCGGTGCTCTACGTCTGCAACGTCGACGAGCGCGACGCCGCCAACGGCAATGCGCTGTCGGCGAAGGTGTTCGCCAAGGCGGCAGCCGAGGGCGCGGAGGCGGTCGTCGTCTCCGCCGCCATCGAGGCCGAGATCGCGACCATGCCGCCCGAGGAACGCGGCGACTTCCTGGGCGAGCTGGGGCTCGAGGAAACCGGGCTCGCGCGCGTGATCCGGGCGGGATATAAATTGCTCCATCTCCTCACCTTCTTCACGGTCGGGCCGAAGGAAGCGCGGGCCTGGACCGTCGAGGTCGGCGCCCGCGCGCCCCAGGCCGCAGGCGAGATCCACACCGACTTCGAACGCGGCTTTATCCGTGCCGAGACGATTGCGTTCGACGATTATGTCGCGCTCGGTGGCGAAAGCGGCGCGCGCGATGCGGGCAAGCTGCGCCAGGAGGGCAAGGAATATGTCGTCCAGGACGGTGACGTGCTGTTGTTCCGCTTCAACGTCTGAGCGTTCGCCCCGCTGCGATTGCGCTCGTTGCGCGCGCGCTGTAGCCGGCTGGGCAGGACGACGGGAGCGGACGATGCGGAACAGGTCGACGGCAATCGCAGCGGCGCTAGCGCTCGCCGGCTGTGCCTTCCCCTACCCGCCGCCCGCGCTCGCGCCGGCCTCGTCCCCGGCGGCGGCGCCCCTCACCGCGGCGCGCGTGACCGAGGCGCGTCCGCCGGTCACGATCCTCGTGTCGATCGACGGCTTCCGCCCCGACTACCTCGATCGCGGCGCGACGCCGCACCTCGATCGGCTGAAGACCCTCGGCGTGTCGGCGGCGATGCGGCCGTCCTTTCCGTCGGTCACCTTTCCCAATCACTGGACGCTCGTTACCGGGCTGCGCCCCGACCGCACCGGCATCGTCGGCAACCGCATGGAGGATCCGCGCCGCCCGGGCGAAACCTTCACGATGCAGAGCGACGATCCGTTCTGGTGGAATGAGGCCGAGCCGATCTGGGTAACCGCGGAAAAGGCCGGCATCCGCAGCGCGACGATGTTCTGGCCCGGCGCCAACGTCGCGGTCGGCGGCACCATGGAGGCCGGGGGCCATCGCACCGTAACCGGCGGCGTCCGGCCCCGCGACTGGCAGCAATATAACGAGGCGTTGACCGGCGAGCAGCGCGTCGCGGCGGTAATCGATTGGCTGCGGCGCCCCGCAGCGATTCGGCCGCGCCTGATCACGCTCTATTTCGATACGGTCGACACCGCCGGCCACAGTTTCGGTCCCGACGACCCGCGGACGATCGAAGCGGTGGCGGCGGTCGATGCGCAGATTGGCGCGCTGATCGACGGTCTGGCTACGCTCGCGCAACCGGCCAACCTCGTCGTCGTCGCGGACCACGGCATGGCCGCGACCAGCAGTAGCCGCACCGTGGCGCTTGCCGATCTGGCGGACCCCGCCGATCTGCGCGCGATCGATACCGGGTCTTTCGCCACGATCGTGCCGCTGCCGGGCCGCGAGGACGCGGTCGCGCGCGCGCTGCTGCGGCGCCATCGCCATGTCGAATGCTGGCGCAAGGAAGCGGTGCCGGCACGGTTCCATTATGGCCGCCACCTGCGGGTCGCGCCCTTCGTCTGCCTGGCCGAGACCGGCTGGCTGATCGTCAAGTTGCCGCCTGCCGCCCCCTTTGCAGGCGGCGCGCATGGCTACGACCCTGCCGATCCCGCGATGCGCGCGCTGTTTCTCGCCAGCGGTCCGGCTTTCGCTGCCGGCCGCCGCGTCGGCGAGTTCGACAATGTCGACATCGCCCCCTTGCTCCGCCGGCTCATTGGGCTGCCCCAGGCCGATCTCGACGGCACCGATGCGCCGTTCCGTTCCGTGATCAAGCGATAGGATTGCCCATGCAATATTTCGAGGACATCGAGGTCGGCGCGAAATCGAGTTTCGGCGCCTATCCCGTCACCCGCGACGAGGTGATCGCGTTCGCCCGGAAGTTCGACCCGCAGCCCTTTCACCTGTCCGACGAAGAAGCGGAGAAGACCTATTTCGGGCGTCTGTCCGCAAGTGGCTGGCATACGGCGGCGATGACGATGGCGATGCTTGTCGAAAATCTGAAGGCGAACCGTCAGGCGGGACTGGGTTCGCCCGGAATCGACGAGCTGCGCTGGCTCAAGCCGGTCTATCCCGGCGATACGCTACGTTGCGAGACCGAGGTGCTGGAGAAACGCCAGTCCGCCAGCCGGCCCGAAATGGGGATCTTCAAAAGCCGGATGACGGTGTTCAACCAGCACGACGTGCCGGTGATGACCTTCGTGTCCAACGGACTGGTCGCGACCCGGCCGCAGGGCTGAGCCTGCGGCCGGACGCCGGTCAGGGCTGCTCGCCGCCACGCCTGCCGCGCCATCCGCGCGACTGGCCGTCGCCGCCGCGATTGCTTCGCGGCGTGTAGGTCCTGGTCTGGGTACCGGGGGTGGTCGCCGCCGCGCCATTGTCGCGGTTGCGCCACGTCGCACGATCGCCGCGGTTGCCTGACGACGTCCGCGTGCCGTCGTCACGACGCTGATAGCTCCGCGTCGCATTGCCGTCGGTGCGACCACGATAGCCGTCGGCACCGTTGTTGCGACTGGTGTCGCGATTGCCGTCGCGAATGCCATTACGATCGCCATTCCAGGTCCGGCGGTCGTTGCCGCGCACTCCGTCGCGGTCGAAGCCGTTCCAGTTGCGGTCGCCGCGATAGTTGCCGCGCCGCCCTTCCCAGTAGCGGCGCTGGTTGTCGTTCCAGCGATACGGACGGCGATAGCGGTCATAGACGTAGATGCCGTTGCCCGGATAATAATAGTCGCCGTACCAGCCGAAATAGCCGCCGAGCGCGCCATAGCCCGGGCCGCCATAGCCAGCGCCGTAATAGCCGTTTCCGTAGCCGCCGAAGCCGTCGTCATAATAGTCGCCATAGCCCGAGGCGTAGCCGACATTGACGCCGCTATAACCGTAACCGTCGGTGCAGCCGGCCGCACCGATGCCGAGGCCGATGACGAGGCTAGCCAGGCCGAGACGCTTGAGGATCATCGAAATTCTCCCAGACACATGGAGACGGCAGGATACGCGCCGATCATCGTAGAACGAGGCCGGATCATCGCTGGTTCCGCGTGAATGGAAGCTGAGCGGGCTGGTGTCCCGCGGTGGGATGGAAGGTCGCGCCGGTGGGCCGACCTTTCGTTATCCCGGTTCGTTATTCCGGTCGCCATCAACGTTCGTCATGCCGGCGCAGGCCGGAACACAGAGTACCATGCGCACGGCTTGCAACCCCGGGTGCCGGGTCAAATCCGGGCTGACGAAAGGGGACCCGCACGAGCGCCAGGGGCAGCGAGCGCCATCGCCCGCTGCCCCTGCCCGACCATCAATGCTTAATGTCGCGCCAGACGTTCTGGTAGGCGCCCCAGGTGAGGAAGCAGAAGATCAGGATGAACAGGAACGCCGCCAGCCCGGCCGCGTGCCGCGCCTCGAGATTCGGCTCGGCGGTCCACGTCAGGAAGGCCGCGACGTCGCGCGCCATCTGATCCTTGGTGGCGCGGGTGCCGTCGGAATAGGTGACCTGCCCGTCGCTCGTGATCGGCGGCGGCATCGCGATGTTGAGGTTCGGATAGATCGGATTGTAATACAGCCCCGACGGAGTCTTGGCGCCCGGGAACTCCTTCAGCAGTGCTGCCGGCTGCGGCTGGTAGCCCAGCATCAGCGCGTGAATGTAGTTGCTCCCGTCCTCGCGCGCCTTCGCCATCAACGACAGATCGGGCGGCAGCGCGTTGTTGTTCGCGGCGCGCGCGGCGACCTCGTTGACGAAGGGCGACGGGAAGACGTCCGACGCGACGTTCTTGCGCGTCGCAGCCTCACCGGTGTCCGGGTTGACGCTCGGCTGTTCGATCGCCCACTGGCCCGCGATCGCCTTAACCTCGGCCTCGGTATAGCCGATCCGCTGCAGGTCGCGGAAATGCACGAACTTGAGCGAATGGCAGGCGGAGCAGACTTCCTTGTAGACCTGGAAGCCGCGCTGGACCTGACGCTTGTCGAACTTGCCGAACAGGCCGTTGGACGCCAGCCCGATATTCTCGGGATGCTGGCGGAACACGTGCTCCGCGCTCTCCGGCGCCGGATCGGTGATCGCCGTCTTGGCGGTCCCGAACAGCGCGATGGCGAGCACGAAGACGAACGCCGCGCCGATCAGGGTTGCGATGGTACGAAGCATGAGCTGGTCAGTCCCTTATCGGATCAGTGCGCGAGCGCGGTCTGCGCGGGAGACGTCCCGCCATGCTTCTCCAGCACCGCCTCGGTAATCGAATTCGGCAACGCCCGCGGCCGCTCCGAGCGCGACACCCAAGGCAGGATCACGAGGAAATGCGCGAAATAATAGGCCGAGGCGAGCTGCCCCAGGATCACGTTGCGCGCATTGGCCTCGGCGCCGCCGACGTAGCCCAGCAGGATCACGTCGAACAGCAGCACGATCAGGAACATCCGGTATTTCGGACGGTAATTGGCCGACCGCACCGGCGACGTATCGAGCCACGGCAGGAAAAACAGCAGCAGGATCGAGCCGAACATCGCAAGCACGCCCCACAGCTTCGCGGGCAGGATGAAGTCCGCCGTAAAGCTTTTCAGGATCGCGTAGAACGGCAGGAAATACCATTCCGGAACGATGTGCGCCGGGGTCGAGAGCGGGTTCGCCTCGATGTAATTGTCCGGATGGCCGAGCAGGTTGGGCGAGAAGAAGATCAGCGTTGCGAAGATCAGCATGAACACGCCGAGCCCGAAGCCGTCCTTCGCAGTGTAATAGGGGTGGAACGGGACCGTGTCCTGTTCGCCCTTCACCTCGACGCCGGTGGGGTTGTTCGACCCCGGGATATGCAGCGCCCAGATGTGGAGGATGATCACCCCTGCAATCACGAACGGCAGCAAATAGTGCAGCGAGAAGAAGCGGTTCAGTGCGGCATTGTCGGGCGCGAAGCCCCCGAGCAGCCAGATGCGGATGGTCTCGCCGACGAGCGGGATCGCCGAGAAGAAGCCGGTGATCACCTGCGCGCCCCAGAAGCTCATCTGCCCCCAGGGGAGCACATAGCCCATGAACGCGGTCGCCATCATCAGCAGGAAGATCGTGACCCCGAGCAGCCACACCATCTCGCGCGGCGCCTTGTACGAGCCGTAGTAAAGGCCGCGGCCGATATGGATGTAGACGACCAGCAGGAACATCGACGCGCCGTTGGCATGCGCATAGCGCAGGAACCATCCGGCGTTGACGTCGCGCATGATGCTCTCGACGGAATGGAACGCCACCGTCGATTCCGCGGCGAAATGCATCGCCAGCACGATGCCGGTGACGATCTGGATCGCCAGCGCGGCGCCGGCGAGCACGCCGAAGTTCCAGAAGTAGTTGAGGTTGCGCGGCACCGGATAGCCAGCGCCGACCGCGTTGTAGACGAGGCGCGGCAACGGCAGCTTCTCGTCGAGCCACCGCATCAGCGGCTGCTTCGGCTCATAATGCTTGGCCCAGGGAAAGCTCATCTGTCGCTACCTCAACCCACCGTCACGACGGTGTCGGAATTGAACGTGTAATCGGGAACCACCAGGTTGGTCGGCGCCGGACCCTGGCGGATTCGCGCCGCGGTATCGTAGGCCGAGCCATGGCACGGGCAGAAATAGCCGCCGAACGGACCACGGTTCTCGCCCTCGCCCGCGCCCAGCGGCACGCAGCCGAGATGGGTGCAGACGCCCAGCGTGATCAGCCAGTTCTCCTTGCCAGCCTTGGTCCGCTCCGCGAGCGTCTGCGGATCGCGCAGGCTCGCGACGTCGACCGCGTTGGCGGCGGCGATCTCGGCAGGGGTGAGGTTGCGGACGAACAGCGGCTGCTTGCGGAAGCTGGTCTTCACCGCCTGGCCGACCGCGATCTTCGACAGATCGACCTCGGTGGTCGACTGCGCGAGCACGTCGGCCGACGGGTTCATCTGGTTGATCAACGGCAGCACGATCGCGACCGCGCCGACCCCGGCGAAAGTGACCGCGGCGATGTTGATGAAGTCGCGGCGGCGGGGATCCTGCGCGTCTTCGTGGTGCGGCTCGGGCTCTGCACCGGGAGGAACCATGCTTTCAGTCGCCATCAAATCCAACCCTTGCACTTCTCTATCGGGACAAGCGCCCTGTTTCCGGAGACGGAACATGCGCCAACCAACCCGATCCGTCCCCACGGCAGGCTGCCGGTCTGATAGACGCGGCACGCGCGCTTTGCCAACCTGATTTTGCGGGAACGCCGTGGCTTGGCTAGGCACGCACGATGCGCATCGCCCTCTACCAGCCCGACATTGCCGGCAACGTCGGCACCATCCTCCGTCTCGCCGCCTGCATGGGGATCGCGGTCGACCTGATCGAGCCGATGGGGTTCGCGTGGAGCGACAAGGCGCTCGCCCGCGCCGGCATGGACTATGCGGATGCCGCGACGGTGGTGCGCCACGTCGACTGGGCGGCGTTCGACGCCGCGACCACCGGGCGCCTCGTACTGCTCACCACCACCGGCGCGGTCGCGCTGCCTGCAGCGACGTTCCACCCCGACGACGTTCTCCTGCTCGGCTCGGAGAGCGCGGGCGTGCCGGCCGAGGTACATGCGCGCGCCGCGCTGCGGGTGCGCGTGCCGATGCGCAGCGGCATGCGCTCGCTCAACATCGCAGTCGCGGGCGCAATCGTGCTCGGGGAAGCGATGCGGCAAACCGGATGGCAGGTCTGAGCCCGCGCCGGGCATGACCGGAATTTGGCGTTGCACATCCGGCGTCGCTCGCGCCAAGCTCCGGGCATGGAACTAGACCCCCAGCAACTTCTCGCCCGCGAATGGTTCGAATCCCTGCGCGATCGGATCTGCACCGAATTCACCGCGATCGAACGCGAGGCCGGCTCCGACGCCGTGTTCGACTATCTGCCGTGGGATCGCGTCGATCCGTCCGGGCTGCCGGGCGGCGGCGGCGTCCGCGGCGTCATGAAGGGCCGGGTGTTCGAGAAGGTTGGCGTCAACGTCTCCACGGTCGGCGGAACGTTCGAAGGCGATTTCGCGAAAACCATCCACGGCGCCGCCGACAATCCGCAATTCTTCGCCACCGGGATCAGCCTGGTCGCGCACATGGCCAACCCGCATGTTCCCGCGGTGCACATGAACTTCCGCTTCCTCGCGACCACGAAGCGCTGGTTCGGTGGCGGCGCCGATCTCAACCCGCCGCTCCCGATCGAGGCGGACACCGCCGAGTTCCACGCGACGCTGGCGGCAGCCTGCGATGCGCACGACCTGGCCTATTATCCGCGCTTCAAGAAATGGGCCGACGACTATTTCTACATCCCCCACCGCCAGGTCCATCGCGGCGTCGGCGGCATTTTCTACGATCACCTCGAGGGCGATTTCGCAGCCGACTTCGCGTTCACCAAGGCGGTCGGCGAAGCCTTTCTCGAGGCCTATCCGCGGATCGTCCGGCGCCGGATGGCGACGCCGTTCACCGACGCGGACATTGCGGCGATGCGTGTCTGGCGCGGGCGCTATGCGGAGTTCAACCTGGTCTACGACCGTGGCACGTTGTTCGGGCTGAAGACCGGCGGCAACATCGACGCGATCCTGATGAGCCTGCCCCCCCTCGCCGCCTGGGACTGAGCGGCGCCGGAAAGGAGAAAGGCCGGCCGATCAGGTGATCGAGCCGGCCTTTCTGGTGGGCGTGGCAAGGATTGAACTTGCGACCCCTGCGATGTCAACACAGTGCTCTACCACTGAGCTACACGCCCACGAGGAGGGTGCCTCTAGCCGCGCCTTGGCGGCGACGCAAGCGGTTCAGTTGAGCCCGGTGGCACTATCCATCTCGAACATGCGATCGACCTCGAGCACGAGGTCGCGCAAATGGAACGGCTTGGACAGGACGCGCGCGTTCGGGACTTCGCGGCCCGCCTTCAGCGTCACCGCGGCAAAGCCGGTGATGAACATCACCCGCAGCCCCGACACCATCTCGCCGGCCCGCTGCGCAAGCTCAATCCCGTCCATCTCCGGCATCACGATATCGGTGAGCAGCAGATCGAAATGCTCGGTTTCGAGCAGCGGGATAGCCGCGGTGCCGCGATCGACCGCCGTCACCGCATAGCCGGAGCGTTCGAGCGCGCGGGTCAGATACTCGCGCATGATCTGGTCGTCTTCGGCCAGCAGGATTCGGATCATCGCGGGCAGTCCTTCGTTGCGCGGCCGATTATGCCGCAAGCGGTTAAGAATTCCAGAGCGTTGCGATGATCGGAGGGCGCGCCTAACGTCCCGCCGATGGACGCATCGTTCGATCGGTCGGGCCCCGCGGCGCCGGCGAGCCCGGTGGTGCTGTCGGTGCCGCATGCCGGCCGCGACTATCCGCTGGCGCTCCGCGCGGCGCTGCGGGTGCCATTGTCGGGGCTGTTGCCGCTTGAGGACCGCCACGTGGATCGCGTCGCGATCGAGGCGCGCACCGCGGAAATCATGCTGGTGCAACGCCTGCCGCGGGCGTGGATCGACCTCAATCGCGGCGAGCACGAGCGCGATCCCCGGGTCGACGAAGGCGTCTCGGCCGCGACCCAGCCGGTGCAGTCGGCCAAGCTGCGCAGCGGCCTCGGGCTGGTGCCGCGGCGGGCCAGCGGCGCAGGCGAGATCTGGCGCCGGCGCTTTCCCGACGCCGACATTCGCCGCCGGATCGAGCACGACCACCGCCCCTATCACCAGGCGCTCGCGGACGCGCTCGCCGCAGCGCATGCGATCTTCGGCGTCGCGATTCTCGTCGATCTCCACTCGATGCCGCCGATCGACGGCGGCGCGCGAATCGTGATCGGCGATCGCTTCGGCCGATCTTCCGCGACGCGGTTCGTCGCGCGGGTGGAGGCCGAGTGCAACGCCGGGGGAATCCGTTGTGCGCTCAACGCGCCCTATGCCGGCGGCCATATCCTCGACCGCCATGCCCGGCCCGCCGCCGGCATCCACGCGATCCAGCTCGAACTCGATCGCTCACTCTATCTCGACGCGGGGCTGCACGAGCCCGGCGCGGGGCTCGTGCAGACGGTAGCATTGCTGCGCCGCATCCTCGCCGCGATCGCGGACGAGGCGCTCGCCCAGCCGCTCGCGATCGCCGCCGAATAAAAAAACCACCCCGTGCACGAAGCACGAGGTGGCCAAGGTTCAGGGAGGAGACACACCCGGAGGTGTGTCATACGGGCCCGAGAAAGGGGGGACACGAGCGCCGTACCCAACTAAAA